>JAIBAH010000048.1 GCA_019695295.1 Bacteroidia bacterium | reverse complement strand
CATATTGCCACTTGCTATTACCCAAACAATATCACGGATTACTGGAATTTATCTTCTTATGTTTTTTACTTTACCTTACAGACCCCTCCTCCCTATATCAGTAGTTTGCATAGTGATGCTTTGCCTGAAAAAATCATTCGGGTATATTCTCCCTTTCCATTCCCACCGAGTGATACCATTAGCCTTACTTATACGCTGGATGCCAATAATTATCCGGTTCAGGTGCATTTTTCTAACGGGGATACTTTGTTTGTGGAGTATGAGTGTAATTGATGGGGGGGACGGGAGTTGTTTTAACAAATGGAGTCCCTGACCGGTTTGAGAATAGTGGTTTTTTGCTGTTTTTGTCGTAATGGCGAAAAAATATTTATCTTTGTGGCTGGTAAAACGGAAAGCAATGGTGCGCGGGACGTTCGCTCTGGTTTTATGACAACTCAATATTAAAGAATGGAAAGACATGAATATTTTAACCATTTTCACGCCATCAGTATATCTGACTATGACTTGCTGACAAAAAAACTAAAGACAAAAACCTTTAAAAAGGGGGAATTCATAATCGTTCCGGGACAAATTCAACGGGAGCTTTATTTTGTAAAAAGTGGTGTACAAATGTCATACTTCGATGCAGAAAAGAAAACACACGTAATCGCTTTTACCTATCCGCCAAATTTGTGCGCCATTCCTGAATCCTATTCATTTCAAACTCCTTCAAAATACTTTTTGACCTGCCTTACTGACTGTGAATTGGAATACATTACTTTTGACGAACTACAAATCATTTTTGACGAATCGCAACAGGTTGAACGTCTTTTCAGACGAATGACAGAAACAATCCTGGCGGGTATTATAAACAGGCATATTGAACTGCATAGTATGACAATTGAAGAACGATACAAAACTTTCTGTCAACGCAGCCCACATTTACTTCAGCTTGTGCCGCACAAGTACATTGCCTCTTATTTAGGGGTTGACCCGACAAATTTTAGCAAGCTTTTTAATAACGTTAGATTCTAGTGTTGGTATAGACCAAGATTAGTGTTTTAATAAATGCCGAATTTTGCTTTTAAATTAACAAGGAAAAGCAAAATTATTCGCATTATTTATTATAATACTTTTTAAAATTATGGCACAGGAAAACTTCACATGGTTAGACAGGGTTGAATACCCATTCTCCGCTAACTACTTTAACGTTAATAATCAAAACCTTCATTATATAGAGGAAGGACAGGGGGAAGTAATATTGTTTGTTCATGGGACGCCTTCCTGGAGTTTTGATTATAGAAACATTATTAAGGGACTTAAATCCGATTTCCGGTGTATTGCAATTGATTATATCGGTTTTGGCCTTTCTGATAAGCCGAAAGAATACGACTATTCAACGCAAAACCACAGCAAGACGCTGGAAAAGTTTGTGCTTGAAAAACAGCTGGAAAATATCACGCTTGTGGTTCACGATTTTGGCGGGCCTGTTGGATTGAATTTCGCTATGCAATATCCTGAAAAAATTAAAAATTTAATCATCCTCAATTCGTGGCTTTGGAGTAGCGAAAATGACCCCGACTATATTAAACTTCGAAAGGTTTTGAAAAGTCCGCTACTTCCTTTTCTTTATCGTTTTTTTAATTTTTCGCCTAAATTTATTTTACCGCAATCCTTTGGAGACAACAAACTTGATAAAACTTTATTGAAACAGTACACCCGACCTTTTGCAGACCGAACGCAAAGAAACGGGGCTCTGGCATTTGCAAAATCATTGTTGAACGATCAGGATTGGTTTGAACAACTTTGGAACAAACGAAAAAGCATTTCAGACAAACCAACATTGTTTATCTGGGGAATGAAAGATACTGTAATCAAACCTCATAATCTTGAAAAGTTCCAAAGTGGTTTTTCTAACTCCAGGACAATGAAATTAGAAACAAGCGGACATTTTCCACAGGAAGAGCAAGCAGAAAAAGTTTTAAAGGCTATATTTGACTTTTTAAAGGAAAAGTAAAACGACAGCTGACTGAGCTATCCTTTCATTTATCGGGCTGAAAAAAGGTAAGTATTCCCTTTTCAAAACCCTGTTTTTTATAGAATGTCAAAAGTAGGGTCTTTCGGAGGCTGCCAGGCTTATAATGCTGCCGGAAATTGAGGCTTGTGGAGTTACTTCGGTTTATACCCCTTCAGCGTATGGTTTTTTACCTGAAAGTACTGTACTTCTTTGGGGCTGTCGGTAAATACGGAATGTAGTCTTTCGTAGGAGGTGTCGGTGATGAAAATCTGTCCCTGTGTGTCGTGACCGAGAATCTCTGCTATGGATTTGAGGCGGTGTTCGTCGAGTTTGTCGAAGATATCGTCGAGCAGCAAAATTGGGGGGCAGTTTAGTTTGTCGGTTATCAGTTTGTGCTCTGCGAGTTTCAGGGAGATGACGAAGGTTTTTTGCTGTCCCTGGGAGCCAAAGGTTTTTGCTTCTCTGCCGTGTATTTTAAAACTCAGGTCGTCTTTGTGGGTTCCGGTGGAGGTGATTTCCAGTGCTCTGTCTTTGGATAGGCTTTTTTCCATTGCTTCCTGCCACCCCGATACGGTATTGTCTGATACGGATGGGAGATAACTGATTTCGGGGGTTTCGGATTCGGATACGATTTTGTGAAAAAAACCGGTGAAATATGGGGTGAAGTCTTCCAGAAATTGATTGCGTATCTGCACAATCTGTATGCCCCGGGGGATGAGCTGCTCTGTCCAGATTTGCAACTGGTCTTTGTCAAAGGTTTTGTTTTCGCCCATCCATTTCAGGAGTGCGTTGCGCTGATCGAGGATTTTCTTATAAAAAATCAGTGCGTTCAGGTATTCTTTATCATACTGCGCAATCAGGGTATCGAGAAAAGCCCTTCTGAGGGTGCTTCCGCCCTTAATCATTTCGGTATCTTCGGGCAGGATAGACACAAGTGGCAATTCTCCGATATGTGTACTCATTTTGGTGAGGGGCACTCCGTTTACGAGGATTTTTTTTCCTTTTCCCGGCAGAAAGTTGCACTGAGTATTTTGGTTTTCTCCCCGTTTGTGATACTGCCCTTCTATCATAAAATAGGCTTCTCCCTCTTTTACGGCTTGTTTGTCGGCTGTACTTCTGAATCCCCGGGTAAGGGAGAGAAAGTGAAGCGCGTCCAGAATATTGGTTTTCCCGGCACCGTTTTTCCCAAAAATGCAATTAATCCCCGGGCTAAAATCCGCACGAAGAGAATCATAGCTTCTGAATGTACTGAGAATCAGCGCTGAAAGATAAAAATCTGTATTCAACTTGTATAAAAAAAGAAGGTGAGCCTGCTGTATTAAAGAGGCATACCCGGAAACCAGGGTTTTGCGATTTCATGTCTGAAAGGCCATGGAATCATTGCGAGCATGATGATGAGTGCAAGTGCGTAGAAAATCAGTCCGATTCTGTATTTTTTGCCGCTTTCTGCGTATTTTTTCACCCTGCTTCTTCCTGCGTGTACAAGAATGAGGGCGATGAGCATTCCAATAAGGTGCTCTATTCCGAAAAACCGGAGGTAGGTGGATTTCATCGTTGCTCCGAAATCTGAAGTCAGGCTCTGAAAGGCGGCACTTTTAAAATACAGATAAAGTCCGGTGAGTAACTGAATGTCCATTACAATTGTAAAAATCAGCCCGATTCTGTCGGCTCCTTTGGAAAATTCTTTTTCTTTCAATAATCCGGTAAGGTAAGTAATGACAGCAATCACAGCGGTAATTAAGATAATCCACCGCATAAAATTGTGTAAATGTAGCATTCCTGTATGCATATTCTTGTTTTTTAATTAAAAGGTTGGCGCAAAATTAACAAATATCGTCTGACTGTGTGTATTTTTGCAAAAATATTCTTTCCAATAAAAAACCAGGCGAATGTATATTCTCGGAATTTCTGCTTTTTATCATGATTCTGCTGCTGCCCTGATCTGCAATGGAAAAATCATTGCTGCTGCACAGGAAGAGCGTTTTACCCGAAAGAAACACGATGCGGGCTTTCCGGAAAATGCAATCCGGTACTGTCTGGAAGAAGAAGGAATTGAATTAAGCGATATTAGTATTGTCGCTTTTTATGATAAGCCTTTTCTGAAATTTGAGCGTTTGCTTGAGACGTATTATGCCTTTGCGCCCAAAGGATTCGGTCAGTTTGTAAAGGCAATGCCCGTCTGGCTGAAAGAAAAATTGTTTTTAAAAAAACTCCTGAAAGACTCCCTGAAAGAGATTGGAAATTTTGAGGAGAAAAAAACGAAGATTCTGTTTCCGGAACATCATCTGTCTCATGCAGCAAGCACCTTTTACCCTTCTCCTTTTGAGGATGCCGCAATTCTTACGTTAGATGGTGTCGGCGAATGGGACACGGCTTCTGTGGCCTCGGGTAAAGGGAACGGGATTACCGTTCACAAAGTACTGCACTTTCCGCATTCTCTGGGATTACTGTATTCTTCCTTTACTTTTTTTCTGGGGTTTCGGGTAAATTCGGGAGAATATAAGCTCATGGGACTTGCTCCTTACGGAAATCCGGATGACCCTGTGATAGAAAAATATAAAAATACTATTCTGACTTCGCTGGTAGATTTACATGAAGATGGGTCTTTCCGGTTAAATCCGGAGTATTTCACCTTTGCGACCGGGGTAAAAATGGTAAATGAAAAGTTGTGGGAAAAGTTATTTGGGTTTGCTGCCCGTAAGCCAGAAGCCCCGCTTGAACTCCATCACTGTAATCTGGGGCTTGCGATACAGCAGGTAACGGAGGAGATTGTCATCCGGATGGCAAAAGAGGCGCAGCGGATTACGGGGTCAAAAAATCTTTGTCTTGCCGGAGGCGTTGCGCTGAATTGCGTGGCAAACGGAAAATTGCTGCAATCCGGCATTTTTGAGTCGGTATTTGTACAACCTGCTTCCGGGGATGCCGGAGGGGCTTTGGGTGCAGCCCTTGCTGCCTGCTATATCTATTCTGCTCAGGTGAGGCAGCCCGAAGCCGGCGACAGCCTGAACGGGAGTTATCTGGGGCCTGAGTTTCCGGATAAAGTGGTGCGGAATACGGCTTTTCGCTTCCATGCGGTATTTGAGCAGAAAGAATCTATGGATGCCGTTTATCCCCTGATTGCGGAGGCTTTGTCTCAGGGCAAAATCGTTGGCTGGTTTCAGGGAAGAATGGAGTTTGGGCCGCGGGCACTTGGCAACCGGTCTATTCTGGCAGATGCCCGGAATCCGGAAATGCAGAAAAAATTAAATCTCAGGATTAAATTCCGGGAAGGGTTTCGTCCATTTGCACCGGCGGTTCTTGAAGAGTCCGCTTCTCTTTTTTTTGAGATGGAAGGACACTCTCCTTATATGCTTTTCACCTTTCCGGTAAAGCCTTCGCTCCGGAATTCGTTACCGGAGAATTATGCTTCCCTGCCGCTGAGCGAAAAATTGTATTTTTCCCGTTCTGTTTTCCCTTCCATCACCCACATTGATTTTTCTGCCCGGATTCAAACCGTACATTCCGGCACAAATCCCCGTTTTTATCGGTTGCTTAAGGCTTTTGAAAAAATTACGGGACAAGGAATTCTTATCAACACGAGTTTTAATGTAAGGGGTGAGCCTCCGGTTTGTACGCCTGAGGATGCTTACCGGTGTTTTATGCGAACGGATATGGATATTCTTGTGATGAATCAGTTTGTTTTTATGAAGGAAAATCAACCGGAATGGAAAGAGGAAAAGGGAGTGATAGAGGCAGGGATAGATTGAAACCGTAGTCTTTATGAGTCTGATGCCGGACAGATTTACTTCATTCCGTCGCTGTTTAAGGATTTTCTTTTTTCTCCGGTGTCATAATCGCTGAATTATTCGAATACAGATAATAACTTTTTGGCTGAAAAGGCAGTTATAAGCATCAAATGTTTTTATACTCCGAAAAATATGGTACGCCATTTATATAAAGCAGCAGGAGCGGGACTTGTTTTGTATGCACTCATTGCCGGTCTTATGACTGAGCTACCGGTTATGGGGCCTATGGGACAGAGCAACCGGAATATTTTTTATCATGTACCGATGTGGTTTGCGGTAGTGGTAATGATGGGCGTTTCTGTATTCAACAGCATCCGCTACCTGAGAATGACCGACCCTGACTATGAAAGAAGCGGGGCCGGGAACGATTTGGCGCTGACGGATATCAAAGCGTCAGAATCCGCCAAAACCGGGGTTTTGTTTAATATTCTGGGACTGGTTACGGGCATGGTCTGGTCAAGGGTTACGTGGAGTTCGCATTTGCCTGCCAACCGTTTTGATGCCTGGTGGATTTGGGACCCGATTCAGATTTGTGCTTTGGTTTCCCTCTTGATTTATCTTGCCTATTTTTTACTGAGAAGCACTTTTCAGGATGAGGAACAAAAAGCAAAAATTTCGTCAGTATATAATATCTTTGCCTTTGTAACGCTGATACCGTTATATTTCATTATTCCCAAAATGCTGCCCGGAGCTCATCCGACTGCTGCCAACAGCGATGCGGGCGGAGGTTCATTTGTCATGGCGGGAAAACTGGGAGGCGATTTTTCGATTATATTCTGGCCTTCAATTATCGGTTTTATTTTAATGGGTTACTGGGTTTATGAGCTTCAGATGAGAACGGCGGCGGTATCCCTGACCCTCTCAGAAGAAGAATAAAAAAAACAAAAAACGTATGCATCTTTTACTTCAAGCACAAACATCCGATATTTTACTTCAAAGCGATAAGATTTATTCCGTATTAACGATTATTCTGCTCATCTTTGCAGGCCTGATCGGAAGCCTTCTTTTTACGGAAAGAAAGCTCAGTAAAATCGAAAAAAGCATCCAAAATAAAAAAGACAAAAAATAATGAAACCGCGTAGTATTCTTTTATTGGTAATCATTGCATTATTTACCGTTGTCCTGGCGGTTAGCTTTTCCGGAAACAGTAGTTCCTACACTACTTTTGGAGAAGCCAAAAAAAGCGGGGGAACGGTTCATATTGTGGGCTCATGGGTAAACCGGGAAAGTGCAAATTATGACGCATCAAGGGATATTTTCACCTTTTCCCTTCAGGATACAACCGGTACGGTTTCGCCCGTATCCTATCATGACCCCAAACCCAACGATTTTGACAAAGCAGAAAAAATCGTTGTAATCGGTAAGTTTGAGACCCCCGATGTATTTACCGCAGATAAAATTATCATGAAATGCCCGTCCAAATACGGAGATAAAGAAGTAAAATAATATGATAATGCCAGGTGTTGTCGGAGAGTTTTTTACGGCCCTTGCGATGTCGTCTGCAACGGTTGCTGCCCTGAGTTTCTTCATCGCTGAAAGAACCAAGGATACTTCTGAATCAGACGCGTGGGGACGGGTAGCCAAATGGTCATGGTGGACGCACCTCGTCAGTGTGCTCGGGGTCATCGTTACGCTTTTTTCCATGATTTATTTTCATGACTACCGGTATCATTACGTATGGGAGCATTCTTCCAACGAACTTCCGGTATATTATATGATTTCGTGTTTCTGGGAAGGTCAGGAAGGGAGCTTTCTGTTGTGGCTATTCTGGCATAGTATTCTGGGCAGTATTCTGATATTCAAAGCCAAAGACTGGAGAAACGGAGTAATGGGAGTCATTGCCTCGATTCAGACAATTCTGTCTTCCATGATTCTCGGGGCTTTTATCCTGAATATAAAAATCGGCAGCAGCCCTTTTATCCTGCTCAAAGAGGTGATGGTGGACGCACCGATTTTTCAGTCCCGCCCCGATTTTGTCCCAACGAACGGAACCGGACTGAATCCCCTGCTGCAAAACTACTGGATGGTAATTCATCCGCCTACTTTGTTTTTGGGGTTTGCTTCGACAATTATCCCTTTTGCCTTTGTATTTACCGGACTGCTCCGCCGCCAGTATACTGAGTGGATTAAACCTTCAAGGCCCTGGCTGATTCTTTCTGTAATGGTACTGGGAGTGGGCATTATCATGGGGGGATACTGGGCTTACGAAACCCTGAACTTTGGCGGTTACTGGAACTGGGACCCCGTCGAAAATGGTTCACTTGTTCCCTGGCTTACGGGTATCGCAGCGCTTCATGCATTACTGATTTATCAGAAAAGCAAAAGTTACCTCCGGTTCAGCATGATCATGGTAGCTGTTACTTTTATTCTGGTTTTATACAGCACTTTCCTTACAAGGAGCGGAATTCTGGGAGAAACCTCCGTACATACATTTACCGACCTCGGGCTTTCCGGTCAGTTGATTTTGCTGGTATTTCTGTATCTCATTCCGGTGATTATCATCTTTGCCAACCGGTGGAACGATATTCCGCATAAGAACGAAAATCAGCCTTTATGGTCTGCTTCATTTTTTCTGATTCTCGGTACGCTGGTTTTTCTTTTTTCGTCCGCCGAAATTCTCTTTTCTACTTCTCTGCCTGTTTTCAACAAAATTTTCGGAACGCATGCAGCCCCTCCCGCCAAATTACAGTTGTTCTATTATAAATGGAATGTATGGTTTGCCATTGCCATCGGATTATTTTCGGGCATTGCTCAGTTTTTATGGTGGAAAAATGCAGGAGGAAAAAAATTATCGGACGCACTGTTTCGCCCGTTTCTGATTGCAGTCATCGCTACGGGAGTAACCCTGATTCTGGTTACTTATTATCAGCGTCCGTTTGCCTATGACAAAGAAATGACCGCATTACTCGAGAAGAAGGAAATCCTTGCGTATATAGAGTGGTTTTTCATTGCGTTCTCGGACAAAATTATGTTTTTCTCTTCCTTTTTTGCCATCGCAGCCAACATTGATGTATTGATTAGTATCCTGAAGAAAAATACAGGCGGGCTAAAATTCATTGGCGGTACGTTGAGTCATATCGGATTCGGGTTAATGCTTGTGGGTATTCTCTTTTCTTCGGGTTATGACTATGTCGTTTCCAAGAATCTGACCCCTGCCGAGCTTAGCCTTTTCGAAGGAGATGATAAAAATGACAATGTCCTGCTTCCGTTGGGAGTTCCCCGTCAGATGTCCGGTTTCTTTGCTACCTATAAGGGAAAAGTACAGGCCGAACCGCCCCTGAGGGACTTTCAGGTAATCGAAAAAACAAAGGAAACCTTTAAGGTGAAGTTTGAGGATAAAAAAGGGGAGACTTTTGCAATGGAACTTCCCCTGAACGTTTTTACCAAACAAAACGGAGGCGGAAAACCCGGTGAAACGATTCATGCGATGAGCAATAACGAAGGTGCTGACATCAACCTGACGTACGTAAAGGAGTTTACTGAAAAAAACCTGACCTACATCAAGCCTCAGCTCATCAACAACCGTACTAAGTTTATCATTACTTTTACCGATATTCAGGATTCTACCCGTAGTTTTACGGTAATTCCGGAGTCGGAGGTAAATCAGGATATGGGCAGTATTTTGTCTCATCCCTCCCGCAAGATTTTTGCAGGGAAAGATATTTATGTTCACGTAAGCAGTATTCCCAATCCAAAAGAAACAGAAGTTGAGCCTAAATATTTCACCCTGAATATGAAACAGGGAGATTCGGACAGTATTGCAGGCTACAGGATAGTACTGGAAAATATCGTAAACCTTACGGAGCAAGCCCGGAAAGAAGGGCAGATTCTGGCCGCCGGCGCCAATATCCGGGTGTTTGCAGAAGACAGTACTTATTCTGCGCATCCGGTTTATACAATCGGCGAAGATCATAAAATCGGTATGATAGAATCCGACATTCCTCCGCTGGGGCTGAAATTTGCATTTGTAAAAATCGACCCTCAGACTCAAAGTGTAACGCTTCAGGCGGAATATATCCCCACTGCCAATGACTGGATTGTCGTCAAAGCCATTGAAAAACCGATGATTAATCTTTTGTGGTTGGGAACCTTTGTGCTGACCTTTGGTTTTGGGATTGCAATGTACAGAAGAGCGAAAGAATAATCGCATATCATTAATCCGCTAATTAATTATTTTATACTGAATTATATAAAGGAAATACCGGCCCGGGTATTTCCTTTTTTCATTTTTCTGTAAATACTGAAAAACTCATTTATCATAAAAATCAAAACACTTTATACTTTATTCTCAGAAAATCAAATGTAAAAAATAAATTTATAAATATTTATTGTTTTTTTTAATAAAATTTGGATTATTGAAAAAAAGCTTTTTACTTAGTGGCAAAAAAAGCGCTAAAATATATGATTTAATTTAAAAAAGTGAAATAACCTGTATATGTGGTTTTTATTAATAAAAATTACTAAAATATGTAGAAAATATGTAGCAACCTTTAAAACAAACTAATATTTTTATCTGCCTTTTTTTATGTAAAAATATTATTTCCCAGAGCCTTTCATTTAATCAATCACTAATCACTCGTCTAATGTCTATTCAGCTTTCAACCCAGATACTTGCTTTTGCAGAAAATAAACAAGAAGCCGTTTATACTGTAAAAGTAGCTCCAACTACAGACTCGCTCCGCGTTGTAGTAGAAGGAGAGTATGAGATTGCCATTGCCGGTAATAGCTCCCGAACGTTTGTAAAGGAATTAATCCTGCTTGCAGATACTACGCAGATTATTCCCAAAATAGAAAGGGAGATTATCGTCCGTAAAAAAGAAAAAGCGGGTCAGGGCAAAATCATGCATACTTTATCCAGCAAGCCGGATTCTGTTATTTTGCCCATTCAGTTCGGGTTGCCGGTATCTCAACCCAGGCCTGTGGAACAGCCAAAGGTAACGGAAACGGTAAAGCCGGCCGGAGCTTCCCTTTCTTTTGACAAGTCTGAGCTTGAGTTTGGCAAGTCATTGCCGGGAGAGGTACGGCAGCAGGTATTGCTTATCCGCTCTACAGGCCTGGATCGGTATAATGTCGAGGTAAATCTTCCTTTCAGGATATCCAAAGACAACAAAACCTTTTTGTCCAGCCTGAATTACGATGTCAATCCCAAAGGAGATTCCCAAAAAGTGTATGTTCAGTTTCATCCTTCGAGCCCGGGCGCATTCAAGCACTCCTTATTAATCCGCGCACAAAACCTTCCGCTAAGACAGGTCTTACTGCATGCAAGGTGTAAAAAAGCTACTTCCTTTAAATTGGGAAAACTCCCGGTTTCAGGGCTTTTGAAGGGAATAGGGATATTACTTACGGGGGTTTTGCTGCTTTATGTAGTCAAATCATCCGGATTATTCAACCGGAAACAAGTGGTAACTCAGTCACTCGTTTCTACAGAGCCGGTTTTGCCTGCGGCCTATCACGACCCCAGTTGTAAACCCAGTATGTACAAAAAGCTGAAAGAAAAAACGGCCATTATCAAATACGGGTGCGTTTCTCCGGGTTGTGATACTGCTTTTGTAAGGGATGTCCTGATAAATGCCTCCGGTAGCAAAGCTTTTGGGTTTGTGGACTTGCATAAAGAGGCTTCTATTACCGAAAAATGTGGTCAGTGGGTCACTCAGATTTTTCAGACGGAGAAAGCGGATATTCTTTTTGCAAAGGAAGGGTGTGCCGATTTGTCCGGTGTGGATCAGTCTCATCATTTGTGTGATGACAACACAATAAAACCAGAATGTATGTTTTTATTACCCTGCGGTAACAGTGAAGGCCTGCTGAAGGTAATCAATAAGGAAGTACGGAAAAGAAAAGCAAAAATGAATATTCTTGATTAAGTGCTCTTTTGCTTTAACGAAAATCAACCTTCTGACTTTTAATTTTTTAATCTCAAATTATATATCAACCATCATCATGAATTATAAATATACTCATTTAAGTATTGGGGGAATATTCGCTGTCTTTTTCATAGTCTTTTCTTTTTCATGCAATAAACCGACTTGTAATGTTGAAGATGGATTTGTTTCCCAAACGGATACTACCCTGAATTGCCGCTGCGGAGCAATCTCCATGAAAGCACTGGATACACTCAAAATCCAAAAAAATCAATGTACTGTACTACGGTTTCAGCCCCGGGCTTTCAGTGACTGGCTCGATACTCATGAAGTCATAAGGGTGGGTATGGAGCCGGATGCGCCCCCTGCTTTTTTTACGGAAGGGGCACAGGAAACCGGATTTGATTATGAATTGCTGAAAGCAATTTTTCCTAAAATTTTTCCGGGTATTGCTATGCAGGTAAAGGGATTCCAGTACGATACGTTACATCAGCTGCTTTTGCAGCCAAACCCTCAGATTGAGATTATTGCCGGAGGGTACGTTCCGGATACTTCTCTTCCCGGCGTAATCTGGACCAAACCCTATTTGACCTATGGGTACGCCCTGATTACAAAGGAGTCCAATCAATCTGTTTTTTCGGACCTTGCCTCTCTGAAAGGTAAAAAGATAGGAGTATATGATGATGGAATTACGGAGGAATGGGTAAGAAAAAACCTGCCGGATGTGGGAGAAATTTTAAAAGCAGTAGATAATACCGAAACGCCCTATTCCGACTGGATGCAAATGCTCGCCGATGGTAAGGTGGACGCTATTATTTATGATTATCCTTTTGCTGTACAGGAAATCAATGATTATGATGAAGCGTTCGTTATTTCCAACAAAAGGCTGAATGCGCCGGACGACCTGACCGGATATGCTTTTGGAATTCCGGTTGGGAATGCAAGATACCTCAAGCAAATCAATGAGGCTATTGATGCTTTCAAAAACAGCCCTGAATTTACCAATCTCGTCGCACAGTTTATCCCTGATCCGGATAAAGGCCTGATTGCAAAAACAGAAAAAACACCTGAACCGGTTGTTGTTCCGGTTTCTCAGCCGGCGGTATCACCCGCAACTTCCGCCAAAAAGCAGGAAGCAGCTGAAAAGGCTCTTACTGCAACCACTCAAAAAACACCCCCTCCCGCACCAAAGGTTACCCCGCCTACTCCTGAGCAAATTGCCCGCAAAAAACAGGAGGAAGCCAAAGCCGGAAACTATGACGGAGAAACCTATACTGTAGGAAGCGGGGAAACCCTGAGTATTATTGCCGGAAAAATTCTGGGAGATATCGACCGGTGGGAAGAGTTGTATATTCTTAATCCTCATATCGTAAGTCCTGATATCGTATATTCCGGAACGATTCTTAAGGTACCCAAGTACAGCATGGTAAAAAAAGACCTAAGGAAGTGGGGGAATTCTTCTGAAAAACCTGCGACTCAGAACGAGCCCTGATGATTTTTCAACCTGTAGTAATTTTCTTTTTCATTGTATTTTGATAGTTATTGATGGAGAGGCCTTCCCGAATAAAATCAGGAGGGTCTTTTTCTTTGCAGGGTAGGATAACTTTTATCGCTCTTATCCGTAATTATTTCTTTTTAGGCAATATTAATACTGAAATACATGAAAAAATTTACACTTTTCTGGAGTTTTATTCTGTTTCTTCTTCCGGGTATTTATGCACAATCTTTTTTCTATAAGGGAATTACGCTTACAAGGGAACAACTACTGGCTGAAATTTATCAGGATATTCTTGATGGAAGAGAAGAAGGACAAACGATCTGTGAAGCAGGGATAAACCGCGCAATTGAAGACGCTTCGCTTGGAAAATACACCTACTATTATTTCGGATATCCCACCCCGGATTATACGGCTTACCTTTGGGTTTTAAAAAATATGTATAATGTTCAAACCGTTTCCGGCGGGGATGCTGAAAATATAGAAAAGCAGTGCTACAATGCCGTCATTGGCGAAAGCCTGAGAGAACGTTACGGGCAAAGTTTCTGGACTGACGTAGCTCAAAAAGCCGATAGTATTAACAATAGCGGAATGAGTGAAAATGAAGTCTGGAATTTTATCGCCTGTAATCTCCGGTTGATTCCTTATGCTGAAGGAACTACTACTCCTCTCGTAATGGTTAAGTGCGTTACGGACGATGCCGGTAATCTGAAGGAATCTTCCGTTTACAAATCCTGGCAAACCGATTTTGACACAGAGGCCCTTCGGGTGATTCGCAGTATTCCAAAATGGCAGCCTATCGCAAAAACAGTGGTAATCCCGGTCGTTTTTGACGAGAATAATAAAAATAAATGTAAAAACTGACTTTTTTTCTTACTTTCGCATCCTTTGAAGGCCTCTTCGGCTTTTTGTGAATAATAAATGATTATTGATTCTCTTTTTCAAAAGTTTTTTTCCGTAAAGCCCTCCGGTAAAAAATCCGGGTTTGTTAGTTTTGCCAAATCTATATCATGGCGGGTAGTGGGTACGATGGATACAATCCTGATTTCATACTGGATTACGGGGAAAGTAAAATATGCTCTCTCGATTGGTTCGGTAGAGTTATTTACCAAAATTATATTGTATTATCTTCACGAAAGAGCCTGGGAAACGCTGGTTGCCTATTTCAATGCGTCTTCCCAAAAAGAAAGTAGTGATGAACCTCCTTCACATGAGCAATAAACTAATCCTGACAAAATGTTTTTATCCTCACTGGAAGACGAAGCCATTTATATTTTAAGGGAAACCGCCGCTCAGTTTCTCAACCCTTTCCTGTTGTTTTCCGGAGGGAAAGATTCGATTTGTCTGGTGCATTTATCCATCAAAGCATTTGCCCCGGCTCCTGTTCCTTTTTCTTTGCTTCATATTGATACCGGCCATAATTTTCCGGAGGTAATCGCCTTCCGGGACCGGCTTGTTAATCAATACAGCCTTACCCTTGTAACGGCAATGGTAGAAGATACAATCCGGGAAAACGGAATCCGGGAAGAGGTCAAAAAGTATTACAGCAGAAATCAGCTGCAGAGTATTACCCTTCTGAATACAATCCGGGAACTTGGAATCGATGCCTGTATCGGGGGGGCAAGAAGGGATGAAGAGAAAGCCCGCGCCAAGGAGAGAATTTTTTCTTTCCGTAATACCCTCGGGGAATGGGATGCCCGAAACCAAAGACCGGAACTTTTTCATCATCTTAACGGATTTATCCATACGGGAGAAAATGTACGGGTGTTTCCGCTTTCCAACTGGACAGAAAAAAATGTATGGAAATATATTTCAGAAAATAATATCGCGGTTCCTTCTCTTTATTTTGCCCACGAAAGAATGGTGTTTCACAGGGACGGGCTGATATGGGCTGCCGGCGACTGTGTATATCGTGACATGGAGGAAATTCCTTTTCCTGCAAAGGTCCGGTTCAGAACGGTAGGAGATATGACCTGTACAGCTGGAATTATTTCGGAAGCCGATACAATTTCTGAAATCATGTACGAGAATTTTGCTTCGGGACTGTCGGAAAGAGGCGCAAGAATAGATGATAAAGTCTCGGAAGGAGCCATGGAAAAAAGAAAAAAGGAAGGCTATTTTTAACCCCCCCTTTTTCTGTATTCATTGTTCTTATTATTCGAGTATAACCGGAATATTCGCCTGACCTTGATTTGTGGTTAATTTCAGGTAATATATTCCTCTTGTAAGTTCCTCTACTGCAATTTCTTTCTGGTTTTGTCCCTGTTCTGAGAGAATCTCCCATTTTTTTATCTCTTCTCCTAAAACATTGTATATCGAAACCGTTGACTCCGAAGGATTTGACAGATAATACGCTAGCGTGAGGGTTTTATCTGCCGGCTGAGGATATACTTTGAAACGCATAACCTTATCCATATTTTCCTCCAATCCTGTAACGCAAGGGTTTAGCAATACATTCTGATAAGTGGTATCTTCCCCACATTCGTTATAAACCACAAGCATAACCGGATAACTCACCCCACAATTCAGGGTTATGATGGGATTTTGCATTGTACTTGTGACGCCATTTCCGAAATCCCAAAAATAGCTCATGTTTACTCCGGAGGAAATGCTGTTAAACTGATTTATATAGACATTTCCCTGAACGGATAAAGGAGTCCATGTAAAATTGGGAGAGGGAATGCCATAAGGTACATAGGATACATAAATACTGTCAGTATAGGAACATCCGTTGGAAGCGGTAACAGTAAGCGCAAAAGTGCCGGGACTACTGGTTGTAAGACTTGTCGCTGTACTTCCTGTATTCCAAAGGTACGAATTGTATCCGGGAGGAGCATTCAGGGTTATCGTTCCTTTTTTACAGATGAGTGTATCCGGCACTAGGGTTATTCCGTTGGATAAAATATTGACCGTAATGGTGTCTCTGTCAATAATGCAGTTGGGCCCTGCTACCTCTACCCAATACGTTCCGGATGTGTTTACCGAAATGACAGGGGCTGAAGACCCGGTACTCCACAAAAAACCCTGTGCTCCGGATACCGTTGCGTCTAAAAGATAAGGCCCTGTACATACCGTTGTATCCTGACCCAGATTTAGGCCAAGATTACCCGGTGTCGGGGACATTTGAGTAATTACGATGGAGTCTCTGTCATAGGTACAGTTTCCAAAGACGGTTTCTACCCAATACGTTCCCGGATTCTGAACAGTAATTGTAGGGGTTGTTGCTCCTGTATTCCATAAATAGCTCACCGCTCCGGGTGTAGCGGCATTCAGGTTATAATTTCCCGTAAACTGACAAAGCGCAACATCAGGCCCCAATGACAATGTGCTGTTTACCGGGGTATTGACGTTCATTACCACATTGATTGTATCGGTATTTGCCTGACAACTTCCAAAATCCACACTCACCCAATAAGTTCCGGAATTAGTAATATTTATGGAAGGCGTAGTGGCTCCGGTGCTCCACGAATAACTTAGTGGTACTCCGGGTGTTGATGCATTTAATGTATAGGAATTGGTTCCGCACAAAGTTGTGTCATTTCCCAGATTCACAGAGAGCCCGGAGGGAGGATTCGGATAATTGTATAAAGCAATCACATCCTGTTGAGTCAAAGCACGATTATAAAAACGGGCTTCGTCGAGGAGCCCGTTCATATAATATGTACTCGTATTTGTACCACAGTTTTTATGGCCTATTTTAGCCGTTGGTACGTTGGAATATCCTGTAAACAAAGCTCCTGTTCCACTATATGTACCCTGAACCGGCTGACAGTCAAGGTATAACTGCATATTAGTGGCACCGTATATTACTCCGGTGAGTAAATGCCACTGCCCGTCACATACACCTACAGTAGAAGAAATGGTTCTTCTGTAGGGAGCACTGCAAGCGCCTGTATTATCGCCATAAGTCAATGCAAAATATCCGGTATTTCCCTGAACATTCATCCAGTAGCCGCTATAATCTCCGCTTACAGGATTAAATTCTGTACCGAACAATTCATAATAATTCAATCCCGTAGGAATGATACTGGAGTTAAACCAGATTGACATACTTACCGGAAAAGTAGTAGGTCTTAATTCCGCACTTGTGGAGTATTCGATATCCTGATTGACTCCATTAAAACTGTAGGCCTGATTGGGGTTTCCATATCTGTCAGTAGCAAGGGTAGCATTCACAGAAACCGGATTATGACCGTATCCACTTACGTCCTGTGCACTGCCTGTAAAGGGATAATACAACTTAAGGCTGTCAGTGAGGGATTGAGCAGAAAGAAAGAACGGAAACATGAAAAGAAAAAAGATGTTTTTTCGCATAACAAATTTGTGTTTTATGTGTGAGTAATAAAATAATGAATCCAAATATATTGAGAATTTTCTATCTAAAAAATTTTTTTTGTGGCAATACACCCAACCTTTATTATCTGAGGGGGAGAAGGAGCATTCATCAGTGCCCTGATGCAGGCTTCTACCGTTGAGCCGGTTGTGATTACATCATCTATAATCAAAACACCTTTGGGGGGAGTATTTTCCACGATGAATGCGTCTGCAACATTTGTCCACCTTTCCAGTCTGGACTTTAAGGCCTGGGTTTCGGTTTTGCGGGTCCTTTTAATGATTTCGGTACTGAAAGGAATTTTCAGAACAGACTGCAAACCTTCTGCAATTTTTTCGGATTGATTATAGCCTCTTGAAATCATTTTTCTTTTGTGCAGGGGCACAGGAATAATAGTATCAATATCCCGGATAAAATCAGAGTCCCTGAGCGTTTCCCCCCAATATTCTCCCATGAGATTTCCTACTTCCGGAAAATCATGATATTTCAGTGCATGGAGAAGTTTTTGAATTTTTCCTTTTTTATCAAAATAAAATAAACTCGAAACGCCTTCAACTGAAACTTTTCCGGCAAACCGGTAATACAACGGGTTGTCTTTGGGTTTAAGATGAAAGTGAGTCTCTTCGAGTTGGGAAAGACAATTCAGACACACTTGTTTTTCCTGAAGTGTGAGTGGCTGCCCGCAGGAATGGCATCCATGAAGAAAAATGAGTTGTATAAGGTCTTTAAACATTGCTTCTGAATAACCTTACAAATATACAAAAAAAATTATTTATTTCTTCTTAACATAATTATAATAATAAACCCGGGCAATCAGAACGGGTAATCCGGCAAGCAACAGAAAGACTTTTCTCAAAAACGGAATCTCAGCATTTAGCGTAATCCGGCAGTGTTCGGATATCATTTCTTTATAGGGATTGGTTTTTGAACGGTTCATCAATCCGTATTCATTATAGCGTTTCATAATCTGGTCGGCACTTTCCTTACGCACTTCCCGTCTGAAATAAAGAATCTCATTGAGGGATTTGAGCTTTCCCATGAGCGAAATATAATACAATACCGCACCATCAGCCCCTACGATTTCCTTGATTTTATATTTTTTGATTTGATGGGTTTTGTATAAGCCATGAATTGCCGTGCAGGCTCCCAGGTTTTTCAGTACTTTTACCGGACCTGCTGCAAAGCTCAGATTGCTTGTATCGATTTTGCTGTTTGGAAAAGTGTTCAGGGGGTTTCCCTTTTCATCTATCGCCTGACTTTCAGGATAAGTCAGGGAAAGCGATGAATCTGACAGAAAAGCATTTACGGCTTTTTGGATAAAATCGGGGTGTAGTATATCATGCCCGCCGAGCCAGCAGAAATACTCCGTACCTGCATTTTGCATTACGTATTCAAAATTATTGGTTGCGCCAATATTCCCGGGCTGACTTACCACAGTGATATTCGGAAAGCGGTCAGCCACTTTACGGATTTCCTCCAGGGTATTATCGGTAGATGCATTATCCGAAACCAGTATTTTCAGTTCGGGATAGGATTGGTTTACAGCGGAAAGCAACGTTTCTGTAATATATTTCCCTTCATTGTAAACCGGAATTCCAATCGTTACGGAAGGCAAAGCCATAGCATCATTATTTTATTCTTTTCAGATATCCGTCCGGCGCAACAGAAATGAGCAGTTTATTATCGATTTTTGAATCTATCTGAAAACTATCATTTTCTTTCAGAAATTCCCATACTGCCGTTTTGGGATTATTTCCTTTTCCCCAGGGTCTGTCTTGCACGCAGTTTTCCGGCAAATCCTCTACGACGGAGTCAAACACAATGCAGTAACTATTCAGGGAAGTGAGAGAAGCATAGGCACGTAATTCTTCCAGCACATGCTCGTGCGTATGATTGGAGTCCATACAAATCAGAATCCGTTTAAAGTCTTTCGCAAAATCATGAACTTCCTTGACGATTTCCTTATCTATGGACGAGCCTTGAATCATTATAATTTTATGTGCCAGTGGATGATTCAGAATAGCCTGTTTATTATGTTCACGGATATCAATGTCTATACCAAGCACTTTTCTTTTGGTCTCGAGCGGATTCAGTGCAGTTTTATTTTCAGCCGCTTCACAATAATCCAGCATTGCCAAAAGTGAGGCACTCAAAATGAGAGAACCTCCATGCGCAATTCCGGTTTCGATGATTAAGTCGGGCTTTACCTCCCAAACCAACTCCTGCAAAGCGACAATATCCTGCGGATACTGAATAATGGGTCTGCCCAGCCAATCAAAATTATAGGAATATCCTGACAGGATGCTTTGCTCGGTAAAGTGCTGAGTAGCGATTTTCAATTCCTGATTTTTTCCCTGATTTGTGATTCTTTCTTTTCTTTCTGACTGAAATTGTTCTGCCTGATTCATGATTTTTACTTATAGTTTATACATATTGATATTTCCCACCCTGCTTTTAATCTCGTCCCAATAATTTTCATTCATGATGATGATATTTTCCACCGGTTTTTCTGTCAGAATATCGGGGGAATAAATCGGATGCCCGGTATGTGCTATATATTTACCCTGTTTCAGCGGATTGATATCTATCACATATTGAACCTGTTTTTTTTCGGGGTCCATCAGGTTCAGAAAAGTAGAACCCTTAGCTCCTGCTCCCCAAATTGCTGTAGTTTTGTTTTGAGAGAGTAACGCCCTGTATCTTTCAACTTCTGCGTCAAAATTAAGGTTATTTTTGCGATTAATCACCATTTCCGGAATTTCTCTTCTGAGCTTGCTGAGGTCTGCCCAAAGATAAATGTATTGCCCACCGAAAAAGTGCCCTGTGAGGGCTTCCTCAAACATAGACCCGAGGCTGCTTTCCGTGAAATAATTGCAGTGCTCATAAAAAATATCCCAAAACGCATTTTTCTCTACTATCCAGTCAAACGTAGGCACTTCCACAAACAAAAAGCCTTTATAATTATTGGCTTTTGCTATTGTATGGACAAAAGAAAATGGATTGGGAATGTGCTCAAGCGTATGCCTCATGATGATAACATCAGCATTGATATCACTGTATTCTTCTGTGAAATATTCTTTGATAATCCGGGGGTTATTTCCCTCATAAGTAGGGTCAAATCCGGTACAGTCTATTCCTTCTTCGAGCATGATTTCAAAGAAAACGCCCTTTCCACATCCTATTTCCACCACTTTTTTATCCCCGATACCCAACGTTTTCAAAAGCCTGAGTACATCCTTCAGGTGATTCTGAAAAAAAAGAGAATTGCTTTGCTCATTCTGATAATTGATATCATAATTCATCAGGTCCGGATTGAATATCTTATTGAACACAAATCCGGAACGCAGGGACTGTACGAGTTCCACATCCGCAACAAGTGCCATTTTCGCTTCCTCTACAGTAGGATATACCTTATTCTGAAATACGGGTACATTTTTTTGTTTGAAAACCGGTACGCACCCTCCGTTGCTGCAATCCGAAAAATTGTCCTTAAAATTCATGCTTTTTTCTGTTAAGATTTCACCCCCCAAAAAGCCATTGGCTCATAATCCGGATAGGGGTAATAACCGAGATTTAGTGATATATTATTATTTGTCTCCTTCAGATAGTTTTCGACCAGGCTCCGAATCGAAATTGGTACTCCGCTACAGCAGTTAAAAATCCCGTTTGCGTTTTTTTCCAGGGCTTTATCCACAATCATAGCCGCAACTGATTTTACGGGCAGATAATCCCGGAGTTGTTCGCCTCCCGACATATTGAATACTTTTTCTCCCTGCCGGATTGCTTTTTCGAGCTGCGCCAGAATCGACTTTTCGGACTGCCCTTCGCCGTACATATAAAATAGTCTGACCCATTTTAAGTCAAAAGCCGTTTGCTGCTGAAGCTGCTGGAGAAATTTACGAAGGGTATCCTTTGCAAGTGCATAAGGATTCTGAGGGTCAGCGGGCATATCGGGACTAAGCGGACCATTTTTCATCCCGTATTCGAAACAAGTTCCGGTTACTGTAATATTCCGGAGTCCGGCTTCCACTATTTTTTTTAGGAAAAAATACTGAGGCATCAGATTTTCTTCAAAATGAAAAAGCGATTTGTAATTGGGTAATCCTGACCATGCAAGATGAATCAGTGCGTCACTATCAGCAACAGATTCGATGAATGCTGTATTTTGTCCGGGTATTTCCTCTGTAAAATTCAGGGTATGAAAATGTACTTTTTCAAACCAGGAAAATGCGGCTGCTTTTTCGGGAAGTGTACCCGTAACCCATACTTCGGCACCGCGCAGAAGTAATTCCTGCACTACATGATTGCCTATAAACCCTGTTCCTCCGGTTACGGTTACTTTCATTTTCCTTTAAAAAACTTCCAATTTCGGTACAGCTACTACAAATCTGCCTCCCCATTCCCTGATAAAATTCAACTGACCGGAAATTTCTTCTTTCAGATTCCAGGGCAAAATTACAACAAAATCCGGTTTTGACTCCATGAGATGCTCTTTTTTTACCACAGGAATATGAACACCCGGCAAAAACTTGCCCTGTTTATGGGGAGAAGCATCCACTACAAAGGAAAGGAGGTCTTTTCTGATTCCGGCGTAGTTGAGTAAAGTATTGCCTTTGGCTGCAGCCCCGTAAGCCGCTACTGATTTTCCTTCTTTTTTCATTTCCAGTAAAAATGCAAGAAAATCGTTTTTGACTGTATCGGATTTTGTCTGATAGTTCTGATATATTGCGAGATTTGTCATCCCGAAATCTTTTTCCTTTTTCAGCAATGTATTTACGGAATCCTCTATTTCAAGAGATTGATTTTCAGAATGTTTTGCGTATATCCGTAATGAGCCTCCGTGAGTGGGGATTTCCTGTACATCAAATAATACCAACCCGTGTTTTTCGAAAATTTGCTTTACCGTAGTAAAAGAAAGGTAGGAAAAATGCTCATGATAAATCGTATCAAACTGATTTTTTTCAATTAACTGCAAGAGATGGGGAAATTCCATGGTTATTACGCCTTTTTCCTTCAGTACAATCTTCATCCCGCCTACAAAGTCGTTGATATCCGGAACGTGAGCCAGGACGTTATTTCCGAGCAGTACATCTGCTTTGCGGTTTTGTGCTATTTCGGTGGCGAGTTTTACTCCAAAAAAATCCACAATGGACTCAATTCCTTTTTCCTGCGCTACTTTTGCGGTATTTGCTGTAGGCTCAATGCCCAGAACGGGGATATTTTTTTCCTTGAAATACTGTAAAAGATACCCGTCGTTGCTTGCAATTTCCATTACCTTCGACTCAGAACCAAGCCCGAAACGGGAAGTCATTAATTCAGTATATGCTTTTGCGTGTGCAAGCCAGGTAGTGGAAAAGGAGGAAAAGTAGGCATAATCCGAATTGAATATTTCGTCATGCCTTGCAAACTCATCAATCTGTACCAGAAAACACTGATGACAGACCATAATTTTAAGCGGGAAATATACTTCCGGCTCATTGAGCTGATTTTGCGTTAAAAATGAGTTGGAAGGCGGACTAAATCCTAAATCTACAAATTCGTGTTCTAAGGCCTGGTTACAAAATCTGCATTTCATATTTTAATTCCTTTAAATTGCTTATCTATCAAAATATAGTTTTTATCTTTTTCGCTTACGTTTACTGCCGGTAATTCCCAGCGAATATTCAGGGCAGGGTCATTATACCGGAAGCCGGCGTCTGCCTGAGGGGTGTAGTATTCGGAATGATGATAAATGAGAGCGGTATTATCCTCCATTGCCTGAAATCCATGGGCACATCCCGCCGGAATCAGAATGGAAATCATATTTTCTGCGGTGAGTTCGATACTGAAGTGCTGTAAAAAAGTAGGAGAACCCATCCGTATATCTACGGCCACATCTGTTACGCTTCCCTGCACACACCGTATGAGTTTGGATTCTGCAAAAGGCGGGTGCTGAAAGTGCATTCCCCGGATTGTTCCTTTTTTAAAATTCAGGGAATGATTAAACTGAACGAAGGATTCATGAATTCCGGCTTCAGCAAATTCTTTTTTGCAGAATGTGCGGGCAAAACGTCCCCTCTCGTCCCCGAGAATCCGCGGATAAATCAGAAATACTCCCTCAATGGGGGTTTTGATGATTTTCATGATTATGAGTTATTCGCTTTTTTTTCTAAATATCCGGCAATCTGAATATCGGTAAGGATTTTGTTGTTTATATAAAAAGCCTTATACCATTCTATTGTTTTTTCGATAGCAGATTCTGTATCCCATACGGGTTTCCATTTCAGTTCGCTCATCGTCCGGGAGTTATCGAGCTTAAGTACACCGGCTTCATGATAGTTATCCGGCACCTGACCTAAGGTAACGCTGATTTCATTCCAGTTTTTTTGGGCAAATTCTACTACTTCTGCCACTGTTCTGGTATCTGCGGTATGAGGGGCAAAATTCCAGGCTGCCGCAAATTTCTCATTTCCTTCGAGGAGTTTTTCTCCCAGTAAAAGATACCCGTAAAGGCAATCCAGAACGTGTTGCCAGGGTCTTATGGATTTGGGATTACGGATAAAAACGGGGGTTCCGCCTGCAGTAGCTCTGACGATATCCGGAATAAGGCGGTCTGTACTCCAGTCTCCTCCGCCGATTACGTTTCCGGCTCTTGCCGTTGCCATGTAAATTTTCCGGTCGTTTTGTGAAAAGAAAGAACGTTTATAGGAATTGGTAAGTATTTCGGTGCAGGCTTTGGAAGAGCTATACATATCATATCCTCCCAACTCATCCGTTTCCCGGTAAGGATATTCCCATTCTTTATTTTCATATACTTTGTCGGTGGTAATAATCACGACGGCTTTTACCGAAGGGGTGTTTTTTATGGCTTCCAGTAAATTGAGCGTTCCCATTACGTTGGTCTGATAAGTATATACCGGATTTTTGTAGGAATCTCTCACCAAAGGCTGAGCAGCGAGATGAAATACGATTTCGGGTTGTGACTCCTGAAGGCTTTGAAGCAAAAGGGGGAAATCCGCAAGGTCTCCGATTACGGAATGATTACAGGTAGGAAATACCTCATAATGAGCCGGCTGAGTATTGGGCGCAAGTGCAAATCCACTGTACTCAGCCCCTAAATGTTTTAATACCGCTCCAAGCCATGAGCCTTTGAAGCCAGTGTGTCCGGTTATAAATATTTTTTTTCCTTTATATATTTCAAGCATATTCTACCAGATTTTCCAGGGACATTTTTCCGAACTCCATAATTTTTCCAGCTCTATTCTGTCTCTGAGTGCGTCCATACATTTCCAGAAACCAGTATGACGGTAAGCGGCCAGTTGTCTGTCACTGGCGATTTGGGACATAGGCTCTCTTTCCCATTGAATATCATCCATGTCTCCTTCGAGATACTGAAATACATTGGGCTCTATCACAAAAAAACCTCCGTTGATCCAGAGTCCGTCTCCTTCCGGTTTTTCCTGAAAATTTTTCACGATTCCGTGCTCGTCTGTTTCGAGGTTTCCGAATCTGCCCGGAATCTGCACAGAGGTCATGGTTACGGTTTTGCCGGTTTTTTTATGAAAATCAATGAGTTTATGAATATCCACATCACTTACACCATCGCCGTATGTAAGCATAAAGGTTTCATTTTCAATATATTTTTTTATTTTTTTTAGTCTTCCTGCTGTATTGGTATAGAGGCCGGTATCCACGAGCGTTACTTTAAAGGATTCTGTATTACTGAAATGCACTTCTACCTTATTTTTTTCCAGCTCAATGGTTACATCGGAATTATAAAGATAGTAATTCAGAAAATATTCCTTTATCATTTGTGCTTTATATCCCAGGCAAATCACAAAATCATTAAACCCGTAATGTTCATATATTTTCATAATGTGCCATAAAATCGGCTTTCCTCCGATTTCAACCATAGGTTTAGGCCGGGCTTCGGTTTCTTCCATGAGCCTTGTACCCAATCCTCCCGCAAAAATCACTACTTTCATCGCTTATTAATAATTGATTTATTTTAAAATGTCCCTTATATTTTTTCTGAAAGTGTCCTGTATTTTTATTGTATCAAATCTCCATACCTTCCGTTGAATAAAATATTTCTTACTCCTTCCTGCAAAAGGAAATCGTGAGGGAATCCCATTTCGATTTTACTGATTTCGCTGAGTGCGCTGATATGTTCTTCGGGAAGTGTCAGTGAAAGGCTTTCGAGATTGTCTTTTATCTGACTGACATTTCTGCCGGCAATAATCGGGATGATGTGGGGAGATTGGGCTCTCACCCAGCTCAGTGCCACATGTGAAGGGGAACAATTGAGGAGAGTGGCAATTTCTACTACTTTACGGGTAATTCCGGTATTTCTTTCGTTTAGTCTTGCGCTATTGGGAGCAAGTCTTCCCGGTTCATTTTTAAGGTATTTTCCGGTGAGTGCGCCTCCGGCTAATGCGCCCCATGCGGTTACGCCCATTCCCAGTGCTTTGGTCATCGGGATTAAATCTCTTTCGGGTGTGCGCTGCAGCAGACTGTACTCCATCTGAAAACCAATGAACCGGCTCCATCCCCGGAGTTCTGCCATTGTGTTCATCCTTGAGGCTACCCAGGCAGGCGTATCAGAAATTGCGATATAATTTACTTTTCCCATTCTGACCAAATCATCCAGTCCTCTGAGAACTTCGTCTTCAGGAGTAGTGCCGTCCCAGGCGTGCAGGTACAGGACATCAATAAAATCCGTTTTTAATCTTTTGAGGCTTCCTTCTACAGAATGCATCATATTTTTGCGGTGATTGCCGGCATTGTTGATATCCCCGTTGAGCGAAGATGCCAGTGAATATTTGGTTGCAAGCACGATTTTATTCCGCACTCCACTCATGCATTCCCCGATAATTTCCTCGCTTTGCCCTTCTGTATAGCGATTGGCTGTGTCTATAAAATTGCCACCGGCGTCCAGAAACGCATGAAACATCTGCTTGCTCTCGTGTGAATCTCCGCCCCATCCCCACTCTTCTCCGAAAGTCATTGTTCCAAGACATAACTCAGAAACTCTTAATCCGCTTTTTCCTAACAGTTTATACTTCATATTGTACGCTTATATTATTCAGCACAAAATTACGATAAATTTTAATTTACCACGATTGTTTTTGCAGGAAATATCATCTTGTCTGGGTTTTCTTTTGGAATCTTTCCAGTTTATCGTGTCATTTTTCCTCGTTTTCTCTATCTTTGCGGTAATTTTGATAAAATACAAAATGGTTTTCTCTTTTCTAAACAGGATTATTTTATTTCTGTCCCTTCTTGCAGGGGTACATAATATATATGCACAGCGTGTACAGGTTTCTCTGAAGCCGGATAGTACACAGTTCAGAGTGGGCAGCCCGGTAAAGCTGACCCTGAGCGTAAAAGCGCCGGAAGGAACCAAAGTGAATTTTCCCGAAATTAATACAGACCCCGAAACCAAAATCTGGGAAATCCTTCGTAAAGACAGTATCCGGCAAAGCAAATCCGGGGGAGACATTCTGATGTATCAGGATATTACTCTCGCAACCTGGGATACAGGCAGGATAAAAATCGGGAGTATTCCGGTAATGTATTCTACCAATGGCAGTCAGGAAAGTCAGACTGTATTTACAGAGCCGCTGGAGCTAAAAGTGGATTTTGTAAAAGTGGATACCACTCAGGCGTTTAAACCCATAGTGGGTCCGCTCAGTACTGAAGTTATGTGGCAGGAATTTTGGTGGCTTATACTCGGAGCACTCGTTGTGTTTTTGCTGATTATGGGTTACCTGATATACCGGTATATAAAAAAGCGAACGGCATCCTCTATCCTTCCTCAGTCCAACCCTCCAAAACCCGTGCATGAAAGGGCTTTTTTCCGATTAAAAGAACTGGAGGAATCCGGAAAACTGGAAAGAAAAGAATACAAGGCGTATTATGGAAGGCTTACCGATATCGTCCGGGCTTATATTGAACTTACATCAGGAGTGAAAGCGACGGATTTGACTACGGAGGAAATTCTGATGTCCTATAAACCGGTTACTCCTTCACAAACTGAAAAACTACGGGCTATGCTTGAGCTTTCAGACAAAGTAAAATTTGCAAAATACGAGCCTGACTCCGGCGAAGGAGTACAACTGATGAACAGTGCAAAAAACTGGATTGGTTTTGAGGCCGGAGTATAATCTGATTTAGTTACCTTCCAGGGCTCCTTCCAGATTATCCTCTTTATTCAGCTCATCATCAATCATGTTTTCAATCTCTTCGTCGTCCTGACCGGGGTCGTCGCTACCGATTTCCCACTCTTCCCAATCAAATTCCTTGAGAAAATCTGCAGGGTCATAGTCATCGCTTTGTATAAATTCGAGTTCTTCCAGCATGTTTTCTTCCTCAAAATAGGTTTCTTCCATGGTGGGTAAAATTTTATCTCCGGTATAAGCCGGATTTATCCGTAACTCAAATTCTACTCTTCGGTTTTTGTGTTTATTTTCCAGATTATCATTGGGTACAAGGGGGCGTTCTTCTCCGTATCCTTCCGCAACTATCCTCATAGCATCCACTCCGCTTACATCGGTCAGGTATTTTTTAATCTGATTGGCCCGCCTTTGAGAAAGTTTGAGATTGTAATCCTCCCCTCCGTCAGAATCGGTATGCCCTTTTATACAAATATTAAACATTTCATAGTTTTTCAGAAATCTGCCGAGATAATCCAGTTTAGGTTTGGCCGTAAAGGCAAGCTCGGCACTATTTTCCGAAAACTCCAGAGACTCAAAGACGAGCGGCCGGTTTTGCTGAAAACTTTCTGTGAAAATGGTAAAAAGCGTATCATTGTTTTTTAAGGCTACATCATTCCGGATAGTCAGGTAATTATCCCCTACGGCATAAATTCTGTACCGGTTATTATTTTTTACATTGAATTCAAAATACCCGTTTTCATTGATTTTTTTGGGTGCAATCTCAATTCCATTATCCAGATCCACCAGCACAACCCTTCCCAGCAGGGGTTTTCTGGTGACAGAATCGATGAGATAACCACTTAGTTTTGAGTTTGCGTCCGGCCTTGCTTCCATTGGCATATTAAACGAAAAAATATCAAAATCCTGATCGTCCCCTGATTTATCGTCCAGACTGGATTTTGAATAATAAATGGTTTCCCCTTTACCGTTGATAGAGAAATAATATTCATTTCCCTTTGTATTGATAAGCGGCCCCAGATTCTGAGGTTCAAACCACTGTAAACCAGTCCAGTTGGATTTGTATATATCGTATCCGCCATAAGACCTCAACTGCCCGGTGGAGCCGAAGTAAAGCATTTTTGTCGTTTGATGATAATAGGGAGTTACCTCATTTTCGGGCGTATTCACAACAGGACCTATGTTTTGGGCTCTTCCCCATTCGCCGTCGGAGTCTCTCAGACAAAAATAAATATCCGTTCCTCCAAATCCGCCTTTACGAACCGAAGAAAAGAAAAGCATTTTTCCGTCCGGAGATAAATTGGGGTGAGAATCCCATTCTGCAGAATTGACCTTGCCGCCGAGCGGTTTGATATTGGTCCAGCCTCCTTTGTCCCATTCGGCAATGTAAATATCACAATCGCCCATTCCGTCAGGGGCATGACAACGGGTAAAATACAGCTTCAGCCCGTCGGGAGAAATACATGCAGAGCCTTCGTTGTATTTGGAAGTACTGATTGAGTCCGGAAGTTTTTCGGCCTGAGACCATTTTCCTGTAAGGTGGTCTTTGATAGAATAATAAAGGTCTTCGTTTTCTTTTGTAAAAATATAATCAATTTCCTTATTGGCACCTCTGCGGGAAGTAAATACCAGTACGCTGTCTGAAGGATGCATATAAGGTCCGTAATCCGCAGCCGGCGAATTGATTTTTTTACCCATATTCACTAATATTTTTCGGGGAGGTACCAGTGTATCCACCCTTTTTCTCATTTCCAGCAAAGAGTAGTATTCCTCGAGGGGGATAAAATCTGAGCGGGTAGGCATAATGAGAGAATCCATTGTTGGTGTGGGAGCATGCGTTCCGGTACTGTGTTTTACGGCAAGTTCGTACATCATCAGTGCCCTTGTCGTATCTTTCAATTGCTGAAAATCTCTTGCCAGCTGCCAAAGGAATACATTGTCTTTAGAAAAATTTTCTACCCCAAACTTTGAAACATAGAGTGCCAGCAGTTGTTTATGGAGCTTAAGAGAATCTTTGGCTTTCTCTATCCGGGTCAGCATTTTTTTATCCTGATAATACCGGGTTGTATTGAGGTTGGGAAAGGGGGTTGATTCTTCCGGCAGCCCTGTAGAGACACTGTCAGCCTCCCGGATATACACCGATTTTACTTTTTGTATTACCACCCCTTCTCCAAACTGCGCCATGAGCGGGCTTGTAATAAAATATATTAAAAAAAAGCCCCAAATTATTTTAAAGTTCAGGTTGTTTTTACTCATTTTGATGATTCTATTTTCACAAACACAAAGTGTTATTCAGGTAAAACGAAAAAATACGGATTCCGATTGCTGGAATAAGCAAAAAACATGCTTAAAAAATAGCCTTTCTGTTTTCCACATTTTTTTTCACTTTAAAGTTATCCGTATTCAATGATAGTAAAACTGCAAGTAAACATCATTAAAAAACTGATTTCTATTATTTTACAATAAATTAATACAAAAAAAAAATATATTTTTCATAATATTTAATCTTTAATAGTATATATTATCCACATATCCACATTAAGTTATTCTTTTGAATTAACCCATAATTTCTATAATCTATCTACATAATACTACATCAACCCCTA
>JAIBAH010000047.1 GCA_019695295.1 Bacteroidia bacterium | reverse complement strand
AACTTCGGACGTTACCTTGGCTCTTTAGACTTTAAAGCCTACCTGGCAAAAAAAAATGAAGGGAAACCTGTTCGGGTATATGTCGGACCTTCTATTATATTGGGTTCCGCAGAAAGAAAGAAGTTACTAAGCGTTTGCGGTAATTTTGGACTGAATTTTTCATTTGCCCGACACCTGACGTTAAATTTCTGTTTAGTTCGTGTAGGGTATGGAGTCCTAAGAGAGAATATTGTAAATCCTGCTCAAAATATTGACTATTGGAAAGATTCGTATAAAGTAACAGCGGGAACGTATTTTTCTATTGGTTATGGATTTTGAGTTTCCTGTAAAAGAGACAATTTCTTTAACCCCAATTGCAGCTATCCATCTATAACTTGTTGAAAACCGGGGTTTTGATTTTTTTATGATTATCGGTTTGGGCACTACGGATTTTCTTCGGGCAAAGAGGGGGGGTGTAGTTGAGGGTGTGATAGGCAGATAATTTTTTGTAAATAGAAAAACGATTATTATATCAAGAATGATAAGCCTACCGAGTGTGATAATACACAAAGTAATGGTTGAAAGGAAATCAATCACAATAGGGTGTCATTTGTCGGCAGTTATAGGTTGGATTCCTGTGAATCCTTTCATTACAAACGCAAACCGTTCATTGATTTGAAGATGAGGTAAACCCTTGTCTTGAAAAGTCCTTACTTCCTAAGCCATTCCGTTTCTCTCCAGATGGGCAGTTTCCTTCTCCCGAGTGGTATCATCTTTTGAAAATAGTCTTCACAACAGGAATTCAAACCTACAAAAACCGCATTTTGCGGTTGCGGTCGGAGATTAAAGGTACGAGCCAAGAATTTGGGGAATCAAAAAAGAGAATGTTTGTAAAAACTACAAATTTTTGTATCTTTGTACTTTAAATTCTATTTCAAAATATGCAAAACGAATTACTACAAAGAATTACGCTCAATCCAGCGGTTTGTTTTGGCAAGCCTACGATTCGCAATATGCGTTATCCTGTGGAGATGATGTTGGAGTTGCTTTCGGCGGGTATGACGATTGAGGAGTTGATAGAAGACTATCCTGACCTGGTGCGGGAGGATATTTTGGCGTGTTTGGTTTTTGCCACGCAATTAACAAGGGTTAAAAGTATTCATAAAGTGATTGCGGCATAATGAAATTTTTAATAGACGCACATTTACCTAAATCTTTGGCTAATTGGTTAGTTTCAAAGGGTTTTGATGCTATTCATACCCTGGATTTACCTGAAAAAAACCTTACAACAGATGTTGAAATTATCCGGTTTTCTATGGAAAATGAGAGAATTGTTGTTTCAAAAGACAGCGATTTCTGGGAGTATTTTATCCTGAATGGGCAACCACATAAATTATTGCTGATTACGACAGGCAACATTATCAATAAAGAATTAATACAATTATTTGATAATAATTTGGCGCAACTTGTGATATTCTTAACCGAAAATAAGGTAGTAGAAATAAGTAAAGACAATATTATTGTTCATTTCTAGCGTTTTACGCCCCCGTACCTGCAAGCGTTACGTCTCTTATCGGTACTATGGGGTACGGTTTTTTAGCAACCCCCGTTCTGGCAAGTCTTCCGCAGGGCGACTTGCCGGAGTCTATAAAAGACAGTCCCTGACTGACAGCCTCCTCATTGACTTTTGTCGTTGGAAAGCACTACAACCGCTCAAACCGTAACCCCGCCCAGTTATTTTGAACCTTTTGTTCTTTAAACGCCATTCCCAAAGCAGTAAAATGCGCAACGAGATCGGGTATATCCGCCTCATAAAACCCGCTCAGCAATAATGTGCTTCCTTTTTCGAGGTGTTTTGAATAAGATTCCCCGTCGGCGAGCAAAATATGCCGGTTGATATTGGCGATAAAGATATCGTATTTAGTCTCCGGGATAGCCTCAGCCCCTCCCAGAAGAATGGCCATATTCCCGACGCTATTCAGTCCGATATTCTCAAGGCTGTTTTCCACACACCAGGGGTCAATATCCACCCCTGTAACTGATTTTGCGCCCAGAAAAGAAGCAAGAATCCCCAGAATCCCCGTACCGGAACCCATATCCATTACCGTTTTCTGATTACAGTCAAGGCCACGCAAAAAAAGCATCATCAACTGAGTAGTAGCATGATGCCCCGTACCAAAAGACATTTTTGGGTCAATGATAATAGTATATTCAAAGCCGGGTTCCGGCGTGCGAAAAGAAGGCAAAACCTGACAAAAAGAATCAATGTATAAATTCGGATAGTTTTTTTCCCATTCCTCATTCCAGTTTTTCGCCTCAATGACAGAAACCGTATAAAGAATGCCCGCCTCCGGAAGATATCCTTCCACTGTTGCTTTCAGCTTTTCCTCATTCCATTCCCCGGATTCGATAAAAGCATTTACGAAATCTCCTTCTTCTTCAAACGCATTAAACCCTGCTTCACTCAGGGCATAAATCCATATTTCCCGGGTTTCCTCATCGGGAATCGTGGCAGACAAACAAATTGTATTGGGTTTTTCTATCGGATACATTATAATTATAACGATTTAAAAATTGACCTCAAAAGTACAAAAAAGAGCCGCTAAAATTACAAAAAACAAAAAAAACAGATTTATAATCATTTATTATTATAAAAAGAGTGAAAAAATCAATAATTTTTAATTATTTCGGGCACTGAAAAGTTATTCCGAAAGAATGAAAAAAATAATAAAAATATTGGGCGCTATTGTACTCCTGCCGGTAATATACATTATCGGTGTACTTGGCTATGCCTATATGACCGATTTTCAGCCTGATACGACGGTGACTTTACCGGTTGAAGGGGGCAGCAGCCTCAGACCGGCAGAGAATGACAGTATTCTGAGCATTATGACCTGGAACTTGGGATTCGGCGGTTTAGGGAAAGAGATGGACTTTTTTTATGACGGAGGCAAAACGATGCGCAATAGTCCTGAGATATTTCAAAAAAACATAAACGGGATCTTAAATACCCTTACTGACTCAGTGGATATTTATTGTTTTCAGGAAATAGATATAAAAGCCAAAAGAAGCTATCAGTTTAACGAGGTCAAGGCCGTTACAGAAAAACTTCCGGCTTATGACTTTGTTTTTGGAAAAAACTACGATGTAGGGTTTGTTCCCCGCCCGTTTCTGAATCCGATGGGAAATGTACTGGGAGGCATACTTACCGTGAGCCGGTGGAATATCACGGAAGCCAAAGCACATGCCTATAAAAACACCTATCATTTTCCGGATTACCTGTTTTATCTGGACCGATGCTTTACCCTATCCCGGATTCCGGTAAAAGAAAACAAAGAACTGATACTCATCAATTCTCATAATTCTGCCTACGATCCGGGCGGAAAAATGAAAAAACATGAAATGGAGCAGATTAAATCCGTACTTATGGCAGAATATGATAAAGGCAATTACGTAATCGTCGGGGCTGACTGGAATCAGTATCCGCCGGAATTCAGGGGAGTCAAAGGATTTGCGCCGGAAGATACTACTCAGGGGGCATTCTCAAAGGCAGATTTTCCGGCAGCGGGATGGAAGTGGGTCTGGGATTCGGCAGAGCCGAGTTGCAGGGCGGTAGGAGAAGTATATAATCCGACCCAAACCTACTGCACCGTAATTGATTATTTTTTGATTTCGCCCAATGTGGAAAGCCTTTTTGTAAAAACGATTTCCAATGGATTTAACTATTCAGACCATCAGCCGGTTTTAGTAAAATTAAAGTTAAAATAAGTTATTTTCGGGCAATCCGGTGTAGAAATCGGGTTAAAATTGATTTTTTTTTACAAAAATCTGTTTTTCTATAAAATAAAGAATTATTTTAGCAGCGTTTTATAAAAAACCAAAAAATTTGAATTTAATTTGCGGTATTTTATTTTCTATCAGTAATAATAAAATTTGGTAATACAATGCAATCTAGAATTATTTCATTTCTGTTTCTCCTTGGGTTTTTATTACCGGCATCAGCCGCGTTCTCCCAAAAGTTGGTATCAGACACCACGCTCAACTACAGAAGGTTTCGCACAGAGTCGCTGGACCTGAGCTCAAAAGAAAAGTCAGAAGAAATCTGGGTCGTAACTTTTTGGGCAAGCTTCAACGGTCGTTCGATGAATGCAGTTGAAGACATTACGAAAACCGCTGCGAAATATAAAAATAAACCGGTTCGGTTTGTTTATATCTCCGGCGACAGAAACCGGAAAGCATGGCTCACAGCAATGTCTGACAGAAAAATGACCGGTGAGCACTTTGTGGTAAGTGATACCGCTGAATACCGGGATTTAAGAAACCGTTTTCAACACAATTCATTACCCGCAATTTTTATCTTTAACCGGGATAAAAAAGTGGTGCGTCAAAAAAATGTGGATGAGTTAACGGCAACCCTTACAGAAGAAGCCAAAACACTTCCGAATCATGCTTACGGCTGGACTCCTCCCCCTCCGGTAGTAGTAGCTCCTCCCCCCCCTACCGAAGAAGAACTGCTCAGAGGATGGGTGTATCATGTAGTGAAAAAAGGCGAAACGCTTTACTCTCTTTCCAAACGCTACAATATCAGCGTTACCGGTCTGCAAACCGTAAACGGAATGACTTCAACCAGCATTTTTATCGGACAAAAAGTCAAAATCCGTCCTGACACAAATGCAGGGCAGGCTAATAAGTAATTATTATTTTTTCTAATACATACATAATACTAAATATAAAGTTTTAAAAAATGAAAAGGATATTACATATTTCGTTTTTCGTGATTTTGTTGATTTCTGCTTTTACAGTATCGGCACAGAAAGGAATGAAATACACACTTTTTGTACTACCTCAAAGTGTAACGATGCGTAATGCAGACGACCGCGCATTGCAGGAGTTGGATAATGATCAGTTCAGATACGCTCATTTGTGGGGTATCGGTGCAGGAGCTTATGTAGGATATAATCCAAGTGAAAACTTTGGACTCAGAACAGGATTATTGTATTCTCATCAGGGATATAAATATACAGCAAAAAGCACCTATTACGAAAGAAACCGTTTTGTAACGCGTTTGGATTACCTGAAAATGCCTTTGATGATGGGTGTTTCCTCCAACTATATGGACAATAAAGCGGTATTCTCTTTCTACGGAGGATTTCAGTTTGGATGGTTGCTTGGCGGACAAATGTATGATGACGTAACGGAGTATGTACCCGCACCGGACCCGAATATTTCCCGTCATCCGGCATTACGTACGATTTACAGCAGAATGAACAATAGCCTTGTTGCTGAAACCGGTCTGGACATTACCCTTACCGAAGATTTTGCCCTGAATCTCAAACTCAGAGGAGACTACAGCCTTGCGGATGCCGAAAACAAAGACGCTACTTATCGGGTTACCCAAAACGGGCAAACACAATACGTGAAATACTGGGAAGCAGGAAGACTAAAAACCCATAACCTCACAGGCGGATTACTGGTAGGTCTTACTTATAATATTATACCTGAAGTAAAATACCGTAAACCTACTCCTGAAAAAATCAGAAAAGAAAAAGCGCCAAACCCTAAAGCAGAAGAGAAAAAAGAAGAAAAAACCGAAGAGAAAAAATAACGGTTTTATTATAAAGGATAAAGCGTAAAATAAAAATGCACGAAACAGGACAATATTGAAATTGTCCTGTTTTTTTTTGCTATTCCCTTTCTGTATATTCAGAACCGCCTTTCAGCGGAATGCCTGATTTTGGATAAAATTGATATAATTTTTGAAAAATAATATCAGAAAAACTTTTTTTAGAAAAAACATGCGCTTTTTGTTATAATATATTACATATACAGATTTAAAACAGCAGAGTATATGTTATATATAGAATAGTTTTTTTGTATAAATATACATTTATTCGTAATAATTTAATGGGTTTTTACCCCTGAAAAGGGTGTTTATTTGTGTATTGACGGGATTTTCGGAAGAATATGTTATTAAGTATTTGATTATTAGGCGTTTAATTTTATCTTAAAAAAATCAACAATAAGACAGTTTTCTTACATGAATAAACAATATGATGTTAATAATTTTCCATTCCCCGTTTTTATAGTCGAAAAGAACCGCATATCTTTGTCATATAATCTTAAATAAATCAACAGAAACCATTAAATTAAATATTCTCATGACACGTTTATTTGTAACTCTACTTGCTATTTTAACAGGATTTTCTTTTGTAAACGCTCAATGCGTTAACGGCGATTGCTTCAATGGAAAAGGAGTAATGAACCTCCCTAACGGAGATAAATACACAGGACAATTTAAAGGTGGAATGCGTCATGGAATGGGTACGTACAAGTCCGCGATTGGTGATCAGTACTCTGGTAACTGGGAAAAAGATATGCAGAGCGGAGAAGGTGAATTCTGGGGAGCAAACGGAGATTACTATAAAGGTAGCTGGAAATCCGGAATGATGTATGGAAAAGGAACCTTTCATTTTCAGAATGGAAATATCTATACCGGAAACTGGAAAGATGATGAAATGACCGGAGAAGGTACAATGAAGTTTGCTACAGGTTCTTCCCTGAAAGGTACCTGGTTAAGTGGACAGGTTACCGGTACGGCTACCTATACTTATGCAAACGGAGATGTATATACCGGACAAATGCTCAATAATAAGCGTCATGGAAATGGCAAAATGGTGTATGCCAATGCGGATGTATATGAAGGCAACTGGGTAACCGGACTTCGTCAGGGCAAAGGCTCTATCGCTTTTGCGAATGGCAATAAATATAACGGAGACTGGAGCGCAGGTCAGATGAATGGAAAGGGTGTATTTACTTTCGCTTCCGGTAATGTTTATGAAGGAGATATGAGAAATAATAAGCAGGAAGGAAAAGGTAAAATGACTTATGCAAACGGAGATGTAGTGGCAGGTACCTGGACTTCCGGTAAATTAAACGGCAATGCCAATTACAGTTATGCAAATGGTAAATCTGCCGAAATCTCATACGTAAATGGTGTTAAGGTAAATAATTAAAAAATACAACTTATTTAAGGTTGAAGGTTGGTTCTCAATTCATACTGTCAGGATGTGATATTCTGACAGTTTTTTCTTTATAAAACATACACAAATATGTGCTTTTTAAGTAAAAACAGTAAAAAGTACATTTTTTTTTTGGTACTTTGTGCAAAATACTGTACTTACGCAGTTATAAAAGGCAACCTTTTTTCCAACCGAAAAATTTTATAGGCATGATCATTTACAGCAAATGACATTTTTGTAAAATAAACAGAAAATGAATATGAGTCAAAACTACGGCTACAATTCCGATTTCGAAGAAAAGAATTTCAGAAAAGCTCAGGCAGATGCTTTTGAGGAGTCTTATAAGAAAGACCCTGAAATGTATATTGATTTAATAATCATAGAAGAGCTTTTTCAGTATTACTACAACCTCGACGAACTCGACAAAGCACGTCAGCTTTTAGAGTGTGGTATGATTCACTTTCCAATCAATAGCGGCTTACACTTCAGAAAAGCGATTATTAATTATGAAAAAAGCCTTTTTGAAGAAGCGTTGTCCTCTGTACAGACGGCGCTCCGTTTTCAGCCCTATCAGAGGGAATATGTATTTCTGAAAGCGGAGATACTCGAAGGCATGGCCAAATTTGATGAGGCGATTGAGTCTTTAGACATTCTTCTTTCCGTCTCTCCGAATCCAGCTTTTGTTTATCTGAAAATGGCAGAAATTGCCAAAAAATTTTCCAATTATCAGGAATGTCAGCAGTTTTATGCCCTTGCATTGGAGCATGATGAAAATAATGAAGATATAATTCATGAAATGAGTTATATCATGGAAATGCAAAACCTGACCCATGAGTCAGTTATAATGTATGAAAATTTTCTGGAGCGTGCTCCGTATTCAGGTATGTCCTGGTATAATCTGGGAATTCTGTATCATAAAACCGGGTTAAATGAAAAGGCAATAGAAGCCTTTGATTTTAGTATTGCAATTCAGGACGGGTATTCGGGAGCCTATTTCAACAAAGGAAGGGTGCTAATGACAATGCGGCTCTACAAAGAAGCGATTCCCGCTTTTCTGGAGGTCCTCGCACTCGAAAAATCAGAAACCAGCGCACTGCTTTTTATCGCCCAGTGCTATAGAGAAATACTCTCTTTTAAGGAAGCAAGCCATTATTACCTGAAGGTACTCAAGGAAAATACGACTCATACAGAGGCTCTCCTTGGATTGGGCGAGTGTATGGAATCTCTGAACCGTTATACAGAAGCGATACATTATTATAAAAATGCGCTTTCTCTCGATTCGGAAAATACGGAAATCATCCTTTCCATTTCAATGTGTGAGTACAAACTGGGAAATAAAAATGCCGCCTATGATTTTCTTGAGCAGGCAATTCATCAGGATCCTCACATCATTGAATTGTGGAAAGACTGGGCAAAACTCCTTTATACTCACGATAATATTACCGGAGCCATTACTTTTTTGGAAGAAGGCATAAAACATAACCCAACCTCAGCAGAATTATATTATCTTTGTGCTGTTTTTATGTTCAGAGCTGGAAAAGAAAGCAAAGGATTGGTGATTCTGGAAAATGCTTTTTTGCTGGATACATTAAAATGGGGAGAAATCGTTACAGATTTCCCTGAAACTCTTAGGTATTCCGGTGTTAAAGACCTTATCAGAATGTATATCAAAGCCTGATGCGAATCCTTCCATCTTTGTTTTTCATTGTCTAACCGTCGGCTTTGGTCCGACACTAAAAACAGAAGGATAGTATGATTAATTTTGAACTTTCGCACTTGCCGGTAAGGCCAGCCAAACCCCGGAAAGAAGGAATAACAATGGTAATTGACAAAGGCATGAGTATTCGTGAAACGGAGGATTTTCTTGCTGTTTCCTCAGAATATGTGGATGTCGTAAAACTGGGCTGGGGCACTTCTGTAGTTACACCCCATCTGCAGGATAAAATTGCCGTTTTTAATAACCATCAGATTCCGGTTTATTTCGGAGGTACTCTGTTTGAGATTTTTTTCGTCAGAAAGCAACTCGATGATTATTGCAGGATTCTGGATAAATTCGGGATTACTGCACTAGAAGTATCCAATGGCTCTATGGATATTGAACTGGATAAAAAATGTGAAGTAATTCACCGGCTTTCAAAACATTTTACGGTATATTCCGAAGTAGGAAGCAAAGACGCCAAAAAAATCATCGCGCCCTATATGTGGGTAGAAATGATGCAGGCGGAGCTGAATGCCGGTGCCACAAAGGTAATCGCAGAAGCAAGGGAAACCGGTACCGTAGGGATGTTTCATGCAGATGGCGGAATCCGCAGCGACTTAATTGATGAAATCCTGCATTATGTACCCCCGGGGGATGTACTTTGGGAAGCCCCTCAAAAAAGTCAGCAGGTTTGGTTTATCAAATTGCTCGGACACAATGTAAATCTGGGTAATATTCCTCCTCAGGAAGCACTTCCGCTGGAAACGCTCCGTTTGGGATTAAGAGGAGATACTTTCGATTTATTTTTACCCCAATAATCCAGATTCCAAAATACATTGATACCAAAAGCGTGTTCCGGGCCTGTTTAGCTTGTCCGGAACACGCTTTTAATAGAATAGGGGTCAGCACAGGAAGAAAGGAAATGGCTTTATTCTATCATCAGTTTTTGGGTGATACTCCCGATTTTTACGTAATACACTCCTTTTGGCAGAGACACAGTGGAAACTTTCCTGTCCGGAAAAAACATTTGTTTCCGGATTACTTCACTTCCCCGGATATCCGTAATCACACATTCAAAAGGACTTTGAGGCAGCTTTCCCGTCAGCTGAAAATAATCACTGGCAGGGTTTGGGCTGATACTCCATTCTTTTTCGGGATATAGCTGAGGCTCAACCCCTGTACTTACCGTATTTACTTTATACTTCCCTATAATCGCTTCTACCTGATTATTCATATTCCAGCCTGAGCCGGATAAGTAAAGGATATTGTCGGTTTCCCCGATTATAGCCTGAAACACGCCTTTCCCCGACGCCGGAAAATCAGGGTAAAGAGAATATATATTCGTAACCAACCCGGAATTACGGTCAATTTCGTACAAAGTGGTGGAGTCGTTTTTTTCGGTAACGGCATAAACAAAAGCGTCATTCACCGTGATTACTTTCAGTTTATTGTTTAGCCCGAAGTCGTAAGTCCATACGATATTCCCCTGAGGGTCGATTTTATGTACTTTATTGTGGTCTGTAACCGGGGTTTGGGTCAGTTCATATTTTTCCCCCACATAATAATAACCGTCTTTAACTTCAAACGGGGTAAGCTTCAGATCAAAATAAAGGGTTTTGATTAGCTGAGGGGAAGCAGTACTCATATCATATATTTTTATGACATCTTTTGCATAATTATGAGTAGTATTGGAGTCCGCCAGAAAGTTACACATCAGCCATCGGTCTGTTTTTCGGATGCATTTGGGAAGAAGCCAGTGATTCAGGGAATCTATCGTCAGTACAGGTGTGATTTGCTGCCCGATTAGCTTCGAAACAAGTACCCGGTTATTGACTCCGGTCATATTCTCATCGCTGTTCAGAAAATAAAAATCATCGTTATCATCCCGGATAAAACAAAAAACATTGTCTGAACAGTCATTTAAATGTATGCTATCCGGCATCCATGATAAGCCCGTAGTCTGATCAATGTACATCAGAGCCGTAATATTATTGGAGCAGTTTCCCGAAAAATTTATGGGTTCTACTACATAATACAGTCTTTGGGCGGTAATATCCTCTATAAAATCCAGATTCCCGTGGTTTTCTACGATTTCGTTCTCATAATGAAAAAGGCGGGTCATGGTAAGAAGGAAGTTGCTCACAACGTTTCCCTGAGGGTCAAACCGAATCAGTTCATGATGGGAGGGGCTTGCGTTGTCTTTTCCTGCCCAGGTATAGCCCGCAGAATCCGTATGAGCGGACCTTAAAAAGTCAATCAACCCCGGAGAAGCATTGGCAAAAAGAGTGTCCCATAATATTGTTCCACTATTGTTGTACATCATCAGGGCAGAGCCATGCATGGTATTGCTGGCGTCGAGGTCCACCCGTAATACTTTTACCAGCAGGTTTCCCTGAGGGGTCATCTGAATACGGGGAGCAAAAGTATGCACGCTCAGGTTGACGTTATTCCGCCAGATATGCGGAAGTACGCTTTGTGCAAAGGCCGGAAGGCTGCCCCAGAAAAGGCATATGGAAAACAGAAGGATGTTGATTTTTGTCATACACTCAGGAAGTAAATTTTGGAAAGTCAAAGGTAAAGAATTCGCTCAACACAGAAAACAGATTCTTTTCCAACGGTAAAAATTAACCGGTAAACGGATAAAATATCCCTTGTTTAAAAAAAAATACTAACTTTGCCTTTAGGAAGGGGTTTAAATCCTTGTTTTTTGACTAAAACACAAAAGCAGACCACCGTAAAGAGAAGTTGAGATTTATGAAACACCGGTTCGCACTTGCATTAATTTTGACAGGAATCTGCATTTCAGGATGCGGAGAGAAAAAAGAAGCGGAAAAAGAGTATTTCCAAAAATTGAATCAGTGGGTAAAAATTTTAAACGAACATAAAGACACGCTTTCAGCCGAATACCTTGCCGAAGAGTTCTCTTTTACAGATGCGAGAGGACAGGAGCTAAAAGGAAGAGAAAGGGTAATGATGGGCTGGCAGCAACTCTTCCGGATATTCCCGGATTATACAATTGACATAGAATCAACCTCTTCTCCGGATAAAAATACGATGGCGGTATTTGGATATACAAGCGGTACATACCTTGGGATGCACTCAGAAGCAGGCGAAAACCATTGGAAAATTCCTACTGCATGGAGAATATCCTTTGATGAGAATGGCCGCATTTGCCGGTGGAAGGAATACGGGGATACAAAAATCATCTACGAAATCATCAGGAGCAATCAGCCGGATACCGATTTCTAAATTTTAAAAAAGACCAGCTCAATTAACGGGAAACCGCTCATGGAAAGAATACATGCGATATTACAGAATCTTTCTAAACCGGAAAAAAGGTATTTGAAACAATACCTTGAGGCTTTTCATGGCAAAAAAGATAACCGGCTGCTCGAACTGGTTGAACTGGCAGAAAAAAATCCAACCCTCACCCAGGACGAAGCATCTAAAAAAATGTACGGAGACCCCAAGTCCAAAGCATTTATCATGACCAAAAGCCGGCTGCTGGAAAAAATGTATAAAATCCTCATGGAGGCTTCTGATATTCCCAATAACCCCAAAGTAGAGGAAGACCCCAGTGCATACGCAGTAATTGATACTTATAAACAGTTTACACTGGGGGCAATCCTGAGAAAAAGAGGGCTTGGAATGATTGCCAAAGATATATGGACGGACATTCTCAAAAACAAAAATACGACCAACAACGGATTCCGGCTTTTGCTGCTTTCCAACCTCAGGGCATCCATTAAAGACAATATCGATGAGTTTTATGGCCTTAATGAGGAAATCGCTTCCGCACTCAAACGAAACGCCGTCGAAATTCTGGCAGAAGGATTCCGGAATGAATATCAGATTTTACTTTACACCCGCAATTATAAAACGCCTCAGGTACTCCTTCGTTTTCTCGAAGAAAAAATTCCCGTACTGGAAAAAGAACTTTCCGGACACTATTCCCCTATTGCTCACTACCATTATCTTTTCCTGAAAGAAGCACTTTCTGAGTTTCGGTTTAATTTTGATGAAGGGAGGGAAACCATTCAGGCTATGATTGAACTGCTGGAAAATCATCCTGAAATTGCAGATAAAAACCGGGCTGCAATCAGTTTTTACAAACTTTCTGTCATCGAACTTCAGGCGCTGGATTTTCAGAAAGCCTACGATTACAGTCTGGAAGCAATAGACCGGCTTAGCGGGCAGATTCATAATCTCATGGCCGCACACTTTGTAAAGGCAAGCGCCGCTTTTTTAATGGGAAAAATGAATACAATCGAAGAGTATTACACCCTTTGGGAATCGCTTCCCATCAAGGCAAACCCGGATTTTTTGCAAAAAATCAATTATCTGAAAGCCTGTAAACTCTATGTAGAAAAAAACTACCGCGCTTTTCAGAAAATGCTCATGGAAATGGAGGATTTGTATCAAAGTAAACCGCATGCAAACAGCTCACTGAGAATCTTTGAAATTATGGTAATGATTGAAACCGGGGATACGGATTTTGCTGTTTCAAAAATAGAAGCACTCCGGAAACATATTGCCAAATATGAAGTTCAGCCAAGAGTGGCTTTTATCTACAAAATCCTTCATCAGCTAGAATTGCAGTCTTTTGACTTTCATGAGCAAAATAAAATAGAGGAATTAATCCGGAAACTATCAGAAGAAACCCCCTGGAGTGCAAACTCTTTTGAGCTAATCCGGTTTGATACATGGTGCAGGGCGATGCTTTCCAGAACGGGTTACTGGCAGCAATTTCAGCTCGAAACCGGTACTTCCCGGCCTTCAGAACAGGAGTAACTATTGCAGATTACTACCTAAAAAGGGAAATTACAAAAAAACACACTTGTTTTGCTATTTTTTTACAAAAAAAGCTGTACTTTTGCCACATGCTAAAGCATTTACACATCAAAAACTACGCATTATTTGCTGATTGTAATGTAACTTTCGGCAAAGGGCTTAATATCCTGACGGGTGAAACCGGTGCAGGCAAATCCCTTTTAGTGGGAGCCCTCGGGCTGCTCATGGGCAAACGCTCTGACGCCAATGTCGTTTTTAAAGAAGAGGAAAAATGTATCGTAGAGGCTACTTTTGTAGAGCTTTCTTCCAAAATATGCCAGTTTCTGAAAGGGTTTGAGGCTTTTGATATGGACGGAAACTCCATTATTGTCCGCAGGGAACTAAACGCTGCCGGCAGAACCCGGGTATTTATCAACGATACCCCTGTTTCTGTTCAGGTGCTCAAAGACGTCATGGGTGCGGTCGTAGATATGCACAGCCAAAATGAAAGTCAGCTACTACTGGAACCTGCCAGGCAAATGGAACTTCTGGATGACTTTGCCGGCGCTCACGCACTCACCGAAGCCTTTGAAAATCAGCTCAAAGTATGCAACCGGATTCAGTCAGAAATCAGACAGCTCGAAGCAGAAGAGGCAACCGCAAGGCAACAGTTTGACTATTTCTCTTTTTTGGTGCAGGAACTGTCAGAAGCAAATCTGCAGGCGGAGGAAGAAGAAAATCTGGAGCAGGAACTTCAGATACTTCAGAATGCCACAGAAATAAGGGAAGCGCTCCGGTTATCTACAGAGCAGTTATACAATCAGGAGGTTTCTGCCTATCAGTTGCTGAGCGAAAGTCTTCACGCTCTTCAAAAAGTAGAAAAAGTCGATGTAACGATTGCGCAAACCGTAGAAAAACTCTCTGAGTGGAAAGAAGGGCTGAAAGAAACCTGTTATCAGTTACAAAATCTGCTGGAAAACGTAGAGGAAAATCCGGAAAGACTTGCTTTTATTGAAGAACGTCTGAATATTTACTTTAAGCTTAAAAGAAAATATAATGTAAAAACCGGAGCGGAACTCATTCAGCTGCTGGAGACTTACAGCCTGAATCTTGAGCGGTTTTCCAACCTCGAATCTTCCGTAGCCTCGCTGAAAGAAGACCTTGTCAGGGGGTATAAAGTACTGGAGGAAATCGGCCTCGCGATTGAGCAAAAAAGAACGGATGTCATCCCCGGACTGGAAAATAACGTGAATATCCTCCTGAGAGAAGTGGGATTTAAAGATGCCCGCTTTATCATAAAACTAACCCGGACCACCACAGAAAACGGCACTTTTGTACTGGACGGACAGCCACTAAGACCTCAGAATACGGGATTCAATAAAGTCGTATTCCTGATTCAAACCAATCCGGGACTGCCCGTAGGTGAGCTTGCCTCCATCGCTTCCGGAGGAGAAGTCTCAAGGGTAATGCTGGCAATAAAATCGGTACTCGCAGATAAATCCGAATTTCCGGTGCTGATTTTTGATGAGATAGATACCGGAATCAGTGGCGAAACAGCCAATAAAGTGGGGACGGTAATGCAAAAACTCGCAAGGCCTTTTCAGATTTTGTCTATTACGCATTTACCCCAGATTGCGGCAAAAGGGAATCATCATTTCCTGATTTTCAAGGAAACGCTTTCGCACACCACTTTTTCAGGAGTAAAAGAACTCTCTGAGCAGGAAAGAGTCATGGAAATTGCGAAAATGATTGGAGGCGATAATCCCACCGAAAATGCGATGAGAAGCGCTTCCGAACTGATGAGGAATTAAGGGAAATAAAGGATAATCTCTACCCGGCTTCGTTCGTTGGGGTTCCAGGAATAGGAGGCCGGAGGGCGCATATCGCCAAAATACTGAAATCTCAGCCTGTTGGTTTCTACTCCTTGTTCTGAAAGAAATTGTTTTATTTTTTTTCCTCTTTCATACGTAAGGTTGGCATTGTCTTCCTGAAAAATCAACTCATCTGCATAGATAGAAAAAGTAACCGTAGATTCCGGATATGGAACGGTAAGCAATACCGCAAGCGATTCCAGCGCTGACCTTCCGGAAGGAACCAGGTTGGCATTTCCTCTTTCAAAAATCAGGTCTTCCCTGATAGAGGTAAGTATTTCATTGTCAGACAAGGTTAGCTCCGGACAACCCTGAAGGGACTTGAGTCCTTTGGTCATCGGGCAACGGTCTTCTCTGTTTCTTACTCCGTCATGGTCAGCGTCCCGGTAGGGATTTTTTGCATCAGGTTCATTAATGATTTCCAGGGTTTTAAAGGATGGAATTGTGTTGGGCTGCAGGGAAGCAACAGTCGCATTCAGTTTCAGCCGGTAAATTGACATATCCGGAGCGGGAGGGCAGCCCTGATCTTTTTCTTCTCCGGGAATATCCGGACATGAATCAAAGGGATTTTCGATTCCGTCCCTGTCTCTGTCCTGAATATACTCTTTTTTGGGGGGAGTAATTCCTTCCGGACAGCCTTTATTGGATTTTAGTCCAGCCAGATCCGGGCAAAAATCCTTATGGTCCGGAACGCCGTCCCCGTCACTATCAGATTCCGAAGAGATAATATTTTTTAATTCAAAGCTTTTACCCTGAATATGAGAAGAAAAAACACAAAAAAACAATATTAGCAGATACCTTGAAACCATTTTTTTTATTTTGATGCAAAAATACAAAAAGAAGGAGAATAATTTAAGGTATATTTTTACTGGAAGGGATGGGGACTTTGGTATAGAGACAAATAAAACACGGTAATACAATACAAAAATGAAAACTTAACACTTATTTTAGCGTATCATAAACATAAGTTTAAAATTAAGGTGTACTTTTATGAAATTTTTTACTGCTTACGAAATACCCGTTACCTGAGCAGGTATTATATAAAATAATTTTAAAATTTATGCAATTCAATAGCGGACTAAGAAATATTAACCCGGTACGTCTGATTCAGGATTCGTTATCCCCTATTACTAAGCCCCTGATAAAAAGGTTTTTGGGTATATCCCATCTGGATAAAATAAATGAAGAAATTCATCGCCAGAAAATCAAGGATCCCGCAGAATATGCCGAGCTTGTTTTAAGAAAACTTAAAATATTTTATACGCTTCCCCCGGAAAGCGAATTGGCTGCACTAAGAGAGATTAAAGGCCCGGTTATATTTATATCCAATCATCCTTTGGGCGGTGTAGAGGTGCTTATCCTGATTCTTTTTATGAGCAAAATCAGAAAAGAATACCACGTTCTCACCCAGGGGTTCGGGGATAACGCGGACGAACTGAAGGAAGTGGTACTGGAAAAAGAGATTCCCCATAATTATGAAAAGGCAAAGGAGGTAATAAAGTACTTAAAAAACGGAGGAATGCTCACCGTTTTTCCCTGTAAAGAAGAATTGGCTATCGGGGGAGGAAAAACGTTTTTTTCTGCGAAAAACTGGGACTCCAAAACGGCCAAAATGGTTTATCTTTCTCAGGCAACTGTGATTCCGGTATTTTTTAAGGGACACAGCGGATTTATTTATCAGATTTTCGGGATGATGTTTCCCCGGTTCCGCGACAAACTCAAAACGAGGGAGTTTTTGAACGTAAGTTATAAGGATGTTGAGTTTAGAGTCGGGAAAAAAATCTCCGCTGACAGACTGAAAAGTTATGGAAGGGATTTCTTCAGAATCAATGAATACCTGAAATCCAAGTTGTTTTTGCTTTCGCTTCATTACGTACCGGATAGTATCCGGGATACTTTTATCAATGTAGATAATATAGTGGCACTTCCGATGTTTGGCAATTCGGCTCCGGAAGCAAAACCCATTATTGCGGCTTTGCCTCAGGAAAAAATAGAAAAAGAAATAGCCGGTCTTCCGCCCCAAGCACTCCTCGTAGATTCCAGACCGTTCAGGGTTTATGTGTTAAAGCAGGACGAAGCTCCGGAAATTATGAAGGAAATCGGGAGGCTAAGGGAGATTACTTTCCGGAATGCAGGAGAGGGAAGTGGCAAAAGTTGTGATGTGGATAATTTTGATAAAAAGTATTATCAGCTCGTTCTCTGGGATTTTGAAAATAAAAAAATAGCTGGTGGCTACCGGATAGGAAAAATAGACGAACTGATGGAAAGCGGCGACCGGAATGAGGTTTACGTCAATACAATTTTCAGGATAAAAGATAAGTTGCTCAATCAGATTCATCCCGCACTGGAGCTGGGAAGGTCTTATATTATACAGGATTATCAGAAAAGCTATCAGCCTTTGTTGTTGCTTTGGACGGGAATTTGTCAGTTTATACTGCTTCCCGAAAACATAAAATACCGGTATCTGATTGGCCCGGTAAGTATTTCTGCCGAGATGAATTCCGTTTCCAAAACATTAATCGTTCAGTTTCTGGCACACAATAATCTGGCCGAAGGGCTGTCTCACATGGTTGAGGCCAGGCATCCGTTCAAGGGAAAACCCCGTGCGATACAATATTATAATACATTCTCGCTCGAAGACATCAAAGAGGTGAATGAAGCAATCACTGAACTGGAAGAAGGGGCCGGAGGAATCCCTGTTTTATTCAAGCATTATCTGAAAATGGGAGCCAAAATGCTGGCATTCAATGTAGATCCGGATTTCTCGGACGTGCTGGACTGCCTGATGATGACCGATTTGCTCCAGACAGACAGACATTTGCTCTCCAAATATATGGGAAAGGAAAATATGGAACGCTATCTCAGGTATCATAATGCAGTTTAATCCCTGACAATTGCTTACTGGTTCTGTGTTTTGACCTTGTTTTTTCTGAGTTCAAAATACAAAAAGCCCAGTACAAGTGCATACTCAAGCAGTACAAGCAGCATGTTTTCCTGATAAGGAATCTTGTGATAGGTGAAGTAAGTCACAGGGAAAACCATACTCCATACAATGGTAAACCGGTATTGGGAAAAGGTAAAGAATGCGATACAGGGCGATAAATACCAGGGATTTACGGTAGTGGAAAGCAGCAGATAAATGCTCATAGCCCAGCCACACTGCCTCAGAAAAAGAGCATACGGAGACTCATAGTTTTCCGTTCGGATTGTTTCTATATAAAATAAGGACGACAGGAAACACAAAGGAAGGAGAAAAGGGACTTTTACCAGCCAGTTATACCCGGCAATCAGGTAGCCTGCGGCTTTCAGAAGGTAATATACCGATGCATTAAATTCAAAATGAGTGTAATACAAACGGGTACTTTTGAGGATATTCTGAAAAGTATCCGGAGCCAGAAACGGGGTAAACATCATTATACAGAAAACTCCCACAATAAGACCATAGACAAAAGCCTTGCGAAACCCCATTTTACGGATTAAAAACAAGAGAAATATCACAGGAATCAACTTGCTGCAAACCGACACTGCAAAAGCAAATGCCGAAAGAATTATCCACAAACGTTTATGGAAAATCGTTTTGGCAGCTTCTGAATGCGTAAGCGCAAAGACGGCACCCAGCATTCCGGTAATCATGATAGCCTCAAAATGAAGGTTACCCGTTAGTTCAGTAATGATTAACGGGTTCAGTGCGTACCATAATAGGGAGTGTCCCGGAAGCCGGAATTTCTGTAATAATTTCCATAAAAAGCCGATACTAAGAATCTCTGAAATCAAAATCAGCAATTTGAGGATAAAAACAGAGCCCAGCAAAGAGGAAGGAAACAGACTGGCGCTCACCCAGCAAAAAAACTGACATACAGGAGGATAAACCGAATAGTAATCCGGAGAATTAAGCAAAGGGTAAATTTCATCCAGCCCCCAGTTCCGGGTCAGGCCTTCTTTGAAAAATTGAGAGGGTAAACTGAGGTAAGGGTTTTGTCCATGTATCAGTAAACGACCGTCCCACACGAAGCGGTAAAAATCATCAGAAAGATTGGGAAGAAAAAAAAGCGTAGCCACTCTGAAAATAATGGCAGAAAATATCGCTGCGGGTATCAGTCCGGGAGCCTTCCGGAAATAGAACATCAGCAGAAAATAGGCAGCAAACAAGCCTGTCATTCCTGCCCAGTAAGGATAAATTTCGGTTCTGTTCAAGGATATAATACCATAATATCCTGATAATGAAAGAATAATCAGTATTGTAATCCAAATTACCGGTTTTGGGGGAAGGCGCATGAAATAATAATATATTGGCGAATATTTTGTTTTTCACGCAAATTTATATAAGATTGTGGTCTTTAATACTATAAACAGAACTATTTTATCTGAAATGGAATCTAAAAACGAATTTAAAGCGTCACTGGGACTAATGGATGCCACAATGATTGTTGTGGGCTCTATGATTGGAAGCGGGATTTTTATTGTAAGTGCAGACATGCTGCGAAATGTAGGTTCTTCCGGATATTTAATATTGGGATGGGTACTTACCGGAGTATTAACCCTGATAGCGGCTGTTTCATACGGAGAATTATCGGCAATGTATCCCAAAGCCGGCGGTCAGTATGTATATCTCAGGGAGGCATATAATCCGCTGGTCGGGTTTTTGTATGGATGGGCTTTTTTTGCCGTAATTCAGACCGGAACTATCGCTGCGGTAGGCGTGGCTTTTTCCAAATTCTCCGCCTATATTTTTCCTGCTTTAAGTGAGGACGTTTTATTGTGGAAACTACAAACGGGAGCAGATGCCTGCGGACAACCGACTTTTTTCTCCATCAGTGCAGCTCAGGTAGTTTCTATTCTGCTGGTGCTGGGCCTTACTTTTCTGAATACAAGAGGAGTCAGAAGTGGAAAAATTATTCAGAGTATTTTTACTGCAACCAAACTCATTTCCCTCTTTGGGTTAATCATTTTCGGATTTATCCTTGCCGCAAAAGCCGAAATATGGAACGCCAACTGGCTGAACGCCTGGGACGCACATAAAATAATCCCTAAGGATGCATGCAATAAGTCGCTCGGGTTTGATATTCAGTCTATTTCAGGCATTGCACTGATGGGAGGAATGGCAGCTGCCATGGTGGGTTCCGTTTTTTCCAGCGATGCGTGGAACAATATCACTTTTGTGGCGGGCGAGGTCAAAAACCCACAGCGAAACATTGGTTTGAGCCTGATACTGGGAACTCTTACTGTAACAGTTATTTATCTGCTGATGAATATGATGTATCTTTCCGTAATTCCACTGGAAGAGATTGCTCACGCATCCAAAGACAGAGTGGGAGTGGTGGCTTCCGAGAAAATATTTGGAACGAGCGGGACGATTATCATCGCATTGATGATTATGATTTCTACCTTTGGGTGTAATAACGGATTGATTCTTTCCGGCGCAAGGGTATATTACACAATGGCTAAAGACGGATTGTTTTTTAAACAGGCTGGAGAATTGAACAAAAACAGTGTGCCTGAGTGGGGATTATGGATTCAATGTGCATGGGCATGTGTTTTATGCCTTTCCGGTAAATACGGAGACTTGCTGGATTATGTGGTTTTTGTGGTATTATTATTCTATATCCTGACGATAGCGGGTATTTTTATTCTGCGGGTGAAAAAACCGGAAGCAGTAAGACCTTATAAGGCCTGGGGCTATCCTGTTTTGCCTGCTTTGTATATTGTGCTCGCACTAGTACTGAGTATTTTATTGTTTATCTTTAAGCCTCAGTTTACCTATCCCGGACTGGGAATCATCCTGCTGGGAATCCCGATTTATTATATCGCAATCCGAAACCGGAAAAAAGACTAAGAAGGTTTCAGGTTGGGAAGCGTTACCGTAAAAGTGGTTCCTTCATTCACTATGGAGGAGCACTCTATCGTTCCTCCCAATTTTTCAATACTTTGTTTTACAATATAAAGCCCAACCCCTGAACCGGTGGAAGTTTTGTGTCCGCGGTAAAACATTTCAAAAACCCTGGGCAATGAAGCCGGAGCAATTCCTAATCCATTGTCTTGAAAAATTATTTGTATTGTGTTATTTTTTGCCTCAACCCGGACTCTGAGAAAGGGGTTCGGGGATTTAGGGTTATGATACCGGAAAGAGTTGCTTACCATATTGTTGAAAATAATACTCAGGCGGAGCTTGTCTGAATAAAAGGTAAGGTCCTGGGAAACATCAATTGCGCAGGAAAAAGTACTCAGTTCAGGCTGACTAAACTTGTTTTGCTCTACGGAATTCTCAAAAACAGCGCGAAAATCTATTTTTTCCAAAGTAACGTCCATTCTTGAATTCCGGGAATAATTCAGGATTTCGCTTATAAAAGCGTCCATTCTTCTAAGGCTTTTTTCCTGTAAATCCAGATACAGGGCTATTTCTTCCGGGTTATGTGTGTCTTTTAGTAATGAAATTAAACCCAGAGACGAAGAAACCGGTGAGCGAAGATCATGAGACGTCCGGTAAACAAAATTATCTAATTCTTCATTGAGCTGTTTTTGTAAGGTAACCTGATTTTTAAGCGCCAGCGTTTTCTCCTGATATAATTTCCTCAGGTATATAAAAGAAAACCCGACAAGAGAAGCTGACAAAAACATGCCCGTAATAATATCAAATTTCTTTGAACTCACTGATTCATAAGGAATAATATATTCAGGAAAGTAGGACTCAAACAGAATGATGCAAATAAAGAAAGCATACGAAAGCACTAAAGGGATAAATATTTGAGATTGAGGTAAAATAGAGATAACGATAAAAATAATGATAGGCATTATTGTTACAATAGAGCCGGTTAATCCTTCGGAGGTTACCCAAAAAAACAAAACCAGTAAATGAGATATAATAAGGAAAGCAATTTTGATTGTAAGTCTGTATTTGGGTATCCTTAATAATACTAAAAGGGTTACTAAAAAAGCTCCTGTTAAAATGGTAAGTATCAGATTCGCCAGATTGATAAAAAAGAAGATGCTGCTTATGATTTGAGTAAAGATGAAAAGGGTAAATAAGAAAATAATAAGTGTCATATAATGATCACTTATATCCTCCTGTTTCTGAATAAAACCGAAGAAAAGTTCTTTAACTTTTTTCCACATGATAATTTATACCCCCTTTTGCGCTAAAAATAATACTATCATAAACTGTTTGCAAAAATAGTGCAGAAAAGAACAAAAAAAGCAGATTTTACTACGTATGTAAGAAATAATAAAAAAACGCTGCCAAATGACAGCGTTTTTTATGAGACAGAAAAATACAGGGTTCTTTATTTTTTAGCGATAATATAATTTACACCACTAAAGGCAACACTTCCTCCATTCAGGGGTAATGCATTTCTTTGGTGCAGGATTCCCGCTACATGAGGAGTAGCCATGGATGTGCCCGTCAAAGTAGCATAAGTTCCGTTTTTGTAGGTAGATAATACACTGGAACCGGTTGCAATATAGTCAATAGGGCCTGCGGCTGAGGTTTCAAAATTGGAATAGGAGGATGCAAAGGTCTTATTGCAGGCCATGGACGCTACGGTAACCACTTTTGTCGCATTTACACAGGCAGGCTGATAATTTGCTGCATTCATTGCACTGTTTCCGGCAGCAATCGCTACCCAGGTACCTGTGTTTGAAAGATTCGTAACGGAGGTTCTATAGACAGAACTCGTGGAACAATTAGTTCCCGTAAACGGGCCTCCAAGGCTGAGGTTAACCACATCACCGGCAATATCATGGGCTGCCACATGGTCAATACCTGAAATGATAGTAGAAGAAGGCGAAGAGGGAGTCGTACAGGAAGCAAACACCTTTACAGGAACAACCTTTGCGCCTGCGGATACTCCTACTACACCCAGTCCATTATTTTTGGCGGCGGCAGTACCGGCGCAGTGTGTCCCGTGTCCGTTACAGTCATCGGCAGTACCGCCTACCTTGGAAACAGCAAAGGGACTTGTCGTTTGTACATTTAAATCCGGGTGGTCCAGGTCAATACCGGTATCGACAATCCAAATCCAGGTACCTTTAGTACTACCGTCCGCAAACCCACCGGCATTAGTAATCCCGCAGGGCGTACTTTGCGCCATTGGGGTTTCCACGAGCTCTCTTCCGGGGCTAAGCTGAATCTCCACGTCCGGCTCAATAGAGACGACATTAGGGTCTTTTTTTAATGCTTCTACCTCTTCTTCTGATAATTCAGCGGCAAAGCCCGAGAAAGCGTGATAATAAGTTTGTTTGATTTTTACGGACTGTATATTGTACTTTTGGGTAAAAGCACTAATCAGCTGCCCTGATTTTTTGGCGTTTTCTTCTGATGTCCGTTGTTTTTCTTCCCGGGTTTGAGCGCGTTTAGCCGCCGACTCTACGGATTTGGTGGAAGGTACCGCCTTGTCGCTAAGCTGCACAATAAACTGACCTTTAATCAAAACGTGTCCTTCCGGAGCCGGGAGGAGTTTGGAATCTTCAAAACGGCGTACAGATTCCGGATTTTCTTTGGGCGTTACCATTACAAAGGAACCCCATAAACTAAGAGCAAGAACAGGAAACAGGATGTTTTTCATGATACAAGAAAATTTACAAATTAAATAAATGATTAAAAAAGGTAAATTAGCTTTACATAATTTTTATAATTTGGAGGGTTAGAAAAACAAATTTAAGGTATAGTGTTTCTTACGGAGAGGATTAAATAAAGGTTTTGTTTTTATGTGTCCCTAATATTAGGGATTTCGCAATAAATGCGGGTACCCTTGCCGGTTTCAGAGGTGATACTAAAGGTGCCTCCCAATTCTTCCGCCCGTTTCCGCATATTTCCCAATCCGTTTTGCCGGTTGGTTTTGTGGATATCAAATCCTTTTCCGTTATCGGAGATTTCCATTGAAAAACGGTCATTTTCTACGAGCAGGATAATATTTACCTGAGAAGCTTCAGAGTATTTGGCAATATTATTAACGGCTTCCTTGAATATCAGAAAAATATTTTTCCGGCTATTCATCCCTAAGGAAATGGATTTAACGTTGACAGAGGTATTGAGAGAAAAAGGAATGTTTTTAACATCCAGCACCTCATGCAAAAAAGTATTCATTTTAAAATAAATATCATCCAGTTTATCCCTTTTGGGGTTAATTGACCAGACGATATCCCCCATAGAATCAAGGATTGAGGTTGCATTGAGATTGATTCTGTTTAGAAGCAGTAATACCTTCTGGGGATTTTCAGCCCATTGTTTCTGAGCCACTTCACTATAAATTTTAATGCTGCTGAGCGTTGCTCCTATATCATCATGCAGGTCGGTAGAGATTTTGTCCCGGATTTGCTGCATATTATTCCGGAGCTTTTCGTTTTTCTGCAGTTCAGCAATCAGGGCCTCCTGAGAAGATAGTTTTTCAAGTTCGCTGTTGCGGGTTTTATACAATAATGCGATATTAAAAAAAACGACCTCTATTAGCGTTCCGATTTGAGAGAAAATTACAGCGTCATTGATTACTGCATTTCCGGATACAATTAAAATGGAAGCAATAATAGAACAGGCATTGCCAATCAGGGCAAATAAAGCCCCTATGAGCAGATACTTTGCCAGCGGATTTTGACTTTGTAAGACTTTTATGATAAAATACACAGCAAGTACAAACAGGAAAATTGAAATAAGATAGAAAAAAAACTGAGCCCAAACTCCGTATCCTCCCAGGTAAATCAATAAAATTGCTACCGAAAAGAAAAGAATAAAGTACTCCGCAATCCTGATTTTCTGATTTAATTCCGGTTGCCTTGACTGCAGGGAAAGATAAGACCGGGAAAACCGGAAGTAAAAAAAATGGAGAATCAGGGATAAAAATCCCCCTAAAAAATATTTTGGAATAATATTATAATTAAAAAAAACATCCAGATTATACTTCCCTTCCAGCCGGTTTGCGTAATAGATAAAGAGCCCGCCAAGATAAAGGGCATACCAGACGTACTCGGTTCTTCTTGCCAGAAACCACTGAAAAATACTGATGAGCATCTGGAAAAAAAGTACCGCACTCAATAAAATTTCAAATAAAAAAACATATTTTCCTCTGAAAATGTCCAGGCTTTGTCTTCTGTAAAAGCCCTCCTCCGAAAAAAGATAAAAAGCACTGTTTAACGTACGTTCCACATCCCGGTTCCATAGCCGGATTCTATATTCTGAGGCCGGAGGCATCACGATTTTTGCACCGGATTGCTCATAAGGTGAATCCTTCAGGCTCTTCAGGGCATATATGTCGGTTTCTTTCCGGAACAGCTCTTTGCCACTAGTGTCTTCTACTGATACAACCCAAAAATCAGCAAAATGATGATAAATATAAAAAGTACACGAATCCTGAGACAGATTACGCGCCCGAAAAGAACAGCCGGAATATAAATGATTGTATTTCCCGGCATTTTCTGAGAGGTCTTTTTCCGGAACATCCCTGAATGTCTGAGGCTGACGATAGTCCATAGCGAGATGATAATCAAAAATACTATCGCAGGATAAATAGGGAATCGAGCTATTGTTGATTACCGGTAGATGTTTTGCAAGGAGACTACCCGAATAAAAAAAGGATAAGTAAAAAGTAAGAAATAATATGAGCAAGTATCGGTTAGCATACATAATCGGCATTTTTTGTCAGTACATTCTATCAAATAAAAAGAATCTGCGAAAGTTTCCGGTTTTTTTCGGAAATTTGCACGCAATAAAATCATTTCTGATTGTAAAACGATAAATTTATTAAATTTAATATGATTCTGTCCGATAAAAAAATACTGGAGGAAATAGACAATGGAAATATTCTCATAGAGCCATTTGACATAGTATATCTGGGAAGCAATAGCTATGACGTACATCTTGGTAAATACCTGGCTGCCTATAAGGACAGAGAACTTGACGCCCGTAAGCACAACAGAATTGAGGAAATCCTGATTCCGGAAGAGGGATATGTACTTCAGCCGGGAACGCTTTATCTAGGTGTTACTCAGGAATATACCGAAACCCATAAGCATGTTCCTTTTCTGGAAGGAAAAAGCAGCACCGGAAGGCTCGGTATTCACATACACGCAACCGCGGGCAAAGGAGATGTAGGGTTTTGTAATACCTGGACACTGGAAATTACCGTAGTCCACCCTGTCAGGGTTTATGCAGGAATGCCCGTTGGACAATTAATTTATTTTGAAGTAGATGGAGAGGTGATTAATAAATACAACCTGAAATCCAGCGCAAAGTATAATCAGCGTACTGAAAAACCGGTGGAAAGTATGATGTGGAAAAATCAGTTTTAAGGGATTTGTGATACGCAATCCCATAGAGTGTCCGCTGAGCTATCCGTTTTTCAAATATTCCCTGTTACTTTGCATCTTTTATTTTCATATATACGTTATTGGAATATAATGATTGGTACCCATAATTACTCATTCAAATTTTTAATTATACCTATATGCAAAAGCGAGTACTCTTATTAGTATTATTCTGTGCACTTTTTTCCCAGGTATTTTCCCAGAGTATGGTTCAGCTTGTCTCGGCAAATCCGGAAGAAACAATCCTGAATATTCATGTGGAAAAAACGTCCGTGAATCCTGCTGAAAGAATTAAAATCAAGGGAGAAAACGCGAGTTTTATCCTCAGACCCGGTGCGCCTGACCTCCAGAAAATCTCGACCGCGCTCATCATCCCGGATTTATCAGAAATGAAAGTGGAAATCCTTTCCTCTCAGTACTATGAAATACCCAATATAGAGATTGCGCCCTCCAAAGGAAATCTCTACCGGGACATAATTCCGGATCAGGTTCAGGGCAGGGAAGGAAAAGAATATCAGAAAAATGAGTTCTTTCCCGGAGTGCTTGCCGATTTGCAAACGCCCTATATTTTGAGAGATTTTCGTGCGCAAAGCCTGTGGCTTTATCCTCTACAGTATAACCCCGTTACAAAAGTCCTGAGAGTTTACACGGATTTTCAGGTAAAAGTGGCTCCCTCCGGAATCAGCCGGGTAAATACTTATGCAAGAAGGGCTCCGCTTACTTCCGTTGAAAGTGAGTTTGCTTCGGTCTATCGTCATCAGTTTATAAATTATGAAGCAATTGCTACCTATACTCCCGTTTCGGAAGAGGGCTCAATGCTGATTCTTTGTCCTCCGGCTTTTTTGTCAGCGATGCAACCTTTTGTTTTGTGGAAGAAGCAAAGAGGAATTCCGGTGGAAATAGTGGACCTGACGACTATAGGGAATACTCCGGCACTCATCCGGGATTTTATTAATCAGTATTATATCCAGAATCATACCCTGAAATTTGTGGTTTTGGTAGGAGACAATGCACAGTTGCCCTGCATGACGTACAACGGAAATCCTTCGGATAATGCTTATGCATATCTGCTCGGTACAGACTCCTATCCGGAAGTTTTTATGGGCAGATTTTCAGGAGAAAACGTTCAGGAGATTCAAACCATCGTATCCAGAAGTATTGAATATGAAAAAATGCCATCTGATACCGGAACCTGGTACAGGAATGCGGTTTGTATCGCTTCAGATGAAGGCCCCGGAGATGATAATGAAATGGATTATGAACATGAGCATAATATCCGTACCAAACTTATGGGATATACCTATACAAACGTAGCAGAATTATATGACGGAACCCATAATACAGGCGGATATACTGACGCTCCCGGCAATCCCGTAGCAGGTGATTTCTCTCTGCTGGTGAATAACGGAGTGGGATTAGTGAACTATACCGGACACGGAGGGCCTCAGGATATCGTTACTACCGGACATAACGTTCAGGATGTAACCGGATTAACCAATTCAGGGAAATACCTTTTCCTGTGGGAAGTGGGCTGTGTAAGCGGAGAGTTTATGAATACTACCTGTTATGCAGAAGCCTGGATCAGAGCCACTCACCCGGTGAACGGAAGTCTTACCGGGGCTGCCGCTGTTCTTGCTTCCACCATTAATCAGTCGTGGGATCCGCCGATGGAAGGACAGGACGCAATGAATGACATTCTCACAGAAAGTATCTCCGGCAATATCAAACGTTCTTTTGGCGGGATTTCCTTCAACGGATGTATGCAGATGAACGATGTTTATGGCTCTAACGGGGAGGAAATGACCGATACATGGACGCTTTTCGGAGATCCTTCCATTATGATGTTTACCAATACCCCTCAGTCTATGACGGTTACCCATAATCCGTCAGTCATGCTCGGCAGCAGTAATCTGGCAGTAAATGGAAGTATAGACGGGGCAAAAGTGAGCCTGACTCAGGATAATGAAATTATCGGAAGCGGGACAATTGCTTCCGGCAGCGTATTGATTGCCTTTACGCAGGCGCTTACTTCGGTTTCTGATATTACGGTTACAGTTACTGCCTATAATACAATGCCTTATATCGGAACGGTAAATGTAACAGTACCTAACGGGCCTTTCGTGATTGCTCATATTACCGGAGTAGATGACCCAACGGGGAATAATAATCAGTCTGCCGACAACGGAGAAATCATCGCCCTGAATATGCAATGGCAGAATGTGGGTCTGCTGACTGCCAATAATGTGAGTGCTACACTTACTTCTTCCAGCCCGGATATTACCGTTATGAACGGAAACGCAGCCTGTGGGAATGTCAATGCTTCTTCTTCTGTGCCGGCATCTTCTGTATTTCAGATTCAGGTTCATAATGATGTCGCAGATGGAACGATTGCGCCGCTGGAGTTTTCTCTTACCGATAATTCCGGCAATACCTGGACTTCTTACGGAAACCTTTTACTGAATGCTCCGAAATTACAGGTGCTCAGCCTTGAAGTACAGGACGCCGCCGGCAACAATAACGGATTTATTGATCCGGGAGAAGCCGTAACGATAGTGGTACACAATCTTAATGCAGGACATAACGCCACGACAGCAGCCTCTGCTACTCTGCTACCCGGCAATCCCCTCATAACCGTAGCGGCAAGTCCTGTATCGGTAGGGACTATCGCTGCCGGTTTGCAGGGTGACGCAGTATTCAGCGTAACGGCAGGTGCTTCCATACAAAAAGGGACGGCAGTGCAGTTTGATTACACGATTCAGGACGGAGCGTATCAGGCTCAGTCGGTATTTACGCTGATTATTGCCCCCAACGTCATTAATTTTGAGCCGAATAATACTACAGCTGTAACCTGGCTGCAGGGCGGGGCATCTCCCTGGTTTACTTCTACCCTCCTCCCCTACGAAGGCTCGAACTGTCAGCAATCCGGAGATATTGCCAATAATCAGAGCTCTGAGATGAGTTTTACTTATACTGCTGCACAGGATGATTCCATTCATTTTTACAAAAAAGTATCCACCGAAGAAGGCTGGGACTTCCTGTATTTTTATATAGATAATATAGAGCAGGGGAAATGGTCAGGGGAAGTGGATTGGGAACGCATAAGTTATCCGGTGAGTGCCGGTACACATAATTTTCTGTGGAAATATGAAAAAGACGGATTTGTAAGTGAAGGAGAAGACGCCGCCTTTGTGGATTACATTCTCCTCCCAACCGACGCATTGAGCAGCGTGGAAGAATCTTTTTTTGCAGAAAGAATGCTGGAAGTATTCCCTAATCCCGCCAATCAGACTACCCACATCCGTTTTATTACTCAGCCCGGAGAAAAAGTAATGGTCTCATTGTTTGATATGAACGGAAGGGCTATCCAAACGCAGGTGCCCCCTCAGTATTCCGGGAAAATCAACCTTCCGTTTGATACGGAAAATCTGGCCGGAGGCTTATACTTACTCAGCGTTTCGATAGATGACAAGAGAATCACCCGAAAACTGATGATTGTGAAAAACTAAAAAACAATCAGACATAAAAAAACCGGCAGCGCATCTCAGGGCTGCCGGTTTTTTTATGCTTTGGGGATTACATTAACGTGAGTTCGGGATAATAAAATGAAGGGGATTAGTATAAAATATTGAAAATAAGCGTCATGGGGACAAAAAATATTGATATTTGTATTTCCAAACGCAAAAAACAATAAAAATCCCCATGAC
>JAIBAH010000046.1 GCA_019695295.1 Bacteroidia bacterium | reverse complement strand
CTCCCTAAAGGATTGTTTTGTGTAAAATCAGGAAAGATAAAACTCTCTCAGCTGGGAACCGACGGAAGAGAGCAAATCGTACATTTAGTACATGACGGTGATGCGATGGGTTACCGGGCAATTCTTGGAAATGATGTATATTCCTGTACTGCCACTGCGATGGAAGACTCTTCTGTATGTTTTATTCCGGCTACTGACTTCATGAACCTGCTGGAGACTCAGCCTAAACTCCTCCTTAAAATATCCCGCCTGCTGGCAGAAAAACTCAGGGAATCCGAGTATAAAATCACTCAGATGGCACATCAGCCCGTCAGGGACCGTCTCATTCATGTGATATTCTCCCTCATTGAAAATTATGGCTTTAAGGAGGATAACTCCACCATTAACCTGATTATTAAAAGAGAAGATCTGGCTAATCTGGCCGGAACTACGCGGGAAACCGCAACCCGTATGCTTTACGAACTAAGGGAACAAAAAATCATTGCCCTGAATGGAAAATATATCCGGATTCTGAATCTCAAACAACTCAAAAGCAGTTATCACTCCATCCTGTGATGCTTTCTTTGCCGCATTTTTACCTTGAATTTCCCCCAAAACAGAAATTTTGAGTACTTGTGATGCCCGTCACATTTTATTCGGGTCACGCCCCCTAATTTTGTACCCAGAATCAGTCATTATATCCATCCCGCATGAAATATAAGACGGGTTTCAGATTATATCCCATCAAAAATACTTTAGTCTATGCCTATTTTTCATCATCTTGGATTCGTACCCGACAAACGACATGTAGTAACCCGTCAGCCCGACGGAAAACTATACCATGAAGAACTTGTAGGAACACAAGGATTTTCAGGTATGTCCTCCTTAGTATATCATCTCTACCCCCCGACGAGGGTAAAACAAAAAGACAAACCCTATTCGGTAATGCCCGAAGTAGTAGCAGAAAGCAGTTTAGATGCCATGAGTTTCAAAGGCTTTGAGTTAAAGCCGGAAAAGGATTATTTAAAAAGCAAGAAAACCCTTTTTGTAAATTCCGCTATGCATATCGGTTTGGCTGCACCTCAGGAATCCACCCCCTATTTTTACAAAAATGCAGATGCAGACGAATTGATTTTTGTCCATGAAGGGAGCGGCAAACTTTTCACGATGTTTGGCGAACTATCCTTTCAGTACGGAGACTACATTCTGATACCCAGAGGCACCGTATATCAGATTCATTTTAACACAACCCAAAACCGACTCCTGTACGTAGAATCCTTTGAGCCGATTTTCACCCCTCACCGATACCGCAACGAATTCGGGCAAATGCTGGAGCACGCCCCTTTTTGCGAGCGGGACATCAAACGCCCTCAGAACCTCAAAACCTACAATGAAGAAGGAGAATTTGAAATCTTCATCAAAAAGAAAGGCATGATGTACCCCTACGTTTATGCAAATCATCCCTTTGATGTCATAGGATGGGACGGGCATTTCTACCCCTACACCTTCTCTATTTTTAATTTTGAACCCATCACCGGCAGGATTCACATGCCCCCTCCCGTACACCAAACATTTGAAAGCAAAAACTTTGTCATCTGTTCTTTTGTCCCCCGTCTGTACGACTATCATCCTCAGGCAATTCCTGCCCCCTATCATCACAGCAACATCGACAGCGACGAACTCCTCTATTACGTAGATGGCGATTTTATGAGCAGGAATAATATAGAAAAAGGGCAGATTACCTTACATCCCGGCGGCATTCCTCACGGCCCTCACCCGGGTGCCATCGAGCGGAGTATCGGCAAAAAAGAAACCCAGGAACTTGCCGTTATGATTGACCCCTTTATGCCCGTCATGCTCACCAAAGAAGCCCTGAAATTAGAGGTGAAAGAGTATTACAAATCCTGGCTTGAAGAAATGCCCGTTACTGCAAACATTTAATACAATCAAATCTTCAAAATAACATAAAATTATGTCTGTCAATAATTTAACTCAATTAGATAATTTCAACTACGGTATCGAGAAAATTTTTGATAAAGCCCAGGATTTTCTCCCCATTAACGGCACCGATTACGTGGAGCTCTACGTAGGCAACGCCAAACAATCCGCACATTACTACAAAACTGCTTTTGGATTTCAGTCCCTCGCCTATTGCGGACTCGAAACCGGCAACAAAGAATACTGCTCTTATGTACTGGCTCAGGACAAAATCCGTCTTGTACTTACTACCCCCTACAACCCCGACAGCGAAATCTCTCATCATATCAGAATGCACGGTGACGGGGTAAAAGTCATTGCACTTTGGGTAGAAGACGCAGGAAAAGCCTTTGCCGAAACCACATCCAGAGGAGCCGAAGCCATCATGGAGCCCACAGTCTTTACAGACGCAAACGGAGAAGTCGTAAAATCCGCAATTAAAACCTACGGAGACACCATTCATGTTTTTGTAGAAAGAAAAAACTACAACGGCATTTTTCTCCCGGGCTTTGTTAAATGGGAATCCGAATACAATCCGGAATCCACCGGACTGAAATTCATTGACCACATGGTAGGAAATGTAGAGTTGGGTGCCATGAATCAGTGGTCTTCCTTTTATGAGAATGTAATGGGATTTGCCAATCTGATTACTTTTGATGACAAGGACATTTCTACAAAATATACCGCCCTGATGAGCAAAGTAATGACAAACGGCAACGGCAGAATCAAATTCCCGATTAATGAACCCGCAGCAGGCATTAAAAAATCTCAGGTCGAAGAATACCTGGATTTTTACCGGGGTGCCGGATGTCAGCATATTGCAGTTGCCACAGATGATATCGTGTTTACCGTTTCCGAAATGCGAAAAAGAGGAGTAGAATTCCTCTACGTTCCGGGTACCTATTACGATACCGTAGGCGAAAGAGTAGGTGAAATTGCCGAAGACATGAAAATCCTTAAATCTTTGGGAATCATGGTGGACAGAGACGAAGAAGGCTACCTTTTACAGATTTTCACCAAACCCGTAGAAGACAGGCCTACGCTTTTCTTTGAAATCATTCAGCGGAAGGGCGCCAAATCTTTCGGGAAAGGAAATTTTCAGGCACTATTTGAAAGCATAGAAGCTGAACAGGAAAAAAGAGGTACTTTGTAAATCCTTTTTTTCCCTTTCATTACTAACCATATACCCAAAACCCCACTTTACATCGTTTGTGCTTTTTTCATTTGTTCCTTAATTTAAGAAAGTTACCTCTGTTTGTGTTTTGCATAAACAGAGGTTTTTTTGTGCAAATACACATAAAAAGTCCCCCCGGAGACAGCAAGTGCTTTTTTAAAACAATTTGGGTAAAATTCCGTTATTAGAATTGTATTAATTCAGAAATTCTTAAATGAGTACATTTTTTTCAAGAAGAAATTTTCTCTTAAAAATGCCTTTTGCTTTGGGTTCTGCATTTGCTGCGCCGCTTCTTAGTTTTTCCAATTCCCAAAAGAATCATACGAATATGAATCCGATTATTAAAATTTCCCCTCTGGGATTTATGTGGGACACCACAGACCCTTTTTTATTCTGTGTGCATCATGAAGATGCCTTCCCTAAAGGAAATGACCAAATGGGGCCTGTAACCTCTATGGACGGCAGGCACCTTGGCGACGACTTTATCATTAAAGATGGGTTCCGGATGTATCACGGAAAAGTAGTACCCGGATTTCCCGGACACCCTCACAGAGGCTTCGAAACCATTACCGTTGTCAGAAAAGGGATTGTCGATCATGCAGATTCGATGGGGGCTTCCGGCAGGTACGGAAACGGGGATGTGCAGTGGATGACGGCAGGAAAAGGCGTTCAGCATTCCGAGATGTTTCCCCTCATCAGCAAAGAGGAGGAAAATCCTATGGAGCTTTTTCAAATATGGCTCAACCTTCCCCGCAAAAACAAAATGGTGGAACCTCACTTCAAAATGCTTTGGAGTGACATGATTCCCAATGTAACAGATACGGATGCCAATGGCAGAAAAACCATTACTGAAGTCATTGCGGGGAAACTCAGCAATACAGAAGCCGCCGCTCCGCCTCCGGATTCATGGGCTGCCGATCCCGAAAATGAGGTTGCCGTTTGGAATATCAAAATGGAGGCAAATGCTCAATGGGTTTTACCTGAAGCATCCAAAGGCATAAACCGTACATTGTATTTTTACGAAGGCGACGAACTCACGCTTTCCGGCACGGCAATCCCCCGCTACAGTGCAATCACTGTACTGGCCGATACTGCACTTACGCTCATTGCCGGAAAAGATCCTGTTAGCGTTCTGGTACTTCAGGGTAAACCCATAGCCGAACCTGTTATACAATACGGTCCTTTTGTGATGAATACCAAAGAAGAAATAAATCAGGCTTTTCAGGACTATCACGCCACTCAGTTTGGGGGATGGCCCTGGTCAAGATATGATCAGGTACATGACCGCAACAAAAGCCGGTTTGCCAAATACTCAGACGGCAGGGAAGAAATCAAAGAAAGCTGATTCCCTCTTTTATTGTAATATATGTTTTTTACCGTTTAATATTTTTTACTTTGTTTTTTTCCTGAAACAATCTCTCTGCAGGCGCAGGATGAAAAACAATAGCTTATTTTGATTTATGAATCAGAAAAAAACCGTTTTTATTACCGGAACAAGCAGCGGAATCGGAAAGGCAGCTGCCAGATATTTCTCGGACAAAGGATGGAATGTAGCGGCGACAATGCGCTCTCCGGAAAAAGACACTGATGTAAAACTTTATCCTTTCACAAAAGTCTATAAAGTAGATGTAACCGACACAAACAGTATCCTTTCAGCACTGAAAATGGCAGTAAGTGACTTTGGTCAGATTGATGTTGTAGTAAATAATGCCGGATATGGAGTGGACGGAGTATTTGAAGCAATGAGCGAATCCGTAGTTCACAAACAGTTTGACACCAATGTTTTTGGATTAATGCGGGTCACGAGAGCCTTCATTGAATACTTCCGGGTAAATAATATCAAAGGACATATCGTACAGGTAGCCTCTATGGGCGGGCGGATTGCTTTTCCGCTTTACAGCATTTATCACGGCACCAAATGGGCGGTCGAGGGTTTTACAGAATCCCTGCAATATGAACTCGCACAATTCGGAATCCGGGTAAAACTCGTAGAGCCGGGAGCCATAAAAACAGAATTCTATGGATTAAGCCGTCACTTCATAAAACCCGAAAACACAACGGATTACGATAACTTTGTAGCGAAATGTGAAAAACTATCCTCGGAAACCGGCAAAAACGGAGACGACCCTTCCGGAACCGCTGCCACTATTTTCAAAGCCGCCAATGATACAAGCAACCGGCTCCGTTTTGCTACCGGAAAACCGGCTCCAATGCTTTTGCTGCTACGGAAGTTGGTACCCGACAGAGTGTGGTTTTTTATCGTCAGAAGCAGCTATAAAATATAAAGACAGAATTTCCATCTGAATTTTCGCCCAATCCTTTTTCCACAGGAGAACCGGATTGGCTTTGATGTATATACCCTCATAGTAGCCGGCGTTTTTTGTAAAAAGACAGGCCTTCACGAATAATTATATTCCATTTTCAGTCCGGAAGAATCAAAAGAGGAAAAACGCCCTGTTTTTCTTCTGTACTCAGTACAAAAAAAGGAAAAAACAAAATTCTCTGTACTTAAAATCTACTTTTTGAGTATCTTTGCGACCTCAAAAGAGAGATAGTAAAAAAAAAATCTATTGAAGCATGGAAATGATAAAAATTACCTTACCGGACGGGGCAGTACGGGAATACCCCAAAGGAAGTACAGGAACCCAGATTGCAGCAGGAATCAGCGAGGGACTTGCAAGAGTCGCTATTGCGATTGAAGTAAACGGACAAACCCAGGAACTATACAGAACCGTAGAGACCGATGCCAGTATTCGTATTTTTACGTGGAATGACACCGAAGGAAAAAACGTATTCTGGCATTCTTCTGCTCACATTATGGCTGAGTCTATTCTTGAATTTTATCCCGACGCTTTACTCACAATCGGACCTCCCATCGAAAACGGTTTCTATTATGATATTGATTTTCAGGGAAAATCTTTCACTCAGGAAGATTTCGCCAAAATCGAAAAACGCTTTCTGGAACTATCCAAATCCGGTGAAACCTTTGAAAGAAAAGACGTAACCAAAGCGCACGCGCTCGAAGTATATAAGGATAATCCCTATAAAACCGAACTGATAGAAAACCTCGAAGACGGAAGTATTACTTTTTATTACTCCGGCAACTTTGTGGATTTATGCCGCGGGCCTCACGTTCCCAACTCCAACATCATTAAAGCCATGAAAATCATGAGCATTGCCGGTGCATACTGGAGAGGAAATGAAAAAAATAAAATGCTCACCCGGGTCTATGGGATTTCCTTCCCCAAACAGAAAGAGTTGGATGAACACCTGCAAAGACTGGAGGAAGCCAAAAAAAGAGATCACAGAAAAGTCGGTAAAGAACTGGAACTGTTTACTTTCTCCGAAAAAGTGGGCATGGGACTTCCCCTGTGGTTACCGAAAGGAGCCCGCCTGAGAGAAACCCTTGTAGAGTTTCTAAAAAAAGTGCAGGAAGCCTATGGCTATCAACAGGTTGTAACGCCTCATATCGGAAACAAAAAGCTGTATGAAACCTCCGGACACTGGGAAAAATACGGAAAAGACTCCTTTCAGCCGATTGAAACTCCTGAAGAAGGCGAATTATTCATGCTTAAACCCATGAACTGCCCGCATCACTGTGAAATCTATGCTTCCCGTCCCCGCTCTTACCGTGAGTTACCCCTCAGACTTGCTGAGTTTGGTACTGTGTACCGGTATGAGCAAAGCGGAGAATTACACGGATTGACCCGGGTAAGAGGATTTACTCAGGATGATGCACATATTTTCTGTCGCCCTGACCAGGTAAAGGATGAATTCAAAAAAGTAATTGATATCGTATTGTACATCTTCAAGGTACTGAAATTTGAAGATTACGTAGCCCAGATTTCCCTTCGTGACCCCGAAAAACCCGAAAAATATTTTGGAAACAACGAGCAGTGGGTAACCGCTGAAAACGCTATCATCGAAGCCGCAGCAGAAAAAGGCCTCAAAACCGTAACGGAATTGGGAGAAGCCGCTTTTTATGGCCCAAAACTGGATTTCATGGTCAGAGACGCTATCGGAAGAAAATGGCAGCTGGGAACAATTCAGGTAGATTATCAGCTTCCCAACCGCTTTGAACTGGAATATACGGGTCCCGATAATCAGCCACACAGACCCGTTATGATTCACAGGGCACCTTTTGGTTCTCTGGAAAGATTCGTGGCTGTCCTCATTGAACACACTGCCGGAGATTTCCCGCTTTGGCTTACCCCTGAGCAGGTGACCGTTTTGCCGCTTGGTGAAAAATTCGAAGAATATGCCCACAAAGTTGCCGCTTCTCTACGTGTTGCCGGAATCAGAGCAGGAGTAGATGACCGGGGAGAAACCGTAGGCAAAAAAATCAGAGACGCCGAAGTGGCCAAAATGCCTTTCATGCTGATTGTCGGAGAAAAAGAAGCTGAATCCGGTTCCGTCTCCGTCCGCAGAAGAAAAGAAGGCGATATCGGCACGATGACCAATGATGAATTTATCGCTTTTATCAGAAATGAAGTAGAAAAAGAACTGGCATAATTTTATTCTTTCTCTGTTTAAAAAAAAATGTAAGGGTATTTTCTGCTCAAACTACTTCTTTATCAGATTTTAAGGAAAATAGAAGCAATAATTTATCAAAATATTTTTAATTTTATTTTGTAAATATAAAAAAGGTATTTACCTTTGCACCACTTTTAAAAATAGCGATTGGTCAGGTAGCTCAGTCGGTAGAGCAAAGGACTGAAAATCCTTGTGTCGGGGGTTCGATTCCCTCCCTGACCACAAAGCCCGGAAATTTTTTCCGGGTTTTTTGTTTTTACTGCCGCTCCGGTAAGTAACTGATTATAAAAAACCTGACACCCTGAATATGTATTTGAAGGGTACGATCAGAAGAGATTTCAGGGCTAACGCCCCTTATCAATGTGGGGAATGAATTTTTCTGCGAAGATAACAGGGCTAGCGCCCCTGACATGTGCCGTTCCGGTATGTGTTCAGCCAAAGGCGTCACTTACCGGAATTTATAATCGAAAGTCTCATGACTTTCGTAATAACCTCCATTTTACCTCATTAAAATGATTCAAATCAAGTTTTTCCGTTCCGGCAGGAGGGATTATACGATATTGATTTTAGTCAACCGGTATATTTTTCATAAAGTATCATCTTTGCAGATATTACCTTAAAATAATAGAGAATATGGAAAATGTACTTGTATCTGCAAAAAAACCGGACGTCATCACCGGGCACCCGATTTGGGGTCAGGGGCTTACTTTTCGCGAGAACCCTGTAAAAACACTGTTAGACTTAAAGCAAAAGCACGGAGACGTTTATTGTATGAAGGTTTTTCTGGGAATGTATTACTATATTGTCATGAGACCCGAAAGTTTTGAACATGTACTCAGAGCCAATCAGCGAAATTATATTAAGCCCGACCTTTTTATGAATACAATGGGCCGGCTTACCGGAAAAGGACTTATCACCAACGAAGGAGAGCCCTGGCAAAAACAAAGAAGAATTATGGCTCCTGCTTTTCACCGTCAGAAACTCGCCCTCCTTACCGGTGACATGACAAATGAAATCAGCTACGTTATCAATAAATGGAAAAATCAGATTGCTCAAAATCCGGAAATGGATATACAGCAGGAAATGATTACCCTGACGATGCAGATAGCAAGTAAATCCCTGTTCTCCTCTGACATCATCTCCAAAGCGGATGATATTGGCAATTCGGTAAAGGTTGCACTGGAGTTTATTGGTGAGGGGCTGAAAAACCCTTTGCTTATTCATAATTTTCTCCCTACTTCCAAAAGAAGAGAATTTGATGACGCTAAAAAAACGCTGGAAAAGGTAATCGGAGAAATCATCCGGAACAGAAGAGAAAACCCCGTGGATAAACACGACCTGCTCGGAATGCTGCTGGATGCAAGGGACGAAGAAACGCAGGAAACAATGACAGAAAGACAACTCATTGACGAAGTACTGACCCTCATCATTGGCGGACACGAAACAACCTCTCTGGCACTTACCTGGACCTGGTATCTGCTTTCGCTCTATCCTGAAAAAATGAAAAAACTCAGAGAGGAAGCAGATAGCGTACTGAACGGCAGAATGCCCACAATGGAAGATTATCCTAAACTGGTATATACCTTACAGGTGTTCAACGAATCCATGAGAATGTACCCTCCGGCATGGGCTTCTGTACGCCTTGCCCTGGAAGATGATGTGATAGACGGATACGAAGTCCCCAAAGGCTCCATGATTTTTCTCCCTTTCTGGGCTTCCTACTATGACTCGGATGTATGGGAAAACCCCATGGTATTTATGCCGGAAAGATTCTCCGCTGAAGAGCAGGCCAAAAGACACAAATACGCCTTCGTTCCCTTTGGGGGTGGTATGAGGCAATGTATCGGTAATCACTTTGCGATGATGGAAGCCGTTTTGGTAATCGCATCCTTAGCACAGTCTTTTTCTTTTGAATTGATTTCCAATCAGGAAGTAGAAATTGACACAGGCTTTACCCTGAAATCCAAAAATGGTATTAAAATGCGGGTATCTCTCAGAGAAACCGGAAAATAAAACCAATTTTTTCTTTTCCCGGGCTCCGGGTTACTTTCTATCCTTAAATTCATCCAAAGCCTTTCCGAAAGGGAGGGCTTTTTTATACTCCCCGGATAGTGCCGGAATACAACGGGATTTTACAACGAAGCAGTATCCCTAAAACACTTAAATACTAATAATCAATTCACTACATCTGTAAAACAGCCTTAAGAACTTACGCTCTTCTTACTTTTTTATAAAAATGTAGAAAAGATATCCTTTTGTTTCGTAATTTTGTAAAAAACTAAAGTAAAAAATATGAGTGTACAGGTTTGCTGGAATTGCCATAAAGAAACGGAAATTTCCCCTCCGGATTATCACTGTACTTTTTGTCAGACAGTATTAAAACCGGAAGAAGGCACTAAACTTTATCAGAACGAAGTCATTATCCCCAAAGGGCTATCGGAGGTACCGGAGAAGCCCTCCATCAAATCCATGATTGACCTGTCCAAGCCTCCGTTACCGTGGGAGCTTGAGCCTGTAATTGCGAAAGAAGAGAAAAAAACGGAGCCGGAAATCATTCCTGTGATTATTCCTGAAGTAAAGGATTTGCCGCAGGAAACTCCACCCGTACCCGAAAAACAAACCCCTTTTCTGGATATTCCTGTCCAAAAGCATAATCCTGAACCTTTGGATAATCATACGTTTATCTATTCTCCCCCCGTAAATCCGGTGGTTCATGAGGAGCCTGTTTTTATTCCGGAAGAAAAAACGGTATTCTCTCCCCCTCAGGAAGACCTTATTATGAAGGATTTGCTGAAGGAAATGGAAGAAAAAGACCGTAAACTCAGGGAGTTCCTCGAAGAAGGCATGGACAAAAAAGAGGAGAAACCCATCGCTGAAGAAGAACCTGAATGGAAAAAGCTGCTCAGAGAAACTGAGGAAAAAGAAAAAAAACTGAACGAATTTCTACAACCTGCGGTAGCAAATCTCCCCAAAATCCCGAATACCAATCCGGATAAAAAGGGCAAACCCGTTACAGGCTGGCTGATTCGGCATACCGAAAATACAGAACCGGTTTATTATGAGCTTTTTGACGGAGAAAATATCATTGGAAGAGCAGACAATGTGCATCCCGTAGATGTTGAGATTACGGGCGATAATTTTGTAAGCCGGGGACATGCTGTTTTAAGGGTTTTTTCTGTTCCTCCGGATATTTTTATCTACGAAATCAGAGATGACGGCAGCAAAAGGGCGGACAAAAGCCCAAGCCTGAACGGAACCTATGTGAACGGAAACCGGACGAGAGTCCCTGCCTCCGAGACCTATTATCTCCATGACGGGGATACAATTCAGATTGGAGTAACCAAATTGGTACTAAAGGCCAAAAGAAATCCAATGGCAAAACCGGAAGAAGCCGCAGGCGAAGTCCTGACCAAAGGATATACTCAAACCGTTCACTTTAAATAAAGCAATGGGAATCAAAGCATTTATTGCAAAACTGCTGGCAAAAAAACGGGCTGCTGAACTAAAGAAAATCGCCCGAAACCCCGTTCAGACTCAGGAAAATCTTTTTCACTCCCTGATTCAGTCCGCAAAAAATACTGCTTTTGGAAAAGATTTTGGTTTCAGTACAATCCGGTCGGTTTCCGATTTTCAGCGGAAGGTTCCTGTAAAAGACTATGAGCAAAACAAACATTATTACGAAAGGGTACTGAACGGCGAAAAAGATGTATTGTGGAAAGGGAAACCCCTGTATCTTGCTAAAACTTCCGGTACTACTTCCGGCGCAAAATATATCCCCATTACAGCCGAATCCATACGATATCAGATACAGGGAGCAAAGGATATTTTGCTGATGTATATTTATCATACCGGAAATGCGGATTTCCTCAACGGGAAAATGATGTTTTTATCGGGAAGTCCGGTACTCGATATTTATCCTTCGGGAATGAAAACCGGAAGACTCTCCGGCATCGTCAATCATTTTGTACCCGGATATCTTCAGACCAACAAAGTCCCCTCCTACGAAACCAACTGTATAGAAGACTGGGAAACCAAAGTAAAAACCATCGTTCATGAGGTCAAAAATAAAGACTTACGGTTGATTTCCGGCATTCCGCCCTGGGTTCAGATGTTGTTTGAAGAAGCGCAGGCCCAAACCGGGAAAAAACCCACAGCATTATGGAAAAATCTACAGGTTTTTATCCACGGAGGAGTAGATTTTAGTGCATACCGCAAAATTTTTGATTCCTTTTTTGACGAAAATTTCGGAAAAAAACCCGATATGCTTGAACTTTATCCAGCCTCAGAGGGCTTTTTTGCATTTCAGGATGACCTTCGGGAAGAAGGCCTGCTACTGATTCTGGATGGGGGGATTTTTTATGAATTTATTCCGCTGGAAGCGTACGGCAAACCCTCAGCCCGGAGACTTACCCTTCAGGAAGTAGTATTAAATCATCAATACGCGCTCATCGTTTCTACCAATGCGGGACTGTGGGCTTATGATACAGGTGATACAATAAAATTTGTTTCCCTCAATCCGCACCGGATTCGGGTAACCGGCAGGGTCAAGCATTTTCTGAGCCTCTTCGGGGAGCATGTAATCGCCGAAGAAGTAACTTTTGCCATCAACGAAGCAGCCGGAATCACAAATGCAACCGTTCAGGAATTTACGGTAGCTCCTTTTCTGAGCAGCGAAAACGGGGAGTCCTTTCATGATTGGTACGTGGAATTTACCCAACTCCCGGACAATATGGATTTGTTCATTGAGACGCTCGACAAAGTAGTCAGAGCCAAAAATGTATATTACAATGATTTACGGGAGGGGAAATTATTAACCATACCCAAAGTCCGGGTTTTAACGCTGAATGCCTCCCGGGAATATATGAAATCTGCCGGAAAACTCGGCGGACAAAACAAATTTCCGAAACTAAGCAATGACCGCAGGATTGCTGACTTTCTGATAAATTATCAACAATAAAAAAGTTGCCGGATTTTGCCCGGCAACTCTTTCATTTTATTACTTCTTGTTTTATCAGAATTCAAATACGTTCTGGCCTACCTGAACCATCCCTATATTCTGGAAGGTATTGGAAGTAGCAGCATTTGCGTTGATAAATTCCATTTTATCGGTAGAGATTCCGTGCTGATAAGCGTTTTTGATAGTACATCCGGTAGCATTCAAAGAGGGAGTTCCAAAAGCCCCTAAAAGATAAACCGAGCCAAAATTATCATTCCAGAATCCGGCTTGACCGGCATCCGCAATGACGCAATTAGTCAGTGTAAGCGAGCCGCCTTCCATGTAAAAGCCTTTCCAGTAACCGGCGGTATGTTCCTTTCCTTCAAAAGTTACATTATTAAAATTGAAGGATGCACCAGCTTCCCCCTGAATCTGAGCTTCTTCCTGCATGATTACTTTTGTAGTGGCTTCAATAGTAAAAGATGCTACACTGATTACCGCACATTTCAGTGAGTAAGGTACGTTTAGTTTTTTCCAGTTCAGATTCGTGGACATTGGCGTGCCACCAAAGCACCACCCCTGAACCCATACCACATCGTTTGCATTTCCTGTAAAATCATTATTACCACTTAAAGAAGAGGATTTTGTTACTTCTACTCTCACAGGATAATCATTTCCTGTAACCACACAATTGCTGATATTATCCAGGAATGAGCCTTCAGAAATATAAATCCCGTCTTTCAGCCCTTGTCTTACAGTAGTATTATCCATGGTAAGGCGACCTGCGCCGTATGCATTGGAACCCAAAACCACGTTTCCTTCCTGATACAGATAGTCATCACATCCGCCATACTCTACAATACAGTGAATGAGTTTATTGTTTACGGTATTACTGCCAATATAAAATAATCCTTTCCAGAATCCTTTGGTTTTTTCTTTACCTGTAAAAACAATCGGCTTTTCAGCGGTTCCGGTTGCATTCAGTCCGCCTCCGTCTTCTATCACAAAAGAAGCACAATTATCAAACTGAATTTCAGTTCCCGGCTCAACCGTAAGTAACTCTTTAATGCTGACTTCTCCTTTTACGATATAATCTACCCCGCTGTTTCTGTTGGTAAAGGTGTAGTGGCAGTAGTAATACTTCCTGTCACCTCAATATCTACAGGGTCAATTGTGGTGCCTGGTCCACAGGAAGTGGTTAATAATAAACCTGCCGGTAAAAATGCCAAAAACGCAAGATAAAATAATGTTTGTTTCGTTTTCATTGTTTAAAAAAATTTAAGATTGATTCTTTGTTGATTGTATGACTGAAATTAATAAAAGGTAACTATTGATTAAAAAAAAAATTTGGATGAACGTTAAAAATTAAATCCGGTAGCATAAAAAACCAGCGGACGATTCCTTATGAAATACAAAGTTACAAAAAAAAATTATATCCAGGAACTGAGGAACAAAAAAACTATCATTGAAAAATCGTACGGGGAAGTGCCTCCCGCAATAGTCGCTAAGCATTTTTACCTTTATTCATCTCTCGAATAGTCACTAATTTTGTTGGGTAAATTCTCTTTACTCTTTGCGCGCCCTGTGGCTTTGCGTGAAAAACAAAACGCCTGCAATTTCTATCAATAATGAAGAATGAATACGACCCATGAAATTCTTTTCAGGAAAACTGAATCTTTCAGAAATTCTATAAGATTTATATTGTTTTTTACTATTTTTGCACTATGAATAAAGCAGGCAGTTAATATTATTTCACACAAAAATGACAGGAATAATGCCTTCTTACGTATTTTAACAAATCTGTAATCTTTATATCCGGAAACGGAATATCAATATTTTGCTAAAATGGACAAAAACAATAAAGACCCTCTTCACGGCGTGACCCTGAAAATGATAGTAGAAGCACTGTATGAATATTACGGATGGGAAGCCCTGGGTTTTCAGATTAATATCCGTTGTTTTAACTTTGAGCCAAGCGTAAAGTCCAGCCTCACTTTTCTTCGGAAAACTCCCTGGGCAAGGGCAAAAGTAGAGGCTTTGTACCTGACAATGATAGAAATGCAAAAAGAGGAAAATCAGTGAAGCTGACTTCCCTCATAGCAATGACAAAAAAAAATATTTTTTATCCTTTACTCTTTCCAGTACTGAGTACCTTTTGTATCTATGTATCCTGTTTTTTTGCTTTCGTCAGAAATCAGAAATAATCCTCCTTCATCGCTTTCTATCTGATCAAAATCACCGGAGAATAATTCATTTCCCTGAATATCCAGAATAATATCCTGATCGTTTCTTTCTGCAACAGTATAATTCCCAATAAAAAAATCACTGATTCTGTCATATTTGCAGGGAATTACTGTTTTTCCGTCAGGCGATATCATCCCCTCTTTATTATTCTGAGAGATTAAAGCCCGGTGATTTACAAAAGAACTTGCATATTCAATATCTTTACGGATGATATTTCCCTTTGAGTCGGTAATAATATCAAAGCCGCCATCCTTGTGTGCAAACAATCCTTCTCCCAGTACTCCGGCACTCGTGTATTTTACGGGAATCACTTCTTCCCCTTTTGGATTAATAAACCCCCACTTTCCCTGAGCGGAAGCCCTTGCAAGCCCTCCTTCAAAGTTGCCCACAAAACTGTATTTCTCTCCGAGATTCAATACCTCTTGCAGTTTTTTATCTATAATTTTCCAGGTTTTTCCTTCCTGAACAGTAAATACGCCATCAGAAAGCAGGTTCACCGCATCATAAACAAATCCGGAAAGGGGTTTTCCTGCCTCAGAATAAATAGCGTACCTGCCCGCTTTTTTTACTGCGAAAGTACCGTTATCGGGTCCGGAAACCATATCATACTCAGCGGGCAATACTTCCTTTCCTTTCATATTCAGGATACCATATTTACCGTTTCTTTTGGCCCATGTCGCAGTGGCTTTGCCATAAAAATTAATAAAATCCTCATATTCACACTTTGTAAGGGATTTTCCTTTGGTATTCATCAACCCGAATTTTCCTTGTTTGTATATTTCAATCAGAGTGGGAGACAAAATGGTTACGCTTTCTGCTTCTATTGCTTTTCCTACTTTCCCCTTACTGTTCACCAAATGCCACTTTCCGGCATCGTCCTGTACAAGGCCGTATCCGTTAGAAAAAGGATAAGCATCCTGGTACTTGCAGGCAACTTTAATCTCTTTCTGAGGATTGCAATACCCCCACTTTTCTCCGTCCCGGAAAGGAATGAGAGGAGGCAAATCCGTCAGTGAAGCAAACAGATTGATTGTCAGCGTAAAGGCTAATATCAAAAGGAAAAAGGTTCTGTATTTCATGATTTTATATATTATTTTTGTCACAAATTTACTCACAATAATTCATAAAACCCACCATGGATACAAAAAGCACCCTGATTTATTTTTTTTCAAAAAGCACATAACTATAGGCAAGTCCCATCGCTACGCTGTTGAAATTATCCGCAGAACGGATTTTTTCCTTACCAAACTGTGTAATGAAGCGGTCCTGAAGCGGCTTCACCAAAGAAGTCCCTCCGGTCATAAATATAGTATCTATCTCTGAGGAATGAACCTGATGATTGGCAAGAAAAGTATTCATCGCATTCAGAATTTTGTCTAAATCTCTGTGGATGATTTTATTTCCAAACTCTTCGAGGGAGAATCGCTCTTCAAAATCAATATTTTGCTGATGAAAGGAAAAAGTGGTTTCAGGCTGATGGGAAAGGACGATTTTTGCTTTTTCAATTTCTTTAAATACGGCAAATCCCAGATTGTTTTCAATCAGTGAAATCAGGCATTCCAGCGGTTTTTGTTTTCCCGATAAGCGGTAGTAGTTTCTGACTTCGGTTTTAATTTTCAGGGAGTTGAAGAAATTCATTTTGTCCCAGAAACAAATATTATGGAAAAAAGATACCGGAATCTCCAGCCATCTTCCCGGCCGGGATTCATACTCCAGTCCCCTTCCGAAATGCGGCGTACCTTTCTCCCACATGATGGCAGAATCAAAATTATCCCCCCCTGTATAAATCCCGTCTTTGCCTATCATGTCCTCTTTACGGTCAGCGTTGAGTATCGCTTCGGGATTTAACCGCATAAGGGTAAAATCCGAAGTCCCCCCTCCAAAATCCGCAACCAGTACTTTCTCGGGCTTATTCAGATTTCTTTCATAGGTAAAAGCAGCTCCAATGGGTTCCAGCTGAAAATAAACTTCGTCAAATCCGGCGATTGAAGCCGCACGGCTCAGCCTTTCCTGTGCAAGAGCATCTTTTTCGGGATTTTCATCAAATACTACAGGCCTTCCGATTACTGCAGTACGTATATCTGCACCCAAATACGCGTCGGCCATTTGTTTCAGTTCCCGGATAATCAGCGCCACTAACTCCTCGGCTGTAAACCGCTTCATTCCAATCTGAGTATCCCTGAAGCTTTTGTTGGGTAATACTCTTTTTACGGATTTCATAAACCGGCCTTCCATCTTATTGCTGAGATAATTTTCTATCGCCGCTTCGCCTACAAAATGCTGAGGCATGCTTTTCCCCGATTCAGGAAAAAACAAAAGAGACGGAACAGAAAACAACTTTACAATTTCATTTTTTTGTATATCCAGAATAGCCAGAGCAGAATTGGAGGTACCGAAATCAATACCATAGACAAAAGGAGGTTTCATCCGGAATTCAATATTAAGGTTTATTTCCCGGGGAGTTATTTCCTCAGGAAGTCAGGCTTTTACGGTTTTCCATGAAAAAAGTTATAGCTTGATGATTTTTTCTGATAAAATTCTGTCTCCGTCAATGACCTTTATCCAGTATATGCCCGGAGGCTGAGAGCGCATATCCAGCTGAAGAGATTCAGAGAAATGGTATTCTTCTATTTTTTGTCCGGTTGCATTAAAAAGAAGTACTGTTTTATCAGAGAAATAAGCAGTTTTACTTTCTATTGTAAACCAACCGGAACCGGGGTTAGGAGAAATTGCGATTTCCTCTTTCAGTCCTTCGGTCAGAGGATTGGTTCCGGAACAATTCATTACGTTATTGAACAAAATCTGAAGAGAGTCTATCGGTTCTATGCCTGCGTTGGCGTGAGTCCTTACGGAAACAAGAAAAGAAGGGCTTCCAAAAACATCTGTAGGTTGAGAAACTTTTACAAACGCAAAAAGGGAGGACGTTCCATTCGCAGCACACCGGGAATCTGATCCGACAGTGTTGGCTCCCTGTAAAGCAGCCATGAGTTTGCAGGCAAGCGAGCCCTCTTCCCTCAGAAACCGGGCTTCCATCGAGTCAAGTACTGCTTGCCCGGACAAAATATTCCCCTGAATTGCATAACCCGGACCCGTAATATGATTCTTATAATCATCCGTAGCAGTACCGGTATGACCCGCTGAAACCGGAGAACCGTTTATCAGCCTCACAATTCCGTATTGTCTGAGCTCCGGCTGAGCACTAACGTCATTGGCAACAAGCCAGTTAATTATCTGATTGGGGCTGTCTCCAGCATTCATTCTGTTTCTGGCATTGACTTGATTGGTCTGATTGTACCATGCCTGCGTATTGATTGCCCCGACTCCCGGAAAAAGTTCTCCCAGAAAATCATTGCTTATTCCGGAGAAATTAAACAAATCCACGCAGGAAGCACCCGCACTTCCGACTTCTCCTGTAACAGAATCTACTGCAACGATGGAAAACGTATCCTGAGAATATCCATATTCTAATGAACAAATCCCAATGCAGAGAAAGAGCAAATATATTTTAAAAATTTTCATCATAATTAAAATTGGTTAAATCCGAAAAAAACAAGAGGAGATTGCCGGCAAAGACTATGCGGACAACCTCCTCCGTTTATTATAAAATCATTTTACAGAAAATCATCGCATCAGCATTACATTTCCTTTTCTGACTACTTTACGGCCCTGAATATCTTTTCCAGTGATTACATAATAGTAAGCACCATCGGCGCATTGCGTGCCATTCAGATTGTTTCCGTTCCAGTATTTGGAGGGGTCTTCCGTTATAAATACTCTTTTACCCCACCGGTCAAAAATTTCAAACAATTCAAGTTCTATGAATCCGTATTCCACAACGAGGAAGTCATGAATCCCGTCATCATTCGGGCTGAAGATATTGGGAACAAATTCCGGACCTTTGGGAACCACATTTACGATAATATTCACTGAATCCATACAGCCATTCGCATCAGTAATCCATAAAGTTACCGGATAATCGCCTGCGGTATTATACATATATACCGGATTCTGAGCCAGAGAAACGCCTGTTCCATCCCCGAAATTCCAGTTCCATAGTGCTCCTGTAATACTTCTGTCCGTAAACAACACGTTTTCACCCTCAGTTGCAGGACCTGGCATATACATAAAGTCCGCAACGGGAAGATTATAGAATTGAGCAAGCATATTGGCAGAAGTATCCGAGCCACACCCGTTGGTTACTATCAGTGTATAGCTCGCATTTTCCGTAGCGGTGATTTCATTTCCTGTCTCGCCCGTAGAAACGCCGTCTTTCAGCCACAGATACGTGCCATCTCCGGAAGCTTTCAGCGTAATCACTTCCCCCTGACAAACAGCGGTCGGCCCGTTACTTTCAATCAATGCCTGCGGGCTTTGTAATAAAGAGAGCATAACCACTACGGATGTATCCGCACATCCATCCAGATTGCTGCCGGTATATACTATTGCCCGATAGCTTCCCGCACCCGAAGCATCAAGTGTACTTCCAAATCCAACCGGATTGCTGTTGTAAAGCCATAAATAAGAGTTACCGCCGGAAGCAGTAAGGGTAGTGATACTTCCTTCACAAATGCTAAGCGGACCTGTTGGGGCAATGCCTGCCACAGGAGAAGTTGCACCAGTAATCGTTACGCTTGCCGTAGTGGTACAGGATAGACTGTTATTATCTGAAATCGTTACAATGTAAGTGCCGGTAGTAAGTCCGGTTGCAGTTTGTGTAAACTGCAAAGGTGCGGTATTCCAGGTATAACTATAACTCATACTCCCACCGGTAACCGATACAGATGCAATCCCCTCATTCGAACCGCAGTTTGCGTCTGCAATAGACACAGCCGTAGCTGCAAGCGGAGCAGGCTCATTAATATTTACGACAGCGTTTACGCTTTGTACACATGCACCTGCGACAGCGTCAGAAACAAAAACCGTATAACTACCTGCCCCAAGCCCAGTAGCAGTAGCGCCGGACTGAGCAGGAGAGGTACTCCATGAATAGACATAATTTCCGGAGCCTCCGGATACGGTTGCAGTAACTTCCCCGTCGTTCGAGCCATTACAGCTTACATCCGTCACTGAAGTTGATATTGCCAGAGGTGCAGGAGGCGTAACCGTGATATTAAAACTACAAAGTGCTGTATTACCGGCAACATCGGTAGTAGTGTAGGTCACTGTTGTAACCCCCACAGGGAATATATCCCCGGAAGTATAATTTCCCGTTATTGTTACACCGGGGCAATTGTCCGTTGCAGTAGGAGTAGTCCAGGATACAGCCGCAGAACAACCATTTTGAGCAGACTGAGTGATATTGGACGGACAGGCCGGAATTACAGGATTTTCATTATCAGAAACCGTTACCGTAAACTGGCAGCTTGCAGTATTCCCTGCGGCATCGGTTGCAATATAAGCGATAGTGCTGGTTCCGGTAGAGAAAAAAGTCGCATTTGAGGGACCTGATGTCTGAGTAAGCGTAACCGCATTACAATTATCACTGGCAGTCGGAGTTACCCAGTTTACAACTGCGCCACATTGCCCCGGATCACTGGCAACCGAAATATTGGAAGGACAATTGAGTATTACAGGTGCAACCCCGTCATTCACCGTTACGGTAAACTGACAACTTGCGGTATTGCCTGCGGCATCGGTTGCAAGGTATCCGATAGTAGTCACGCCTAAAGGAAAACTGCTTCCGCTTGCCGGCCCTGATATCTGAGTAACGGCGGCACCCGGGCAATTATCATTTACCGAAGGAGTAATCCAGTTACCGATAGCAGTACAGGAAGTATTGGAAGTATTCAGAATCAGATTAGAAGGGCAAACAATTGTGGGAACCTGACTATCCGTTACCGTTACGGTAAACTGACAGGTAGCCGTATTTCCGGATGCGTCCGTAACCTGATAAGACACAGTTGTAGTACCCAGCGGGAAAACACTGCCTGAGGCTGCTCCGGCGGTCTGTATTAGTACCGCTCCCGGACAATTGTCACTTACACCCGGTAGGGTCCAGCTTGCAGTCCCTCCGCATTGGCCGGGGTTATTGGCGATAGAGATATTGGCAGGGCAATTCTGTATAACCGGAGCCTGATTATCTATAATTGTAATCGTAAACTGACAGGTTGCTGTATTTCCGGCAGCGTCTGTAGCCGTATAAGCTACAGTTGATAACCCAATGGGGAAAACAGACCCTGAAGAAAGTCCCCCTGTCTGAGTAACCGTTACACTACAGTTATCCGTAGCTCCCGGAGCAACCCAGGTAACTGCTGCTCCGCAAATATTGGGGTCATTGAACTGAGATATATTCGAAGGGCAATTGGTGAGCACAGGAGGCTGATTATCTGTAACTGTAACAGAAAACTGACAGGTTGCTGTATTTCCGGAAGCATCGGTACTGGTATATACAATCGTAGAAGTACCTATCGGAAATGCCGAGCCGCTGCTTAATCCCTGTGTTTGCGCTAGGGAAGCGGAGCAGTTGTCTGAGGTAGAAGGGCTCACCCAATTTACCACAGCAGTACACTGACCCGGGTCAGAGGGTTGGGTAATACTGGCAGGGCAGCCTGATATTACTGGTAATTCTGTATCATTCACAGTAATGGAAAACTGACAGACTGCGGTATTCCCGCCTGCATCAGTAGCGGTATATTCAATGACGGAAGTTCCTGTCGGAAACAATGAGCCGGAAACAGCTCCCTGTGTCTGAAGTATGGCAGCACTACAATTGTCAGTAACCGATGGAGCAGTCCAGTTTATTACCGCCCCGCAAACACCAGGGTCAGTACTCACCGAGATACTGGAAGGACAGCCCTGAATCACCGGAGGAACGATGTCCGAAAATAAAACAGATAAAGTATCTCCTCCAAGACATCCGTTTGCATCAGAGACCACTACACTATAGCTATCGCTGACCGTTGCAGAGACCGTTTGAGTGGTATCACTGATACCTGTACTGAATGAAGACCAGCTGTAGGAAGTATATCCGCCTCCGGCATCCATAATGAGGGTTGTTCCCGGACACACAGGATTCGGTACCCCCGGATTAATAACAGGATTGGGGTGTCCGACTTCCGTTACGGTTATCGTTGCTACATCAGAACAACCGTCAGTCGTAGTGATATTATAGGTAAAGGAAGCAGAACCTGTGAAGGAAGAATCAGGAACAAAGGTCACTGTTCCGGTAGTAGGGTCTGCGGTAGCATTTCCTGTACTGAATGCAGGGTAAGAGATTAACTGAAGCGTAGCCGGGTCAATATTGGTTCCGGTGTCATTATTCAGTACATTCAGTGTAACGGAACTAAGGTTGTCACAAATCAGGGTATTGTCATCTACAGCAACCGGAGGTACTCCATTTGTAACCTCCCGCAGAGAAATATCATCAATGGCAAGGTCAAATCCGGTAGCACCAAAGTTATCATTAAAGATACACAGCGTCACGCTTCCTCCTGCACTACTGTTAAACTGTACTCCCTCATAATGCCACTGCTCATCTTCCGGAATTATGGAAGAAACCGCTAATACCTGACCATTTGCTTCAAAACGAAAAACGGGGGAAGGAAAGCCGGTATTGGCTGGAACAAGATTCAGGAAGTAGGCCCCGAAACAGTAATCCGTATTAGGTGCAAGCGTAAAGGTACTACACCAGATAGGAGCGGATAATCCTACCGGAAAATCCACGAGCATCATATTTCCTGTTCCGGAGGTGTGGTCAGCAATGTTGGGCGACCATGTATTATTGCAGGCCGGCGTACCGGTTTCTACCGCAAAATCATACTGACATAGTATATTCTGGCCCGTTGTCCCGTTAATACAGAGGCTGTTGCCGGCATCACAGTCATAATAATCATAACTACTGGTGAAATTTGCAAATGGATTGGAGGGGTTAAAGTTTTCAAAATCCCCATCTGCAATCAAATTTCCCAGAAAACAACCGGTTACAGTATTACAGGCCTGAGCAGGCACACAATTCCCTACTGTATTCACAATTACAGGTCCGCAATTATTGGCGTCGGAAACCGAAATCACAGGAGTATTTCCGGTCGGAATAGCACTGGACGTAAAAGTATTTCCCGTAAAAGTGCCCGTTACCCCGGAAATATTATAAGGCGGAGTACCGCCACTTACATCGAAAGTAACCGTAAAGGCTGTGCCGGAGATATTACACAACTCGCTGATATTGCTCACTCCAAGTACGGGAGGCTCATTAATCTGAGCAGTAGTAGTAACCGTACAGTTATTGGAGTCCTGAACCGTAATCGTATAGGTGCCGGCAAAAAGTCCGTTAAATACTCCGGTAGCCTGGCCCGGAGGGGTAAGTATATAAGTATAGGGCAATGTACCACCCGATGCAGATACATTGATGGTTCCGTCATTGATACCAAAACAATTTGCGTCTGTTGCTGTATTACCGGCACTCATGGGGGCAGGCTCTGTAATCACAGTAGAAAGCGTATCTGAACATCCATTCAAATCCGAAACAATTACACTATAAGTTCCCGCCGGGAGACCCGTAAATAGATTTCCTCCCTGAGAGGCACCTCCATTCAGTGCATATTGATAAGGAGCTGTTCCGCCGGAAACACTTACGCTTAAATCAGCAACGCCTCCAAAACACAATACCGGTGTACTGGAGAGGCTTGTAATGAGGGGCAAAGGCTGAGTTACAGATACCGGTACACTGATGGTACATCCGTTAGCATCCTGAACAGATACCGTATAATTTCCGGCAACATTTCCCGTGAAAACATTGCCGGCCTGATAAGCCCCCCCGTTCAGGCTATATTGAAGTACTCCTGTTCCTCCCGTTGCGGTAACGGTAATATCCGAAAGTCCCCCGTTACACAGAATGGAGCTTGCTGCGACAGAAGCAGTAAGTTGCGCTGGCTCGGTCACATTTATAGAGAAACTGGTCTGACATCCCGAAGCGTCCTGTACCAGAATGGTATGGTTGCCGGCAGGAATACCCGTAAATACACTGGAAGCCTGAAGCCCTCCCCCGTTGATTCCGTATTGATAACCGGGAGTTCCCCCACTTGCCGTTACTGTAATATCCGAGGTTCCCCCAAAGCATGAGATTGCAGAGGAAACGGCATTGGCCACTAACTGGGGTGGCTGTGAAACAGAGAAACTGAGAGAGGCAACACATCCGTTATTATCTGTAACGTTAATTGTATAAGCACCTGCTGTCACCCCGTTGAAAATACCGGAAGGCTGATTAAGTCCGCCATTGAGGTTAAACTGATAAGGCGGTACTCCCCCTGTAGCATTGGCGGTAATTGTAGATATTCCACCGAAACAGGTTATCGGAGTAGCACTGATGGTAACCTCCAGCAAAAGGGGGGCAGCCGGTACGGCCGCTGAAGCAGTAGTACTGCAACCGTTTGCATCCTGAATGGTAACCGTATAATTACCGGGCGCAATACCCGTAAAAGTACTGGCTAATTGAAAAGGCCCTCCGTTCAGGCTGTATTGTAATGGAGCAGTGCCTCCTGCTGCAGTTACCGCAACCGAGCCTGTACCACCGGAACAAGCCGGGGCGATACCCACTGCACTTGCATTCAGCAGCGCCGGCTGGGTTACATTAACAGAGGTAGTGGTAGAGCAGGCGGGATTGGAAGTGCTCACCAATGTAACAGTATAATTTCCCGCTCCGACACTGGAAAATACATTGGAAGTCTGAGTAGGCCCTCCGTTTAAACTGTAATTATAGGAGCCTGCCGGATTAGGGGTTACAGTAATACTGGTGGTTCCCCCGTTACACAAAATGCTTCCTGCTACAGCAGTAGCAGATAATGTACATCCGCAATTCATAGGAACGTTGGGTGAAATCGAAATATTACTGGAGTTCCTGCAAAAATTACTGACTACCAGGATATAATACTGCCCTGCAATCGCATTGGCAATATCCGCAAACTCTGTGGCCGCTGCACTAAAGCTACAATCTAACGTAGCCCCCAAAGACCCGCATATCGCAGGGGTTGGAGGCGTTGCAAAAGGCCCCCACATCGCAAAATCCACATCACAATTTGAGCTAATCGTTAACGTTAAAGGCCCTGTATTCTGAGGGCTGAAATAATACCATGACTGATCATAGGTTGAACCCATACAGGCCAGTGTTCCCTGATTGGTCGCATTATCCGGGGGGTTATACGACGCAACTCCGCAAAGCTGAGCGGCAGACGCACAATTAGGTCCGGGACCGGGAGGAGGTGGAGGCGGAGTACCACAGCTGATGGTTGCAGTCCACCCTGAATTGGTAATTGAGCCGTCACTGGTAAATACGAAAGTAAGACATCCCGTAGTGGAAGTAACGGTTCCCGGGGAGGTTGCCCCCGTATAGGAGCCAATTAAAGGCGAACCTGTGTTAGGTCCGTTATAAATATAAAGGTAATCAAAACTTGCTTCTGTCTGAAAAGAAGTAAACGTAAAAAATATCTGCTGACCGGGCGTAGAAGAGCAGAAGGTCATGGTAAAATTCTGGCTATTGCCATAGTTTCCAGTGCCCCCGGGATCATAAAATGTGCCGGAGCAGGTATTAACCGTTGTATTACTCATCGTATAGGTTTGACTCCATACGTAAGAGAACGGGATAAAGTACAGGCAGAGAAAAAAAAGTAGTTTGTTTATCATATTTTATTATCAAGAGATAGTAATAAAAAAATTAAAATATAACAGGGTTAATCTATAATTTTTGTCTTCAGGGTATTGCCCGGGCTTAGTACAAATACCTGATTAGGGAAAACAGCCTCATTTCTGGGTGTGTTCATAGGGCTAACCGGTTTATTGTATAGCGTAAGCAATTCATTTGCTGAAAACAATTCGACTATCCATGCTGTATTTTCTACAGGAATTGTCCTCCTCTCATCTATAAATCGCAAATAATCCAGATTTATCGTTTCCAATGATTCAAGAAAAGGGGCTGTAGCAACCTCATTCCCGTTTTCCAGAATCCTGAAGTGTGCTTTGCTTTGCGCATGACATCCAACGCTTATCATAAGAAAAGCCAGAAAAGACAAAAAATATACACCTGCTTTTTTTACACTTATTTTCATAACTCGTCAACTATAAATTGTGATAAAATTAAAATTTGATTTCAAATATAGCGTTTTTTTTTATTTTCTTTAAAAATAGTTTAGAGAATCTGTTTTTTACTCAGAATATCCACAAATTCTTGTACTGGAATCCATTCTATTGCAAACGGCTTTTCTGAAATACTCCCTTTAAAGAAAAAATACCCGGTTTACAGGTTTGATTTACTAAAAACTGAATCCCTCCGGTCACAAAAAAAAACGGCAACATAACTCTGCTGCCGTCTCTTCAATTTATTATTGTTTCACGAAAATTATTTAGTCTTTTTTAGCGTGCACATTCAGTGAGAATGGACTCATTGTGGTAGGACTTGCACCATAAGTTCCGGTTAGATTACAATCCAGATAATCTCCTGAGAACTGTGGCCAATGTGTAACTTCTATTGAGGAAACCGTAGTGAAATCGTAGAATGTATTACCATAATTCAGCAGTAAAGTTGAGCAGGAATAAGTTCCATTCGGGTTTTTAGTTACCAGAATAGAGAGGCTTCCAAGCGGTGTAAGTAACTGAGAATTCGTTGCTGTAAGGAATAGATTATTTACATTATTGTAAGTTTCAAGGTTTATGGATTCAACGAAATTATACCTATTTCCATTTGTACCCAATAAAACAAATTCAGAACCAGCCTGACAAGCATTTAAATTCACGCCACTATAGTTTGTTCCTGGATTAACCGCTAATGGAGTGCTGATTCCTTCGGTATGTGTAACTGAACTAAAAGGAGTCAAACTGAGCTGTACATTACTAATATTATTACAACCTGTATAACTATAGAAGTAATTTCCATTATTTACGGCAACTAAGTCAACAAAGCTGGGCATCTGAATTTTTACAAATCCATTAGAAAGTGGCTGACCAGAACAGTCTGTCACAGACCCTGATAGATTGACTGTATTCGTATTGGTAGAATTAATGTGAAGCGGACCTGCGCTACCGTTCGCAAAAAATGGACCGATTTGACCAGGAGTGGTTGGACTCATTGCACAACCCGCCATTACATTTATATTTAGTACCTGACCGGAAGGAACTAAACCAGATAAAATGCCCAAATTATCCGTAGTTCCGAAAGAGGTTCCTGCGCCATTAGAACTTACAGTTGCTGATTTATTTGCAATTGGATTCCCGGCAGGATCTGTGATTAGGATATCTATATTCACTAAATTATTCGTAAACCAGTCAACATTCCAGAAGGTAAAATGCTTCACTGTTCCGGTAAATTTATTCCCGTTACGAACAGCAACACCTTCTTCTTTCCAGAAACCGGTATTCTCATCAAAATACCATAAAGGAATTTGCGTAAGCGGATCATTCAGCTGAGAGTTTGCAACGGAAATTTCCAGTGTAGCCTCACTTCCTGTACGAACCTGAAGTGCTTCGCCGTTTTGGCCTTCGAGTTCAATGCCGGCCATTCCGTAAGTCTTCAGGATACCGAACTCATTGCCCTGATTATAGGCCATCAAAGCTCCCGGCATAATCTGACCCAGATTTTCTGCGTCCGGAGATAAGTACTGACCTGCAATTTTTACCAACCCACTGTAAGGCTGACCGTTGGCAAGCATGACTCCGTTTGCAGGAATCGTTACTGAAACCCCATCAAACTGAACGGTTCCACCGTTGGCAGAAGAGAAGGAGCCCCGGATTGTACGGCGCAGCATTTCGATATTTACAAACTGAGTGTGTCCGGATTTAACAGGGAAAGTGCGTGAGCCCTTGAAATATCCGTTACGCTCCACCTGAACATAAGAATAGGGGGCAGACATCTGAACGTTCTCAAAAAAGAAATACCCATCCTTGTCGGTTTGCGTAGTTAGTGAGCCGAGTCGTGCTACGGCATTTTCTACTCCTTTTCCATTTTCATCGACCACTTTCCCTACAACGCTACTGCTTACTTTTTGTTGCGTAGGATTGGTGGCGGAGCGTATCGTTTCAGGGTTGGAATCAAAACGATTACAACCACTGTAAATCAATGCTGTCGAAATCAGCAACAGCATAAAACCTAGTGTGAATTTAAGTTGCTTCATAAAATTAAATCATAAGTTTGTAAAAAATAACGCCTTAAAGTTAACAACAACTTATATAAATCACAAATAAAAAATCCTAAATGGTTATTTTTCATGTTTAAACGGTTTCCATTCGCACAGTTTTTCCAATTTATACTTTAAACCCGTTACTTTACTTTTTTTTTCTAAACGTTAAATACTTAACATTCATTAAGATACCCAAACACTAAAATAAATATATACATTATAATATACAGTATAGTGAACGAAAGAGAAAAAGGTTTACAGTGGCCTTGTTTTGAATACTACTGAAGCCTTTATAAAACTATCGGTAATAACGCCGTAAATTCTTCACTAATTTAAAACAATCGGCCAGGTAACTTGTTTGGTGTTTTATGACAAAAAACTAAACAAAAAAAATAATTGAGCAGAATAATTTTTTATCAGATATTTGGAAAACCATAAATTTTTTAATACTTTTATTTTTTTATTCTCATTCAATAAAATTTCTGCAACAATCATACATTATGTCAAACGGTATTGTAATTGGGTCTGGTTTATCAGGGTTATCGGCGGCTTGTTTTCTGGCAAAATCCGGAATGAAAGTAACTGTGCTCGAAAAAAATGATACGCCCGGTGGAAGGGTAAGACAATTTCAGGAAAAAGGATATACTTTTGACATGGGACCGAGCTGGTACTGGATGCCCGAAGTATTTGAAAGATTTTACGGGCATTTCGGCAAAAAAGTGTCTGATTTTTATACCCTCAAAAGACTGGATCCTTCTTATCGTATTTTTTTTCCGAAAGGAGAGCAAGTGGATATCCCTGCCGGAGAAGACGCTTTATTTTCATTGTTTGAACGGTTTGAGAAAGGGAGTTCTGTGCAACTGAGGAAATTTTTATCAGAAGCAGCTTATAAATACAAAGTTGGTACTGAAAAATTTGTATTTCAACCCGGATTATCCGTTACAGAACTAATAGATAAAGAAATCGTAGCTGGTCTTTTGCGGTTACACCTGCTGAAATCCATGAGAAACTATGTCAATCAGTATTTTAAACATCCTTATTTACGGCAGATTCTGGAGTTTCCGGTTTTGTTTTTAGGTGCGACGCCTCAGGATACACCGGCATTATACAGTATGATGAATCACGCAGACCTGACACTTGGAACCTGGTATCCTATGGGCGGAATGTATAAAATCATTGAGGCTATGACAGAAATTGCTCAGTCGCTGGGGGTAAAAATCGTCACTTCTCAGGCTGTGGAAAAGGTGGAAATAGAGAATAAAAAAATCCGGATGGTATATTCCGGAAATACCGGATACGAAGCAAACTGGGTTGTAAACGGCGCGGATTACCATCATTTCGAACAGGAAATATTGCCCGAAAGTCACCGGACTTACAGCGAAAAATACTGGGATAAGCGGGTGCTTGCGCCTTCCTGTTTATTATATTATGTGGGGGTAAGTAAAAAAATCCCGAATCTGCTTCATCATAATTTGTTTTTTGACGGAGATTTTGATAAGCATGCCGAAGAAATCTATACACACCCGGAGTATCCTGCAAATCCGCTTTTTTATGTGTCCTGTACAAGCAAAACCGATCATACAGCCCCTGAAGGCCACGAAAATCTGTTTATCCTTGTGCCGGTAGCGGTAGGACTAACGGACAGCGAAGCGATGCGTGAGAAATATTTCAACATTGCTATCGAAAGAATGGAAAAATATACCGGCGAAAAAATCCAGGGTTTTATCACCTATAAAAGAAGTTTTGCGCAGAATGATTTTATCGGAGACTATAACTCCTATAAAGGAAATGCTTACGGATTAGCCAATACTTTGCTACAAACAGCAAACCTTAAACCATCCATTAAAAGCAGAAAAATCGACAATCTATATTATACCGGACATCTTACAGTGCCCGGGCCGGGTATGCCTCCTGCTATGATTTCAGGGGAGGTCGTTGCAAATCAGATTATCAGATTTTCCTGAGAAAACTATTCATATTTCTCACGGGTCTTTTTTCAATTTTTTTACTGATTTTGAAAAAAAATCAGTATTTTTCCGGAATATCTTTTGCGGGAGGTTCTATTGTTTAAAAAAATTACATATTTTCTTAAACAATATCTGTATTTTAATCATTTATATGTGTAATTTATCACTTTAGTATCAGTATCACTTTTTCCTTAGCTTAATTTTATTATGAATTCAAAAGCTCTATTTGACAAACTTAGTATTATCAACAGTCGCAAGGTTACCCGTGCGTATAGTACTTCATTTTCGTTAGGGATATTTTTACTCGGAGAAGAAATCAGGGATGCCATTTATAGTATTTATGGATTTGTAAGATTTGCGGATGAAATTGTTGACACCTTCCATGATTTTGATAAAAAGAAATTACTCGCCAGTTTCGAAAGAGATACCTATCAGGCAATTGAGGACAAAATCAGCCTGAAT
>JAIBAH010000182.1 GCA_019695295.1 Bacteroidia bacterium | reverse complement strand
TCTACCAAAATTCAGTTATTTACTAATTACTTAAAAAATAAAATCGACCCTACGGTAAATCGTCCATTGTCTGTGGATTTACAGTTATGGCAACACAATCTTACCTTTCAGGTAAATAAATACATTGCTGCAACTTTTACCGCAAATATGATGTATGATGAGGATACCAAATTTGCCATCATGTCCCAGGACAAGAAAAATGGTTCTCCGGTAGTGATTGACGGAGTAGTGAAAAAAGGACCCCGTTTCCAGTATTTTCATACTTTAGGCGTAGGCTTAACCTACAACTTCACCAACGAGAAAAAATAATCGTTTTGATTTATATTCAATACAAAAAGCGAAGCAATCCGTAAAGATGCTTCGCTTTTCTTTTTTTTATATAGTTTATTCCGCTTTTTCGGTCGCAGCGTGAGTTTGAATCAGTTTAGCCTGAACATCCGGAGGCGTAGGGCTGTATTCCAGAAACTCTGTTGAAAAAGAAGCCCTTCCCTGCGTAAGCGAACTGAGGCTTGTTGCGTACCGGTTCAGCTCAGCCAGCGGGACTCTTGCGAGGATTTTCTGATAAGGGCCTTCTGCTGTGATTGTTTCCACCATTCCGCGCCTTGTCTGAAGGTCTGTAATTACATCTCCCATAAATTCTGCCGGAACCATTACTTCAAGGTGATTCACCGGCTCCATGATTTTGGGATTTGCTTTTACAAATGCTTCTTTGAAAGCCATCATTCCGGCAATTTTAAACGAAATTTCATTGGAATCCACCGGATGCATTTTGCCATCATAAACCGCTACACATACGTCCCTTGCAGGAGAGCCGGTGAGCGGACCTTCTTCCATTTTTTCCAGAATACCTTTGAGAATTGCCGGTAAAAACCTTGCTTCAATTACTCCCCCTACAATGCAGTTGTAAAACACGAGTTTTCCGCCCCAGGGCATTTCATGGACTTCCTTGCCCCGGATATTGAAGCCCGAAGGGTCAGACATTCCCTCATAATAAGGCTCAATGTGCATAAATACCTCGCCGAATTGCCCGGCTCCGCCACTTTGCTTTTTATGTTTGTAGTTAGCATTTGCGGCTTGCTGTATCGTTTCCCGGTAGGAGATTTTAGGATTCACATATTTGACCTCAATTCCGTGTACATGCTCCAAAATCCATTTGATTACCTGAAGGTGCAACTCTCCCTGTCCGTGAATCAGGGTTTGTTTCAGTTCCTGAGAAAATTCTACAATTAAAGTTGGGTCACTGTCATGCAATTTATTCAACTGCTGCGCCATTTTTTCCTCGTCCTGCTGCTTTACCGGCTCGATAGCCATACGGATACGGGGATTGGGAAAAACGATAGGTTGAAGTACAACCTCATCATTTTCGGAGCGAATCGTATGATTCAGGTGCGTATCCTTAAACTTTACCGTAGCACCAATATCTCCTGCATGAAGTTTGGACACTTGTATTCGGTTTTTCCCATCCACCACGTAGAGTTGATTGATTTTTCCGCTTGCACCATTGGAAGTATTATATAATTCCTGACCGGCGTGTAAAGTACCGGAACAAACTTTAAAGAAACTCATTGCGCCGGTATGTTTTTCATTTTCAGTTTTGAATACAAACAGAGTTGTTGTTTCTTCTTCCGGGCGTATTTCATTTCCATTTGTTGTAAATTCGGAGTGCATCTCATCTGCGGAAGGGCATACATTGTCAATAAATCCCATCAGTCTTCCACTGCCCATATCTTTTTTGGAAGCAAGGCAAAAGAGGGGGAAAAGGTCATGATTCAGCATCCCCTTTTTTAATCCTTCCCGCATTTCGTCTTCATCAAGTTCTCCTTTTTCAAAATATACTTCCATCAGGTGTTCGTCATTCTCGGCAGCAGCTTCCACAAGCCGGTTGTGCATTTCGTCTGCTTTGGCTCTTTCGGAATCAGGAATCGGGTGCTTTTCCGGTTTTCCACCCGATGCCGGATACTTATACATTACCATTTTAAGCAGGTCAATGATGGCATTAAACCCCTCGCCGGCATTTAAAGGATACTGAACCGCTACTACTTTTTCGCTGAAATGTTGCTTGGCCCCTTCAAAAGTATTCCAGAAATCCGCTTTGGGGTGATCCAGCTGGTTCACTACAAAAATAGTCGGTTTTTGGTACTGTTCGAGATACCTCCAGATCAATTCTGTACCCACTTCCACCCCGTATTGGGCATTGAGTACCATCAGGGCTGTATCAGATACCCTGAGCGCGCCAATAATTTCGCCGCAAAAATCATCTAATCCCGGCGTATCAATAATGTTGATTTTAAACCCTCTCCACTCTGTATGCATTACAGAAGCAGTAATAGAGTTTTTGCGTTCTTTCTCAATCTCATGGTAGTCAGAGACGGTATTGGCGTCTTCCACACTTCCCATTCGGTTGATTACACCTCCTTCGTACATCATACACTCAGCCAGGGTGGTTTTGCCCGATTTCGGACTCCCCACCAGTACAATGTTTTTGATTTCTTTTGTTGTGTAATTTTTCATAATACTTCAACTTTTAGAGGATTATAAAAATAAGAAAATAAGAGTATTGAGGGCAAAATAGCCAAAACGGTTTCAGGCCTTAAATTTAGAAAAATTATTCTGTAATACAAGAAAAAAATTTATTCTGAGCGGCAAAAATATTTTCTTCGTAAAGTGAGAGAATGAGGATTACTTCTAATAAACCGGTTCTAAGGGCATTTTTCCACCATTTCTTTAAACACGCTTTTTACAAAAGCCATATCATCCGGAAAAATACTGTGGGAAAAAGTAGTATCAAGATAAGACTTATTCGTCTGAATATCCATGAACATTACGGGATGTACCCCCGTTTCTTTGCCCCTTAACCGGAAATAAAGCATTACCGGAAGCATAAACAGTTTAAGCACCCATTGGGGGAGGGGGATAATGCGAAGGTTTTTTTCCGGATTTTTTTGTAGTAATTGTAAAAAGCCTTTCCAGCTAAAGTTGGCGTCAGCAAGCGGGTACTGCCCTGTTTTGCCATTCTCTGCCATCCACACAAGGGCTTTGGCAAGATGCTGCACTGTAATTACTGCTGTGCCTCCATCCGGATAAAAAACGGGAAAAGGGCTATTCACATACTGAATCAGGGGTTTCCACAAAGGTGTCAGATGCGGAGCAATTCCTACGACGTACGGGATTTCGATTATCATCACATTCATCTCCGCAGACGCCACAGCCAAAGCCGCTTCAGCCTGTAATTTTCGGGAGCGGATATACGGATGGTGTTCCGCCAGCCTTAATTCAGGATACTTTCTTTCAAAGTACGAAAAATAGGAGCCCAGAATGAGGAGTTGCTTTACACCGGCTGATTTTGCGGCGGCACTTATCCGTTTTGCGGGGGCTACATTATGCCGGTAAAAAAAATCAAAAGCGGGTCGGTCCGGCAAAGAGCGGTCATCGGCTCCGGCAGCAAGCATTACGAAGTCTTTTCCTTTGAATATTTCGGTTAACTGCTCCTCCGGGACAGTCAGGATATCCATTTCCTGAAACAGTACTTTATCTGAAAACAAACCGGCTTCCGGCTGCTTTCTTCCTCCAATCGTTACTTCATATCCCTCCTCCAGTAAGCGATTTACCGTAAAATATCCAATAAAGCCGGCACCTCCGATGATGATTCCTTTTTTCATTTTTTTTCGATTAATCCAGTGAAACCGGATGCCCCTGAAACCATTTAATGATATCCACAAAGGACTCGTGCAGGGGTCTCGGCTGATACCCCAGCGCCAGATTCGCCTTTTCGAAGCTTATCTCCGGATTGGAGCGAAGCACCCTGAGCGCATAAGTGGTAAATGTAGGGGTAAATTTTAAAACCCGGGCTGCATTTTCCAGTACAATTGCAGAGGAATAAGCCACTCCAAACGGAAAGGGAATCGTTGTCCGTTTTTTCCCCAGCCCTTTAGCCGAAAGTTCAAACATCTCTTTTACCGTAATTGAATATCCGCTTAAAATATATCCTTCACCGGCTACTCCTTTTTCCATAGCGGCAATCAATCCGTTGGCAACGTCCCGTACATCCACAAAGTTGTACATCCCGTCAATATGAAACCGTAAATATCCCTTGATAAATGTCAAAAGTCGTTTTCCTGTTTCGGAAGGTTTAAAGTCAAAAGGACCAATTACGCCGCTGGGAAATACCACAACCGCATTTAATCCTTGTTTTGCTGCTTCGAAAACGGCAAGGGTTGCTTTGATTTTGGATTTTGCATAGTCTCCATCCACTATATCAAGGTTGGTTTCTACAATTTCTGTGAGAGGGGTTCCTTTCGGTAATTCTTTCAGCGTGTGAGTAGAACTGGTATAAACGAGGCGTTTAACCCCTGTTTCTTTACAGGCCTGCAATACATTCAGCGTTCCCCGAAGGTTAATCGCTTCTAATTGTTTCAGGGTTCCGGGCATAATGGAAATCAGGCCGGCAAGATGATATACGGTCTCAGCCTGAGAGAATACCTTTCTCAGAAAATCCAGATCCCGGATATCTCCTTCAAACAGGGTATAATTAAGGTCTTTTAACGACTCATGATGGCGGGAAGAATTCGTAATAATTCCAACTTTTTCTCCTCGTTCTGTTAGTTTCCGGATTAAAACATTTCCTATATGTCCGGTAGCTCCTGTTACTATGATCATAAAAATAGTAAAAATGGTATATTTCGAAAAAAATTTGTCAATGATAATGAGATTTAGTTAATAAATGAAAAGAACGAGGATTATTTTTTTGAAATTATTTTTTAATGATTGATTTTTAGCAAATATCTTCCCGGTCTTTTATAATAAATCATCACAAAAAAGTCTCTGTTGATTGCCTGTGACAGAATTTTCAGGAGAATATAAAAAATGTTTTGGGTTTGTATTGACCTACTGAATTTTAGCAATTCAAATCTCATTTAGCACAAATCATATTTTTTCCGTACTTTTGTGCCCTGAAATTTTTTATAAAAACCGCCATTAAATATGCATACAGAAGTTGCGTTTTCCCCCATTGTGTACGACAGAAAAAATTTAACGGACGAACAACTCCTTGAATTATACAGGAGTGTAGTTTTACCCCGTACCATCGAAGAGAAAATGCTGATTTTACTGCGTCAGGGCAGAATCAGCAAATGGTTTTCGGGAATCGGTCAGGAAGGGATTGCCGTGGGGCTTACCAAAGCACTGAAAAAAGAGGACTACATTCTTCCGTTACACCGGAATCTGGGGGTATTTACTTCAAGGGAAATGCCCCTGAAAAAACTTTTTTCCCAATGGCAGGGAAAAGAAACCGGATATTCTCAGGGAAGAGAACGCTCTTTTCATTTTGGTTCCCCCGAAGACAGAGTTATCGGAATGATTTCGCACCTGGGTGCAATGCTTCCCGTTGCTGACGGACTTGCCTTGGCGAGCAATCTGGATAATAAAGACTTTATCGCCGTTCCGTTTTCCGGAGATGGAGGCACAAGTGAAGGCGATTTTCATGAAGCACTGAATGTCGCAGCAGTCTGGGATTTGCCGGTATTGTTTGTCATTGAAAACAATGGATACGGACTCTCTACTCCTACCAATGAGCAGTATCGCTGCCGGCAACTTGCCGAAAGAGCCGCCGGATACGGAATGAAAGGCGTAACGATCGATGGAAATAATATTCTGGAAGTATATCATACCGTAAAATCCCTTGCGGAAGAAATGCGCTTTAACCGGAAACCCGTTCTGCTGGAGTGTATGACCTTTCGTATGCGCGGACATGAAGAGGCTTCCGGTACTAAATATGTTCCCAAAGAATTATTTGATATCTGGGAGAAAAAAGACCCCGTAAAAAATTATGAAGAATATCTGATACAGCAGGGAATACTGACTCCGGAAACGGCAGGAGCGATCCGGCTGGAACTCAAACAATGGGTAAATCAACAGGTGGAAGCTTCTTTTGAAGAGCCGGATTTGGTCCCGGATGCAGAAAAGGAAATAAACAGCGTTTATGCTCCCTTTACTGAAACCCTGACTCCGGCAAATAATGGCAATACTCAGACGATCCGAATGGTGGACGCAATCAGTCAGGGGCTGAAGGAGGCCATGATAAAACATCCTGAACTGGTAATTATGGGTCAGGATGTGGCAGAATACGGAGGCGTTTTCAAGATTACCGACGGGTTTGTCGCTCTTTTCGGAAAAGACCGCGTGAGAAATACCCCGATTTGTGAATCGGCAATTGTAGGTGCCGGACTTGGGCTTTCGCTTGCAGGCAAAAAATC
>JAIBAH010000045.1 GCA_019695295.1 Bacteroidia bacterium | reverse complement strand
TATCCTTAGTGCTGTAATTGCTTATCAGTTTATGCCAACTAAACCGCATATCTTTATAAAGGGCGCTACTAATTATCTGGATTACAATAATTTAAATGTCGCTTAATCCATTATTCACGTTATTTTAAAGAGAACCGGACATCCCGACCGGGGAGAATACACTTTCATTTTAAACACATTGTTTGTACTAAAGTCCAGTGCAGAAGCCAGCGTTATTTTGGTTCCGCCCCAGGGTTGTCCGGGATTTTTAATCATCTGAAGAACATTCGGTGTTGTATTAATTCCCGATGAGTTGGGGTTTGCAACGACAGCGGTTGTTCCTCCGTCAAAATCCGTCATTGTGTAAGTAACGTTTGTGTCATCAAAGGTTATCGGCAGCGTTATTTGCGCTTCCATTTTTCCCGAAAACAAAAATAAAGGTAATACGAAAATAAGTAGAAAAATCTTTTGCATATACTTTTTGATTTAAAAGATAATGTTTATATAATTAAACTCTACAAATATAACGCATAAAACACTATTTTGTCAACTAGTTATTGTAAAAAATACAATAATTTTTTTAATTTTTTTTTATAAAACACTAATTACCAAACAATTAAAATATATATTTTATATTTCTTAGCAAAAAAACTAAAAGAATGACTTCAAATTCAGGACTTTTTCTTCCCCCGTTCCTGCAATTCTTCCGAAGGGCAACCTCCAGGTAATTATAAGGTACAGTTAAATCCGTTGGGTTTCCGCCATTCAAAACAGGATAAACCCACAAACCCGTTGGGTTTCCAATACCCACCGGGTTTCCGCCACCCAAAACAGAATTCCCCCCATTCCCCCTACCTTTGTATAACCAATTTCCCATAATAATCTCCTTTATCCGTTTTAATCCTGTAAATATACACTCCTTCCCCCAGATTTCCAACCGAAATTGCTGTTTTCCCCTCCGTAAGCATTTGCCGTAAAACCTCCCTGCCTTGTAAATCCATTATGCTTACGGTAGCAGCAAGGCATGCCTTGCTGCCATAAGTGCCGGTTTCCACATTCACCACAGCCCCCGCCGGATTAGGATAAACCTTAATCCCCGCCCCCTGAGCAGAGCCGAAGGGCGGCAGCACTGACACCAGTGTATCACAAGCACTCCCCGATAGCGCACCCAAACGGAAGTTCGGGAAGGAGGGAGGGCCAGTGATATTGCAGACCCCCAAAGGAAGACCCCTCGGCTCAAAATTACAAGCCACTCCCTGACTATCCGGTGAGTGAACGACATGAATATAAGTACTTCCCCCTGCTGGCCCTACATAGATTTTATTATCAGGGGCTAATTGCATATCCATGAATCGGGTACCACCGGCATTACAGCCATTATGGACAGTATCCGTTTCCGCTACTTTAATTTTAGAAGCGTCAATATCTGCTGCTTGTAAATCATACTGATACACCCTAAAATTCAGACTTACATACAAAAACCTCGAATTCGGAGAGATGCCGACTCCTCCCTCCGGACCGTTAGATTCTGGTACTAAGGTGGCAGTACTCACTACCTTGTAGTCCGATAGCAACCCCATACATCTATCGAACCCAAATACATAAATCCGCTTTGCTACTGTACTTGCCTGATGTACATACTTCGTTCCATCCGAAGAGAATACGCAGGTAGAACCCGAACTGGTAATGGGATGATTCTGAAAAGCAGGAAAAGTTTGAATGCCATCCAGTTGAATCCCATCCGGGCTGAGTAAAAAACGGTAGTATTTATCTGCCCTTAGCCCGGGTTTCAGTATCCACCAATCCCGGCCGTTTGCATGACGGCAGGCGGTAATTTTCCCCCATGTTAATGAGTCGCTACTCAACCTTATATTCTTCTGGCTTATATCTCCCAGACCGTTGTCCAAACTCATGTCTATTTCCGAATAAAACATATCTTTACAATAGGGAGTAGCGTTTGGGAAAAAGCTTAAAGCATCATGAATCATTATGTATTTACCGGGGTGTTCCGGATACGGAAGGATAAGCGTTCCTTGTAGTGAAGGATTATACGGATAACCATTGCAGCCGGAAGAAGGACATAAGTCAAACCCATTCGGCATCGTATCATGCATTCGATTCATTAAATATTCTCCGTTAGTGTAGCATAAAAGATTCCCATTCGTGTCAGATATTACGGACTTGGCAACATACATTTCTATATTTGAAGTAATAGGGGTAATTGTAATTTGATTTCCATTGAACTTCACTTGCCTGCTTGTGTTAGGGCCCCAGTAATCATAACCCATTATCCATATATTGTCTTCTTGTTGCGACCTACTTGCTAACGTTATTATTAGACAAGAAAGAAATAGTACTGTTTTCATCTTTACTTTGATTTAAATAATAAAGAGTTATCAGAGGAAGTATCCCCCCCTGATAACCCTATAATACAGTTATTCTACAATTAACTTTTCATTTAATAACAGATTCCCCTGAGAGATTATCTGAACTAAATAAATTCCCTTCGTAATCCTGTCTAAAGCGATTTTCTGATTACTTTGGGTCAATGGTACAGACATCAGCCTTTTTCCTGTTAAATCATAAACAGACAATAGCGCCTCCTTTTGTTCAATATCCGGACAATACACACTCAACTCCCGATTAGCAGGGTTAGGATAAATTACCGGAACTTTTTTTGAAATCACCTCATCCGTCTGAGGCTTCCGCATACTCATCCCCAAGGCATTGCATACCCCTGTATCGTCATATTCCGCTTCATCGTTTACTATAGCATACAAACTCCTTGCCTTATATACAGACACTCCTCCTGCAAGCGGGCATTGATTGGCAATGCTGAAAATATCTGCTAATTGCGTAGGTGTAAAAGTATAAACCCCTCGAGCAATCGTGGAAAAATAAATTTCATTGATTTTCTGCGTTAAACCCGTTGGGTTTCCAAAACCCACCGGATTTCCGCCACCCAAAACGGGATAAAACCCATTCACTCTATCGTTGTACCCATACTTTTCCATAAGCTCTCTGATTAAAATGATTTGTAATACTATAATAATACATCCCTTGAGGTATATCCTTAACGCTGATTTCCGTTTTGCCGTTGCTGAGAAGCGTCTGCTCTAATACGACCTGACCCATTGTATTCCAAAGCCGGAGGGTACTCTCTTTGCTATACGAAGCGGACAAAGCTTCTACCGTAAGAAGTGCAGCAGCAGGATTAGGATAGATTTTCCAGTTTCTCTCAGCATATCCCCCCGGAGCCACCGCCGTAAGCGTATCACAAGCACTCCCCAATAGCGCACCCAAACGGAAGTTCGGGAAAGAGGGAGGGCCGGTGATATTGCATACATCAAACCCCAACCCATTTACCTCAAAGTTACAGGCTACCCCCTGACTATCCGGTGAATGAATAATATGAAGATATTTAGAAGCCCCTACCGGACCTACGTATATTTTATTATCGGGTGCTAACTGCATATCCATAAAAGACGTAACCTGAGCACTGCAATAATTATAGAAGCTATCACTTTCCGCTACCTTGATTTTAGAAGCATCTATATCTGGTGCCTGTAAATCATACTGATACAACCTTAACCTCAAACTCACATATAAATACCTCGAATTTGGAGAGATTCCTACTCCCCCTTCCGGCCCATTGAATTCCGGTACCAGGTTGGCTGTACTCACAACTTTAGGCTCCGAAAGCAAACCCGTACATCTATCAAACCCAAATACATAAAACCGCTTTGCCACCGAACTTGCCTGATGTACATACTTCGTTCCATCCGGAGAGAATACACCGGTAGAAGCCGCACTGGTAATGGGATGATTCTGAAAAGCGGGAAAGGGTTGAATGCCATCCAGTTGAATCCCATCCGGGCTGAGTAAAAAACGGTAGTATTTATCTGCCCTTAATCCGGGCTTGAGTATCCACCAATCCCTGCCGTTTGCATGACGGCAGGCGGTAATTTTCCCCCATGTTAATGAGTCGCTGCTCAACCTTATATTCTTCTGGCTTACATCTCCCAGACCGTTGTCCAAACTCATATCTATTTCTGAATAATACATATCTTTACAATAGGGAGTAGCGTTTGGGAAAAAACTTAAAGCATCATGAATCATTATGTATTTATTGGGGTTTTCCGGATACGGAAGGATAAGCGTTCCTTGTAGTGTAGGATTATACGGATAACCATTGCAGCCGGAAGAAGGACATAAGTCAAACCCATTCGGCATCGTATCATGCATTCGATTCATTAAATATTCTCCGTTAGTGTAGCATAAAAGATTCCCATTGGTGTCAGATATTACGGACTTGGCAACATACATTTCTATATGGGCATGAAAGGAATTTATATTCAGTTGATTATTTGTGAAATCAATTGCAATTCCTCCGGTATCTAAATATACATTGTAGCCCATAACCCATCTAAAGTCTTCTTTTTGCGCAATAATAGTTAGGGAGATTAAATGCCCTATTATCGCTAATATTATTTTTTTCATTACTTTAAGAATTTGATAATACAGGGAAAGAAGTCTATCCTTTCCCTGTATTTTGAATTTTAATTCATTACTCAATTATCAGTTTTTCTGTTAATAGAATTGACTGACCGGAAACTATCTGTACAAGATAGATTCCACTCCGTAGTCCTGTCAATGTAATTTGCTGATGCGTTTTTTCGATTGCCGATGAATGTACTTTTTGACCCATTAAATTATAAAATATCAATTGAGTACCGGCATCTTTTATTTCAGGACAATATATATTGAGGGTTTGATTTGCCGGATTCGGATAAATCATCGGCTTATCTTTCGTAAGTTTCGCTTCAGTCTGCGCTTTCCGCATACTCATCCCCAACGCATTACATACTCCTGTATCATCGAAGAACAGAGAATCATTAACTGTACTCCACAATCCCCGTGCTTTATATACTGCAGTTCCGCCCGCAAGCGGACATTGGTTGGCAATGTCTATTATTTGCTGTAGCTGGGTAGGCGTAAAAGTATAAATCTCTCGGGCAATCGTGGAAAAATAGATTTCATTGATTTTCTGCGTTAAACCCGTTGGGGTTCCAAAACCCACCGGATTTCCGCCACCCAAAACGGGATAAGCCCCATTCACCCTATCGTTGTACCCATACTTTTCCATAATATCTCTGATTAAAATGATTTGTAATACTATAAAAATACATCCCTTCCGGTATATCCTTAACGCTGATTTCCGTTTTAGCGTTGTGAGGGGAAAGCTCTGTTTCCAGCACTACCTGACCCGTAGGGTTCCACATCCGGAAGGTTCCCCCGGTAGCTGCAAGGCATGCCTTGCAGCTACCGGTTTCCACATTCACCACAGCCCCCGCCGGATTGGGATATACCTTGACCCCCGCCCCCTGAGCAGAGCCGAAGGGCGGCAGCACTGACACCAGTGTATCACAAGCACTCCCCGATAGCGCACCCAAACGGAAGTTCGGGAAAGAGGGAGGGCCGGTGATATTGCAGACCCCCAAAGGAAGACCCCTCGGCTCAAAATTACAAGCCACTCCCTGACTATCCGGTGAGTGAACGACATGAATATAAGTACTTCCCCCTGCTGGCCCTACATAGATTTTATTATCAGGGGCTAATTGCATATCCATGAATCGGGTACCACCGGCATTACAGCCATTATGGACAGTATCCGTTTCCGCTACTTTAATTTTAGAAGCGTCAATATCTGCTGCTTGTAAATCATACTGATACACCCTAAAATTCAGACTTACATACAAAAACCTCGAATTCGGAGAGATGCCGACTCCTCCCTCCGGACCGTTAGATTCTGGTACTAAGGTGGCAGTACTCACTACCTTGTAGTCCGATAGCAAACCCGTACATCTATCGAACCCAAATACATAAAACCGCTTGGCAACACTACTCGCCTGATGTACATATTTGGTACCATCCGGAGAGAATACACAGGTAGAAAACGCACTGGTAATGGGATGATTCTGAAAAGCAGGAAAAGTCTGAATCCCCATCGGTTGAACTCCTTCCGGACTGAGTAAAAAGCGGTAGTATTTATCTGCCCTTAGCCCGGGTTTCAGTATCCACCAATCCCTGCCATTGGCATGACGGCAAGCCGTAATTTTCCCAAATGTTGTAGAATCACTGGTTAATCTTACATTCTTCTGGCTTATATCTCCCAGCCCATTATCCAGACTCATATCTATTTCCGAATAATACATAGCTGTACTATAAGGAGTAGCGTTAGGAAAAAAATAGAAAGCATCGTGTATCATGATATATTTTCCGGTATGTTCAGGAAATGGTAAAAGGATTGTACCCTGCTTCCCACGATTATCCTCATAGCCCGGACAGTCGGGTTCCGGGCATAAATCAAATCCATTGGGCATCGTATCATGCATTCGGTTCATCATATACTCTCCGTTGGTGTAACACAATAGGTTTCCAGACGAATCCGATATTACAGATTTGCTGAACATTAATAGTTTTAGCGGAAAGTAATCCAATATTAAGGTATTATTATTGAAACTCATAGAGATTCCTCCCATTGGTAAATTATTGTCATATCCTGTCAACCAATTATTATCTTCTTTTTGAGCTATTCCCCATGAATGAATAAAACCCCAAAAAATTATATATAAGATTCGCTTTTTCATTTTACATAATGTATTAAATGCGCTCTGCCCATTTTCTTTTTCAAAAAAACCGACAGAGCGCAAGGGTTATCTAACTTACCGTACGGATTGAACAATGATTTTTTCCTGATGTATTACAGTCATATTGTCCTTGACAAGGAGTATATAAACACCAGAGGGAAGTCCGTCCACAGAAAGAATTGTTTCCGTGGATTCCTCAGCAATAAAGCTTTGGACTACCTCTTTCCCCATAATATCTATTATGATTATTTCTGAAGGGTGATCTTTTTTATCCCAACGAACCGTTAACTGGGATTGAACAGGATTAGGGTAAACCTTGAACCCTTCTTCTATAGTAAGGGTATTCTGCGGTTTCCGCATACTCATCCCCAATGCATTACACACTCCAGTATCGTCATATTCCGCTTCATCGTTTACTATAGCATAAAGGCTCCTTGCCTTATATACAGACATCCCGCCCGCAAGCGGGCACTGATTGGCAATACTGATAATATCCGCCAATTGTGTAGGCGTAAAAGTGTAAATCTCTCTGGCAATCGTGGCAAAATAAATTTCATTGATTTTCTGCTCATTGGCTTCAGGCATAAACGTAGTCATTATGCTACTGTTTTGGGCTTCCAGCGTAGTAAGCGCACCGTTTCTTTGCTGATGCAATTGATATTCCCTTTGATACATTAACTGCTGAAGCGATTGAACCCATATTCTCAGACTATCCGCTCCCAACCAAAGCGTACTATCCGAAGGCGTAACCAAAATCAGGCTGTCTTTTACCCTTAACATTTCCGCTAATGCAGCCCTTTCAGACTCATAGAACAACAATAAAGAGTCGCTGGAGATTCCCACACTATCCGAAGCAAGCGCAATACCGCTCAGTTGTCCAACCGCATCGTTTTGTTTCGTAGTATAAAAATCCGACATTACAACATCATTTTCGGCTACTTCCGGGTTCTCGCTAATCCTTTCATACAAAGCCCTTTCCCCCATCCACTGAGTCTCGTCCGGAAACTGAGGGGCATTTAAATTACCTTCTGCAATCCGGTAATCCGTACTGTCAAACCCCGTACTATCTCCGATTAAAGCGTAATTGCAATAGACTATGGGGTCGGGAGTGCCAACGCCGGGATTAAACCAAATCGGATTATTCGTATTATCGGGCCAGAAGGTATTGGCAGGCAGTTGAGGAACGTGGATATTAAATAGCGAAAAACCTCCTACCCCCCCTACATCAAACGCCTCAAAATTACATACCCCCGGAGCGGCCAGAAACTCATTGGCTTTTAGATTTTGGGTGCTAATAATCCCATTCAGAAACAACCCAAAAAAATGCTCATTCATGGTATTGCGGCGGAAGTCGGTATTATTGCACATCCCGTCAAAGGAAAATCCCCTTGAAGTATGATTTACCTGATTTCCACCGAGATAGTTATTGGGAGAAAGAGAAAGCCGGATGCCGTGCTGAGTAATATCGGTAGTAGGAGGCGTAATTCCGAAAACGGTATTACAGAAGATATCCGCATCATCCGTTCCCTCTACATTAATCCCAAAACTGAGAGGCCATTGCGTATTGGGGTAGATATGATTGTCAAAAATATTCCCTTTTCCTGCTCCTGAGAGCCGAATACCGGTAGTTCCCCCGTCGTATAGATATATATGGTTATTCCACATTCTCAGGTTATTTGCCTGACCTAAATGCGCTAACTCTATCCCTCTTGCAATCACACTTGGGGAGGAAAGGGTAATACCACAGTCTATCGAATTTCCGAAAACATCAGAGACGGTCGCATTGTCTCCCATCATTAAATGCATTCCTCTCCCTTCCGTTTCAATCCGGTTATCATAGACATTCAGTATTCGCCAGTCGTAAAAAGCATTTACAAACCCTGCCCGAATTACGCGCGCCCGATTTCCGGAAATAACTGTATTCATCCGCTCTGCTACAATTCCGTATTTACAATTATTAAATGTATAGGGGTCCGTTACGCCACTGCCTATTCCCTGCTGAATCAGGCTTTGGTTTTGTCCTGTAATATAAATTGCACATTGATTGTAATTAAATCCGGCAATTCCCATTAACTGATAACCCGACGTACCATTACTTAACGTTCCTGCATTCATCCCTTCAAAAGTACTTTTGGTAACCGTCAGATTTGTTCGGTAAGCGAGGATTCCATTGGTGATATCCTTAAAGGTACAATAAGTAACGTTTTGCTGAGCCATATCATTCAGATGGATGCCTGAGTAACTCCACCCCAAAGCCTGAGGGTAGGCCGGATGTGCCTGAAGTGTAGCAACCCCTTCAAAAACATCATGGTCTATGATATGCGTTTGGGGATTTAAACCCGTAGGCATTTGGTCAATAAAGATACCATTGAAATTCTGCCTAAAGTGAGTAAAAGCGATAAAACTACCGGAAGCGGTAGTTCTAAGCCGAATGGCATTCAGCGCGTCCTCAATCACCGTATTATTCTCCGAGATGATGTTATTAGAAACGACATCAATTCCTTCCCACATCTCCTCACAGGCAAAGAGATGCGTATTATCCAACCACAAACGCTTGATAGTAGTGATTGTGGCCTGAGGAGCCACCCGTATCCGGCAGTTTATGAACCTAACTGGTAAATCTATGGTAAAATCCCCCAGCAAATCTACATTTTGATTAATAACCTCGTAAGAACCCGATCCCGGGTTATAAGGAATACTAAAAGTAGCGACCATATCATTAGCGGTAGTATTGGGCAACATCGTAATGAGATAAAATGGATTCTGAATATATATCGTATCACACTCCGAAAGAGTATCACATACCAGATAATTCGCATCCACAATATCCGCACAATTCACAATCGAAGAGGGAAAACAAGTATCTGCTGCGGTAAAGTTATCTATATTAATAGTATAACTAAACGTAATGCTTTGTCCCGCAGCTAAGGAAGGAATTAGGGTACTCATAAGGTTTCCATTAAAGGTTGGGGGCGAAGGAAAATTAATCGGATTAAAACTTCCAATATCCAATCCAAACGGAATCTCATCATTGACGACAATGTTGGTTAAAGGAAAAGTAGTGGAAGTGTTCTGAACCGTAATTTCATATTCTACCAGGTCACCCGGTCCATACAAACCCGAAGCAGGAGTATTAACAGCTCTTTTATCAATCGTAAAATCCTGATTATTGATGACATGAAAATTAAATATAAACGTATCAATTGCAGCATTCATACACCCGTTATCCGACCCATATATCTCTAATGTATAAACGCCGGGAGTGCCATTCCCCGTCCAAACAAAAAAGCCTGGTAATACATTGGGAGGAAGCCCACAATTACCAGGAGGAAAAGCGGCCGTGAGTTGGTTTGTGACTGCTCCTCCCGGTTGCGGAAACATTCCTATTCCATTCAGCGGAGAGTGAGTCATATTTAACCCTGTTGCCAGCAAAACATCCGGGTCAATAATCGTAAACCAAAAAGAAAACGTATCATTCGGACACAGATAAAAATCATATACCGGAGGCTGCTGATTATTAGAATCAAAATAAGCACCCGTTACATTCGTTACAAGAAGTGCCTCCGGAGCTTGATTTACAGGACACCCCCCGATTACAACCTCTAAATCCCTAAGCGTCCTCCCTACAATTACCATTTGCCCGTTTATTAACCGGGTTTCAATAATTTCTATACAAACCGTGGTACCAAATTGTAGCATAGGATTCAATCCATTGCAGAGGTCGCCATTCGATTGCAGGGTAAGCTCACCGGTTACAGGATCTAACGTAGCATCTCCTAGCCCAGTGGAATCTCCCAAAGGGATTGTTCCACTATATAAACCTGTATAAGTTACGGAAGTTCCCGGCCCCTGAGTGCAATCAATCAAATTGTACGTTAATTGATCCCCGTCAGGGTCTGTAGCCTGAAAGCTGATTATTGCGGTGTCATTACAACAAATCTGATACGTGTCCGGAACATTCAGTATCGGAGAGTTATTACAAGGGCTTGCCTGAAGATTAATAAAAATATTATCTAAATACAACACATTTCCGCCTGCTCCGTTTACTAAAATACCTCCACCGGAGGGGTCATTATCCCAGGATGTCATCCCAAAATCAATATTTACCCCATTACAGTTTATGCCGGATAAGTCTATTGTAGCAGTGTACATTAATGCTATTATTCCCTTTATGTTGCTTCCCCCACAGTGACACTTAGTTGACATATTAGGACAAACAGCATCTAAAATATCAGTCCCAACCAACGTAAAAGGAGAAAAAGCAGGCATCACTGTCCCTGGCGAACACCCTACTCCCTCAATAGTGACCGTTCCACCAAAGCCAGTAATGTGATTAGGTGGTGGGGTAGGATTCGTGTTATCGCAATCATGATAACGAGTAAGATAAATCTGATACATATCATTACCCAAGCATTCATACCATAAGTCTGCACCAGTAAGATGATTCGCATTCATATTTTGGAAATAAAACACACTAACCATAGCACATACAATTACTTTAATTTTTCGTAATTCCCCCCCCTGTGAACTATTCACAAGTGAGTACAATGTCTCCCCAAGCAGGGAAACCGCGCCGGAAAAGGCTTCTTTCAGCCTTCTTTGATTGGTAAAATCTCGTTTTTTCATGATACATAAATATTTAAAAATAAAACAAAAACACATTTGCGGGCAGGCTCACCAATAAGCACTCCAAAGGTAAATAATGTTATTGATAAAACCAAATTTTTTTTCTACTTTTTTTTAAATACTTAATTGTAAATAACAAAATTGCCCTCCTCCGGTAAAGACGTTTCACAAAACGTCTCCCACATCCAACCCAATGACTCACGAAATTGAGTCGATGACTCACGAAATCGAGACGATGATTCAAGAAATTGAGACGATGACTCACGAAATCGAGACGATGATTCAAGAAATTGAGACGATAACTCAAGAAATCGAGACGATGAGTTGAGAAATTGAGTCGATGACTCACGAAATCGAGACAATGATTCAAGAAATTGAGACGATAACTCAAGAAATCGAGACGATGAGTTGAGAAATTGAGTCGATGACTCACGAAATCGAGACGATGAGTTGAGAAATGACCATCGTTTTTCAAGAAATACCCCTCTGTCCCCCTTCCTTCAAGTCTTCCGAAGGGCAACTTGCAGGTAATTACAAACTACCCAGCATAAAACCCGCTTAGTGCCGTTGCCTGAGCGAAGCGGAGCGCAACGGCGCAAACGCAGCCAAAGGCAAACCCGTTGGGTTTCCGCCATTCAAAACGGGATACCCTTTCTCCCTATCGCTGAATAACCAATTTCCCATAATACTCTCCTTTATCCGTTTCAATTCTGTAAATATACACCCCTTCCCCCAGACTTCCAACCGAAATAGTTGTTTTCTCCCCCGTAAGAACCCGGCTCAGAATTTCCCGCCCATGCAAATCCCTTCCATCCCTTCGTTCCTGCAAGTCTTCCGAAGGGCGACTTGCAGGAAAATCATAAAATCCAGTCTCTGACTGGCACCCCGCATAAAAAAAAGCCGCTCCCCTTTCGGAGAGCGGCTTGATTTTTAACCCACTTTCAGGGCTTAATACCGGATGATTTTAGTCATTATGACCCCTTTATCCGAGATTGCTCTGAGGAAGTAGGTGCCTTTGGTATTGGAGTCTTCCAAACGGATGGCCGTTTTGGAGAGTCCGTTTTCGGGTTTTACCTTTTCCGTATAGACTACCTGACCCAGCATATTGGATACTTCCAGCAGAATTTCTTCCACGTCCTGAGGGACATTGGTGATATCCACTGTAAAGTTCCCGTCATTGGGGTTCGGATAGGCTGCAAGGCTCGCAAGGGTAAAGTCACCGGTAAGCGGTTTAGTAGCTTCCTGTACTTCCTGTGACTGAGTCTTGCTGATGGTTCCGCTGCAGGTCGTTACATTGTAAGGCTGAGACGATGTACCCGCTCCCGCACATCCTATCGGGATAACCTTGATTTCATAGGTGAAATTCGAGGCAAGTCCTGTTCTTATATAGGTGGTATTGGTCGTAAAGGCATTAACGAAAGTGGTATTGGTTACCGTATTCTTTATCCTTACGTTGTAGTTCACCGCTCCCGGAACCGCAGCCCAGGTTGTAGTAATACTATTGCAGGTTACGTTCGGGAAGCTCAGTACAGGTGCAGCCGGAGTCGGAGCAGGTACCGTTACATACACAGGCGTTGCCGCAGGTGTATATTGATTCCCACACATTCCGAATACGCTGATTTCAAATGTAGAACCATAAAGCGAAGCCGGTACTGTATAGGTTCTGCTATTCAGTGCCGTGTAAATACTGTTCGAACCACCCAGTGTAGGACTTACCTGACGGATGTAGGAATTATACTGAGCATAATTGCCTGTCCATGAGATATTGATTACCCCACAATTGTTTACTGCGGTAATCACAGGCGCAGCGCCACAACTCTGTGTACCGGAAGTAGTCGCACTGACAATCGGGCTTGTACTTCCTGAAGCGTCCACTACGTAAGCCACATACAAAGTAGCAGGCTGAAGCCCTGTGATGACGGTGGATTGACCGGATACTGACATAACGGACCAGTTTACCCCCGACTGTAATTTACGGTAGTAAAGCGTGTACGGTGGGTTACAGTATGCAATATTTGCATTCAGTACCGTTCCGTTGGTAGGATTGGGGGTCAATGCCAGCTGAATACTGCCCACAGAAACATTCACCGTTGCACTGCCTGTACAGCCCGGATTTACCTGTGACACAAAGTTCACCCCATAATTGCCCGAAGCACTTGCAGGCGTTGCGCTGATGGTCGGATTCTGCTGAGTACTGCTGTATCCGTTGGGTCCTGACCAGGTAAATGACCCGGCAAGCGGTGCACTCGCAGACAGATTCAGGTTTACCCCGGTACAAAGCGGAGTATTGGCACTTGCCGTTACAGTTACCGTTCCGTTTACTACTACCGTTTGTTGCTGAGTTGCCACGTTTCCGTTGCCATCATCAAATGCCCATGTAATGGTATGCGTACCATTGGTAGCAAACGTAGTCGGACCCTGAGCCACTCCCTGAATCACTCCGGCACAATTGTCCGTAGCGGTGGGGATTGTCGTTGCCGTGGCACTGCAGATTCCATTGATTACCGGCAGAACTGCCATATCCGGAGCCGGGTCTGTAAGGTCATTGATGATTACACTCTGCTGCTGAGTCGTGGTATTTCCCAAAGCGTCTGTGTAAGTCCAGGTTACCACATAATTCCCTTCTGCGGTATAGGTCAGTGGCTGAGTCGTAGTCGCGGTGATTGTTCCGCTGCAATTGTCCACTGCCGTTGGAGGGCTAAGCGTAATGCTACACTGATCGGTCATTACCGGGAGCGTTGCCATCACAGGCTGAGGCCCTGAATTATCCACCACATTCACCGTGAAGGAACAGGAAGAAGTATTATTATTGATATCTGTCGCAGTATAGATTACTGTGGTCAGACCGGTATTGAAGAAAGTACCGCTTGCGTTATGAGTACCCGTAGAAGGAGAAGCGGCATTTGTTGCTCCGCTTGCAACCCAGGTAAGCGAGGTAAGCCCGCAGTTGTCGCTTGCTGTTGCTCCGATTGCAGTCAGTACCCTTCCGCAGGCCGTACTGGACGCACTGGTTGTGATATTGCCAGGACAGCTCAGTACCGGAGGCTGATTGTCTGTCACCGTTACTGTGAAAGAGCAGGATGTAGTATTTCCATGGGTGTCAGTTACGTAATAGGTTACCACCGTTACCCCCACATTGAATACTTTATTGCTCACATTCTGAATACCCGACTGAGGGGAAACCGCATTCGTGGCTCCTGTTTGTTCCCAGGTTACTTTCAGAATATTACAGTTGTCGGAGTAGGCAGCCGCAAGTCCCGATACATTGACTGCACACTGACCCAATGGTGCATTTACGGTTACATTGGCCGGGCAGGTTACTACTGGTGCTTCTGTATCCGTTACCGTTACCGTAAAGGAGCAGGTGGACTGATTATTGGCAGCATCCACCGCTGTATATACCACTGTCGTAACCCCTACATTAAAGTAGGTGCCGCTTACATCATTGATACCCACCGAAGGAGAACTTCCCCCTGTGGCTCCTGATTTAGCCCATCTCAGACGGGTGACTGCACAGTTATCGGTGTAAGAAGGAGTCAGGCCTGAAACCACTGAATAACAGAATCCGTGGTCATTCTGTACCTGAACAGGCGAAGGACAGGTGATGGAAGGAGCTTCACTGTCAGTTACTTTCACCTGGAAAGTACAACTGGAAGTCCGGTTATTTACATCCGTTACCAGATAGTTTACGGTAGTAACCCCTGTATTGAAGAAGGTACCGCTTACATCGTTGATACCCGTAGTCGGAGAGGTAGCAACGGTTGCGCCTCCTTTAGCCCAGGTTACTGACTGAATCCCGCAGTTATCCGTGAAGGTTGCACTCAGGTTGTTGATTAACGCGCCACACTGACCCGGACTATTGGTATAAAATGGCTGTGGAACCGGACAGGTAATTACCGGGTTCTGATTGTCATTTACCGTTACCGTGAAGGAACAGGTATTGGTATTGCCGTTTACATCCGTGGCCGTATAGGTAACCGTAGAAACGCCTGAGTTGAATACATTCCCGCTCGCATTGTTGATTCCCGTTGCCTGAGAATTCAGGGTGGTAGCCCCGGTAACGGCCCATGTAATATGAAGAATTCCACAGTTATCACTTGCAGAAGTAATTCCCAGACTGTTTACCGTCGCAGAACACAGACCCGGTTCGGTTACTGCCGTTTTGTTCGAAGGACAGGTAAGCGAAGGTAATTGTGTATCAATGACATGCACCAGGAAGGAACAACTGCTTGTATTGTTGTTTACATCTGTAACGGTATAGGTTACTACTGTCGTTCCTACATTAAAGGGGGTATTGCTTGCGCTGTTAATCCCGGTTGAAGCAGAAACGCTGTTCGTGGAGCCCACTTTTGTGTAGGTAAGTTTCAGGATTCCGCAGTTATCCGAATAAACCGGAGTAATATTCTGTGCAAATACCAAACACTGACCATTGGCAGCAGGAATCGTTGTGCTGTTCGGGCAGGTAATTTGAGGTACCTGAGTATCATTTACCGTTACGGTAAAGGAACAGACTGCTGTATTTCCCCCCACATCCATAATCGTATAGGTTACCGTAGAAACGCCCACATTAAAGGAGTAATTGCTCAGTAATCCGCTGCCTGCGCCAGTGGTAACGCCGCTGATGGTCCAGCTTACGCTGTATCCGCTACAGTTATCCGAAGGAACAGGGGCTGTCCAGGAATAAGGTGCAGCACAGGTACCGTTGAGGGCGGTAAGAATGCCTGAGTTGGAAGGACATCCGCTGAAGGAAGGTGCCGTTACGTCATCCACAATCACCGTTTGCGGTACAAAAGTACTGTTTCCGGCCACATCGGTAAATACCCAGTTTACGGTATAAGTACCCTGAGTGGTATAAGTCAGCGGGTCATTTGTGGTTCCGCTGATAAGTCCGGGCGTACAATTGTCCACAGTAGCTGGCACAGGTACGGTAGTTGTACATTCTGCTATAATATCATTCAGTACAGGGACAACCGGATTGGTCTGGTCACTAATCTGAATCGTCTGTGAACCCGATACGCTGTTTCCGGCTACATCTGTTCCTGTCCAGGTATAGGTCAGGGCATAATTATAGTGTCCAACATTTGCCGGATTGGGGTCTTGTGTAGAGGACGAAGACACCGTTACCACAGGTGCCGGGTCGCAGTTGTCGGTTGCCGTTACCGTAACCGGAGCAGGAACTGCATCACAACTTGCTACGTAGTTTCCTCCGGGGGAAGGAACTCCGGAAAGAACCGGAGGAGTCTGATCACTTACCGTTATTGTCTGAGTGGCCACACTGCTGTTGCCGGCCACATCGGTTGCGGTCCAGCTGTAAGTAAGGACATAATTATAATACCCTACATTTGAAGGACTTGCATTCTGAGTACTTACCGTATTGAGCGTGACTACCGGAGCCGGGTCACAATTGTCCGTCGCGCTTACTGCTGCCGGAGCAGGAATATTATCGCAGCTTGCTGTTGTACCGGAAGGTACACCGGACAGGATTGGCGCAGTACCGTCACTTACGGTAAGCGTACGAATCGAAGTGGTCGTCAGACCCGCTACATCCGTTGCAGTCCACGTATAGGTAATCGTGTAATTGTAATGACCGGTATTGGCAGGGTTGGGGTCCTGAGTACTTACGGTATTGAGCGTGACTACCGGAGACGGGTCACAGTTGTCGGTTGCTGTTACTGTAGGCAAAACAGGGATATTGCTGCAACTTGCGCTTCCGTTTGAAGGCACACCCACCAATACCGGAGGCGTAGCATCCTGAACCGTGATTACCTGAGAAGCCGTAGCCGTATTTCCCGCTCCGTCTGTGGAGGACCAGGTATGCGTAATCGTGTAATTGTAATGACCGATATTGGCCGGATTTGCATCCTGAGTATTTACTGTATTGAGGGTTACTGCCGGATTGGAAGTACAATTATCGGAGGCAGTTACCGTAGCAGGAGCTGGTACATTATCACAGGGGACGATAGTATTGGCTGGTACACCCGATAATACCGGAGGCGTTGCATCCACTATCGTTACCGTAAAACTGCAGGTACCCACATTACCGGAGTAATCCGTAATACTAAAGGTATTGGTGGTGGTTCCCACCGGATAAAATCCACCGCTTGGAATTCCGGCTGTCTGCGTTGGGATTACATTGTTGATACAGTCAAACTCCAGAATGTATTGAGTAGAATTGCTTGTAGGCATATCATTCCAGCAGCCGCCTGCGGCAGGGAACATGATGATACCATCCTCATTTCCCTGATTATTGGGCTCTCCGGGGCACCATGCTGTATAAGTAACCGGATCCCCGTTTGCCCATACATAACTCCCTTCGGTTGCAATATCATTTAAACCCGTCCAAAATACATAGCCTGCGCCGATATTGCTCTGAATAAAGGATTGTTCCGCTGCATTATTGATAGAAACCAAATGTCCGCCCCTTGCAATCGCATCATTTTTTGCAGCTATCCAGCTGTAGTTAGTATTGGATTTAAAGTAACTGTGGCCGTTGTAAGTTCCCAGTGCAGTAAATCCGGAAATACTAACCGGAGTGGTACACATCGGACAGTTGTCCGTAACGGTTGGAGTTGGGAAGGTAACCGGAATGCCGCATTGAAAAGGGAAACTATTAATCGTAAGGTCAGGCAGACAGGTAATCACAGGAGCCATATTATCCTGAACCGTTACCGTAGCCGAACAGGTTGCAGTATTGCCATTTCCGTCGTTTACGGTAAGCACGACCGTATTATTCCCTTTATTGGCACAGGTAAAGGTAGAAGGAACTACAGAAACCAAGTTAATCGTTCCGCAATTGTCGTTGCCCGATGCATACACATCATTGGGCGTAATGCTAACGTTTCCGCTTGCGTCGAGTGATACCGTAATATTCTGGCAACTTACCGTTGGTGCTATATTATCCTGAACCGTTACCGTTGCGTTGCAGGTAGCAGTATTGCCATGACCGTCATTTATCGTAAGCACAACGGGGTTGCTTCCAAGGTTGGCACAGGTAAAGGTCGAAGGAACTACCGATACCAGATTTACCGTTCCGCAATTGTCATTGCTGCCATTATTAACCTGAGTAGTTGTAACAGAAGCATTTCCGTTATTGTCGAGTTGAACCGTCACATTCTGACAGAGTGCATTGGGAGCCATATTGTCTTCTACCGTTACCGTTGCGTTGCAGGTAGCCGTATTGCCGTGTCCGTCGTTTACGGTCAGTAAAACCGTATTCTGTCCGATATTGGCGCAAGTAAAGGTCGAAGGAACCACAGATACCAGATTTACCGTTCCGCAATTGTCATTGCCGGAATCATATACATTCATTGTAGTAATGCTTGCACTTCCATTTGCGTCGAGGGACACCGTAATATTCTGACAACTTACCGTTGGTGCAATATTGTCTTCCACCGTTACCGTTGCGTTGCAGGTAGTTGTATTATTGTGGATATCCGTTACGGTAAGCGTTACCGTATTGGCTCCGATATTGGCACAAGTAAACGAAGTCGGGGAAACCGATACACTTTGAATCCCGCAAGCGTCGTTGCTGCCGTTGTCTATCTGGGCGGCGGTTATGCTTACGTTACCCGAAGCGTTTAGGGAGACCGTGATATTCTGACAAACTGCTACCGGTGGTACGTTGTCTTCTACCGTTACCGTTGCATTACAGGTTGCAGTATTGCCGTGTCCGTCGTTTACGGTCAGTAAAACCGTATTCTGTCCGATATTGGCGCAGGTAAACGAAGTAGGAGATACGGAAACCAGGTTAATCGTTCCGCAGTTGTCATTGCCTGTTCCATATACATCGCCTGTACTAATATTTGCATTTCCGATTGTATTTAATTGAACGGTGATATTCTGACAACTTACCGTTGGAGGGATATTGTCTTCTACCGTTACGGTTGCGTTGCAGGTAGCCGTATTGCCGTGTCCGTCGTTTACGGTCAGTAAAACCGTATTCTGACCGATATTGGCGCAGGTAAACGAAGCGGGAACTACGGAAACCAGATTAACCGTTCCGCAATTGTCGTTGCCCGCTGAATATACATCATTGGTAGTAATGCTTGCATTTCCGCTTGCGTCTAAAGATACTGTGATATTCTGACAACTTACCGTTGGGGCTTCGTTATCCGTAACCGTTACCGTAAAGCTGCACTGAGCCGTATGATTGTAAGCGTCCGTTACCACAAAGGTATTCGTCGTGCTTCCCAGCGGGAAAACCGAACCGCTTGCAAGTCCTGTAGTCTGAACCGTTGTAGCACCGGGACAGTTGTCTGTGCCAACAGGAGTCGCATAGGTTACCGTAGCACCACACACCCCCGGGTCATTATTGACAGAAATATTACCCGGACAAGTAATCACCGGATTTTCATTATCCAGTACCGTAACCGTAAAGCTGCAGGTAGCAGACTGACCGTTCGCGGCAGTTACCACAAAGGTATTGGTAGTCGTTCCCACAGGAAAGAGAGAGCCCGAAGGAAGACCTGAGGTCTGAGCGTTAGTAGCTCCGGGGCAGTTATCCGTACCCACAGGCGTTGGATAAACCACAAGCGTTCCGCATAAACCCGGCGCATTCGTTACATTGATATTGCCCGGACAGGATGAGAAAACAGGGGCTTCTATATCCTGTACCGTAACCGTAAAGGAGCAATTGGTTGCGTTGCCTCCGATATCAATAATTGTATAGGTTACCGTAGAGACCCCTACATTGAAGGAATGCGTATTCAGCAATCCGCTGCCGGCGTCGGTTGTAGCACCGCTGATGGTCCAGCTTACGCTGTATCCGCTACAGTTATCTGAAGTTACAGGCGCAGTCCATGTATAAGGGGTGGCGCACGTACTCGCTACCGCAAAAAGCCCGCCTGCATTGGCAGGACAGCCACTGAAAGAAGGAGCCGTGATATCATCCACGATTACATTCTGGGTTGCGGTGGTACTGTTTCCGTTTCCATCGCTAAAGGTCCACGTTACTACCGTGGTTCCCTGAGTCGTTATCGGGAAAGAGGTAGTCGTAGTTCCGGTTACCGTTCCCGCGCAGTTATCGCTTGTAGTAGGGCTGGGGGGGGTACCTTCACATTCTCCTACTGTTACATCCGTTAGGACCGGAGTGACCGGAGCCGTATTATCCACCCGGTTTAAGGTAAAGCTACTGGTATTGGTAGCCAGACACTCATCCGTAACCGTCAGTGTAATGGTCTGACTTCCGATTCCCGTTACAAGGGTTCCCGGAGCCGGATCCTGGGTTACGGTTCTCACCCCATGTCCACCGGAAGTAGTAGCCGAAGCAGTATAATCCGGAAGGGATACCTCACAGTTATTCCCCAGACTGACTGTTTGTGACGGTAAAGGCCAGGATATCGTCAGAGGCTGGAGGGTCTTGCTTACCGTCAGCGTAAAGGGTAAACCCGAACTCAGGCCCGTATAACCCTCCACATCAATATACACCGTTCTCGGGTAAGTTCCCCCTGAAAAAGTATAGGTAATCTGAGACAAAGGACCGCAGGAATTATCGTTGTTTGCGATACTGCTCCCGCAAAGGCTGTTACTCAGATACATCCACGAATCAAAACCCGGGGAGGAATTACACAAACTGAATACCCACGTTCCCGCTGAAGGAATCGTTACTGCTACCTGTTTGTCATTCCCGGATCTGAGGTTACAGGCATCGCTACAACCAATCGTTCCCGATACCGACTGTGGAGCACATTCATTGCCGGTAAGGCTAAGGACTACCGGATTGTCCACTTTGGTAACTACAAAACTACAAGTAGCCGTATTCAAACTTGCATCGATTGCTGTTAAAGTAACGGTGGTTGCCCCCATTCCCGAAACAGAGGTTCCTGCTGCCGGTAACTGTGTAACTGACACTGTTCCGCCACAATTATCTGAAAAGGTAGCCAACGTAGTATAATCTGGTAAAGTTACACTACAACCAGGGCTAAGGGTAAGCGATTGAGCACCCGGACAAGTAATTGAGGGAGGGGTATTGTCACCACCTAAAACAAATATTGAAGACGAAAGACCTACACCACAAACATTTGCAGGCTGGACGGATATATTACCACACCATCCTGAGTTAGATGCATTAAATGTTATTGAATTTGAAGTGGATGAAGGAGAAGTTACAGTAACCCCAGGAGGTAGCTGCCAATTGTAATAAGTTGCATTTGATACCGGCGATATACTATAGGTAATACCTGTTTGTCCAATGAAATATGAAGAAGGTCCATTGATAGTACCCGCATTCCCAGGAACAGGTAAAATTACCGGATTTAGAGGCAATGTAAGTGATACGGTACCGCACACCCCACTGCCACTAGCTGTATAAGTAATTGGGCTAGATATTGTTGCTAATACGGAAGTTCCTGTAGTTGTATTTAATCCAGTTGATGGTGACCATGTCCAAGTGGTATAGGTACCAGTATTCGTTAAATCAATAGGTATTGGAGTCCCAGAACAAATATCTGAAGTGTTTCCCGAAGATACATTAATCCCATTAAGATTAAAATTAATATTTGTTGCTGCTAAAGCCTGATTAAGCTCTGCCGAACTCAAAATATAAGCATAGGCAAAACTAGTGCTTGCATTAGGAGTAAGATTACCCAAGTTAAATGCGATAGATATCGCAATATCATTCGTCTGGCTCCCCGATGTCGATAGTCCCAACCCATTCCAAATTTCATATGCACTTCTATTACTAAAACCTCCAAGGGTCACTCTTGCTCTTGAATCAATTGAGCCTAGTCCCAAATAATTTGAACCCGAGGTTGTTAAAGCAGAAACCGACGCTTTATTACACGCATTCGGATTTTGATCTACAATTGTATTCTGAGTAGTAAACGACCCACCCGCACCTGGAGTTGGGACTCCATGGTCTGGATCTACATTCCTCATATAATACAAATTGTTAACCGTACTGGCAGAGGTATTAGTTATAGTAACTTCTGTAACAAAATATAAAGAATTTAGAGGCACATAGGTTCTTGAACTAATGCTTAAACCATTAATACTACCCTGCCACACTGCACTTACCTCACCTCCACTATTAGAGTAACTAATAAAAGTACCTGTAATCTGATTTGTGCCACAAATAAGATTATTATTATAATTACTCCCATTCATTGTTATACCCCATCCTTCTTCAGGGGTACCTGGTAAAAAGTAATCTCCTACATAATCCGGAAATCCTGTACTCCACCCATCCTGAGCAGGGTCAGAGACAAAACCTAGCAACCCCCCAGAACCCCTTGGATGATATCCTGACGGAGCATTTACACTTGAACCAAACGATCCGCAAGGGGCAATGCCCACTTCTAAATAGTTTCCCTGTAAAAAGGCATTACCACTAACTAGTTGGGAATAATTATCACCCACCTTTAATAGTAATGTTAATAATGTCATTAATTTCAAAAAAGAAATTCTATAAGTAACTAATTTCATAATTTCTTAAAATATTAAGTTTATTTATTTCTCAAGTAAATCAATTGATAGTCTTCAGCGTTTCCTCATCCACCGCCTCCGGGTTTCCCCCCTTGCGGATTCGTTCAGTTGCAAGTTGCGCAAGTCTCTCCGCCTGCGTTTTGTCCCTGAGGGGTTCTTCTGAGGCATTGAGCACAATCACAGGCTGATACAACAGTAACCGCTCTCCGTCATATACCGCAAAACCCCACGCTCCGTCCGCTGAAGGAATCAGCGTATAGTGCAGGTCTGTTCCGGTGTCTGGAACAATCATGCCGGGAGATTCCTTCTGCTGTGCCCAGACAACAGAAACAGAAATTCCCATTACAAACAACAATGATAAAAAGATTTTTTTCATACTGATTAAAATGGTTAATATGTGAAAGATAATGAATAAAATTCTCCTCTTTTTCTCCTCCCGGATTATCCGGAAAAGCGTACGATTGCGAATTCTGCTGCAAAGTTACTGGGCCAAAATCTCAGAAACTATGATAATTATCATGAAAAAACATGATTTTTATCATGGTTTTTGTGCAAAATTATTTTACTGGGCTGCTTTTTTAGGTTATTCTAAACAATAACCGGGGAGTGTACTGAGTTTCTCGCAGAGGCGCAAAGTCGCTGAGGGTGTTGGGAAGAACCTCCTCTTTCTTTGCGCTCCCCGCGGCTTTGCGTGAAATAAAAAACCCTTTGCATGCAAAACCTCATTTCAGTATTACAGCGTAGGGATAATATTCCGCCGAATACATTTTTTTTACATTTACTTTCAAATCCCTATATTTGCACCGGCTAAAGGAAAATCAGGATAAAAGAGCACTTTTCCTGTTTCTTTCATCCGGAGAATAGCAAACTCCATTTGAAACTTATTCTTACAAAAAACCATTACAATGAAATCTTCCCGCAATAATCTTTTTCTTTTTTTATTTCTGGTTTTACTCGGGCTTTCCGCATGGTACTTACTCAGAAACAGAGGAAACAGCAGTTTTAAAGAAGGCGAATTTGCGGTAACGGATACTACTGCTATTACCCGGATTATGATGACTCCCGTAGAGAAGGGGCAAAATAAACCCCCGCTTACGCTGGAAAAAAACAAAGAAGGAAAATGGATACTGAATGGAAAATATCCCGTACTGGAGCCTCAGCTACATTACTTTTTTAAAACCCTTTCGCAATTAAAGGTAAAAGAAAAATTCAAGGATAAAGGCAATGAATCTGCCATCAAAGCCCTCAATGACTTTCATCTGAATGTGGAAATTTTTGCCGGGGCCTCCCGGATGAAAGCCTATCAGCTCGGACATGAATTCAAAACCCACGAAGGCTCCATCATGCGCCTTCAGCACTCAGACGTTGCCTATGTAGTATCGGTACCCGGCTATAAAGGATACCTCAATGCCCGTTTTCCCCTTGAACCCGATGCCTGGCGTGAGAATGTACTTTTTGAAGCCAAACCGGAAAACCTGCTTTCGGTTACCGTTACTCACCACTGGAAACCGGAAATTTCCTTTTCCTTTACCAGAGAGAATATCAACAGCCTGTGGATGCTGAATCAAAAGCCCGCCCCCGCAGAAGTCGTAAACGGATATTTCTCTGCATACAAAGGAAAAGTATATGCAGAATCATTTGCGGATGCCAAATTCCCCGGAAAAAAAGCAGAACTTGAGGCATTGCCCCATCCTGATATAGACCTTACGCTGAAAGATTCTGACGGAAAAATCCGGACAATCCATCTTTTCCTCCGTCAGGAAAACAAAAACAATTATTTTGGGTGGGTAGAAGGGGAAAATCAGCTACTCACCATTCAGCACTTTGTAATTGACCGGTATCTCACCCCTTCCGCTTCTCCCCTGTAAGGCAGGATTCCCGGGGTTTCCGGATGAAATACCGGAAATTTATTCCTCATTTATAAAAATATTGTATCTTTGAGGGAGAATTTCCATTCCACCGGGTGATGGGTTTACTTTTATTATCCGGATTAAACCTCAATATGAACATTATGAAACAAATTTTATTTTTCCTGTTGATTCTCCCGGTACTCTTTGTAGGCCTTACGGGGGCTGCTCCCAAAAACATCAGCACAGTCAGTGCTGCTCCTCAGTCACTTTCACCCTCTCCCCGGACTTCCTCAGTCAAAGAAAAAATCCATGCGTTTTTAAAAGAAAAAGACGGAAACTGGCTCGCTACCGTTTCCCTGATTTTAGGAATTATTGCTTTGCTGACAGGCGTTTTGGGGGCTGTAGGATTTCTGTTATTCCTGTATCTCTCTTCTGCCGTAGTGCTCGAAATCGTATGCATTCCCATTATCGGGATTTGTATCTCCACCCTCAGCAGTGCTTATGTAACCTCTGTCTTTTTTAGCCTGCTGAGCACCATCGTATTCGGAGGAATCAGCGCACTGGGGAGTCTTTTTTCCCTGATTTTCGGAATCACCGCCTTAGGGACACAGGGCGAATTTTCCAAAAAAAGACAAACCGCTTCCGGATTGGGTATTGCATTCAGTATAGCGGCTTTACTCCTGCTGCTTTTTGCCTTTACTTTTGGCTGGCTGCTGGTGATCTAAAATTCAGATTAGAAAGAAAATAAAAGGCTGGTAATTCTTGTGGACTTTCTCCATTTCTCCATAAAACAGGGGTTTAAACCCTGCTTTATGGAGAAAAATCCCGCTTTATACAATACCGGCTTTCCACAAAAACTGCCACAGAATCAATAAAAACTCCCGTACAGACCGGGGAAGGATTACCCCAAACAGGTAAGTTTTCAGATATTTTAATCAATTGTAATAAAATTATTTTAGCTTTGTCCCGAAAAATCATTTCTTTTACTTTTACTGTTTTCATACAATGATTAAAAAGATATTCATTTCCGCAATTTTTGTTTTTGCCCAGGGATTTTATTCTTTAAGCATCGCTCAGGAAAAAAAAGTAGATATAGGTACGATTCATGGAAGCCTTCAGTCTGACGTACAATATACTTTACCGGACTCTGCAATCAATGCGGTATCAAAACCGGAAAAAATCCTCTCCAATACCTACCTTCAGCTTCTTTACAAAAGAGGAAAATTCGAAGCAGGAGCCAGATATGAAATGTATCAGAATCCTTTACTCGGATTCGATTTGCGCTATACAGGACAAGGAATTCCCTACCGCTTTATCCGCTATAACGGCGAGTTTATTGATATCACAGTTGGAAATTTTTATGAGCAGTTTGGAAAAGGAAGCATCCTGCGTGCCTATCAGGAATGGACTCTGGGAATCGACAACTCCATTGACGGACTGAGAGCCAAAATAAAACCCCACAAAGGCATTGTATTAACGGGAATTCTGGGAAAACAAAGAGCTTTCTGGGATCGTTCAAAAGCTGTAATCCGCGCAGCAGACGCAGATGTGATGCTGAATCAGGCTTTCAGTGGGATGAAAGAGAGCAAACATAAAATTGCCATTGGAGCGAGTGTTGTCTCCAAATATCAGCGTGACGATGATGTTACCCTCGTTTTACCTGAAAACGTTACGGCATTCTCCGGAAGAATGAGCTATAATTTTAAAAAAATACACTTTGATACCGAGGGTGCATATAAAATCAATGACCCAGACGCAACCAACGGATTTAACTATAATCCCGGAAACCTTATTTATATGAATGCCAGCTATTCTACTCATGGGTTTTCTGCCAACTTTAGCGCAAAAAGGGTGGACAATATGGACTTCCGCTCCGACAGGCTCGCCACAATCAACGCTCAAACCCTGAGTTTTCTCCCTCCGATTACCAAAACGCATACCTACCGTTTGCCTACGTTATATCCCTACGCTACTCAGCCTAACGGGGAATTCGGCGGGCAGCTGAACCTCATGAAAAAAATCGGAGACGAACATCCCTGGACTTTTAATGTGAATCTTGCCGGCGTAAATGGACTCGATACTACTCATCTGCTGATTTTGAATGCTCAGGGAGATACCCTGGACAAAAGTCGCACCTACAGTTCGAAGTTCCTTCCTTCCAGTGACAAAGTTTTCTTCAGAGACCTGAACGTAGAGGTTGCAAAAGACTGGACCGATAAATTCTCTCAGGCGCTGACCTATATTTATTTCGCTTACAATAAAGACGTGGTGCAGTTCTCTTCCTCCAATGTAGAATACGGAACGATTCGCTCCCATATTGTCGTACTCGAAAACAGTTATTCCATTTCGGACAATCTTGCATTAAGGGCAGAACTTCAGCACATGCTGATTCCCAAAAAAGATCAGTACCGGGATATGGGAAACTGGGGCCTTGCCCTGCTGGAACTTTCCGTTTCTCCTCACTGGTACTTCACCGTGTTTGATGAGTGGAATTACGGCAATCCGATTAAAGAAAGAAGAGCACATTATTTTACCGGTCAGTTTGCCTATGTAAAAGACTCCCATCGGATTTCCGTAGGATACGGACGGCAAAGGGAAGGATTATTGTGTGTAGGCGGAGTATGCCGGGTGGTCCCTGCCTCCAACGGATTTATGCTTTCGATTACCAGCTCCTTCTAAATTTTGATACAACCCGTAGTGACGTCCCGTAAAAGGAAGGATAAAAGCCTCTTTTTACGGGATTTTGTTTTCGGTTTTTTTAAAAAATACGATACACACTTCCGGAGATGATTTACTCTGAAATATTTTTCAAACTGAAACCACCATTCTTCTGCTGTTTTTTCGTACTTTTGTGCCCAAAACAGAAAAAAATCATGGGACAATATCATCATCGGGGAATTGAACAAAAATGGCGGCAATACTGGAGGGAAAAGAAAACCTTTATCATAGATAAAAACCCTTCTGATAAACCCAAATATTATGTACTGGATATGTTTCCGTATCCTTCCGGCTCGGGGCTTCATGTAGGACATCCGCTCGGATATATTGCTACGGATATCATTGCAAGGTACAAAAGAGCCAAAGGATTCAATGTATTACATCCGATGGGATTTGACGCTTTCGGGCTTCCGGCAGAGCAATACGCAATAGAAAGAGGCGTACATCCTGCTATTACCACAGAGGAAAACGCAAAACGGTACTGGGAGCAGATGTCCCTGCTCGGATTTTCATACGACCCTGATTGCGTACTCAGAACTTCCGACAAAGATTACTATAAGTGGACTCAGTGGATATTCCTTCAGCTGTTCGGGCATTACTATTGCAACGATACTCAGCAGGCACGGCCCATAACGGAGCTGGAGCAGGTCTTTGAAGCAGAAGGAAATCAGCAAATCAACGCTGCAACTTCCGCTAAGGATAAATTCAGTGCGGCGGACTGGAAAAATTTCACCCCTCAGGAAAAACAATCCGTGCTCATGCAGTACCGGCTCGCCTACCATTCTTTTGGATATGTAAACTGGTGCCCTGCCCTCGGTACTGTATTAGCCAACGACGAAGTGAAGGACGGTAAATCTGAAAGAGGCGGACATCCTGTAGAGAGAAGAAAAATGCCCCAGTGGGTACTGCGGATTACAGCCTATGCCGACCGTCTGCTCAGCGGGCTTAATACAGTGGATTTTTCTGAATCCATCAAAGCCTCCCAGACCAACTGGATTGGCAAAAGCGAAGGCGGACAAATCCGGTATGCAATAGAGGGAAAATCCGAAACGCTTGAGATTTTCACTACCCGTCCCGATACGATTTTCGGAAACACTTATATGGTGATTGCCCCCGAGCATGACCTGGTCGAAACCCTGACTACTCCGGAACAAAAAACCGAAGTGGAAACCTATGTAAAGTGGGCAAAGAATCGTTCCGAAAGGGAGCGTCAGTCAGACACCACCAAAACCGGAGTATTTACAGGAAGTTATGCAATCCATCCTTTCAGTGGCGAAAAACTCCCGGTATGGATAGCGGATTATGTGCTCATTGGGTATGGAACCGGTGCAATTATGGCCGTTCCCGCTCACGACGAAAGAGATTATGAGTTTGCCGGAAAATTTGGCTTGCCTGTACGGGAAGTGGTTCAGGGAGGAAATATTGAAACGGAAGCATACGTTGCCAAAGACGGAATCCTGACCAATTCTGATTTTATCAACGGCATGACGGTAGCCAAAGCAATTGATACAATGCTGGAGGCAATAGAAGGCCGGGGTATAGGGAAAAGACAAATCACCTACCGGATGAGAGACGTCATCTGGTCCCGCCAGAGATACTGGGGAGAGCCTACACCTTTCAAAATTAAAGACGGAATTTACTATCCGGTAAATGAAGACGAATTACCGGTTGAATTGCCCGAAATGGAGGACTTTAAACCTACCGGAAGACCGGAATCCCCGCTGATTAAAGCAACGGAATGGCGGCATTTGCCGGATGGATTTGAAAGGGAAACCAATACAATGCCCGGTGCCGCAGGCTCAAGCTGGTACTTTCTCCGGTATTTTGACAGAGACAATACCATGACTTTTTCCGAAAAGAAAAAATCAGATTACTGGATGCCGGTGGATTTATACCTTGGAGGCGCAGAGCACGCTGTCGGACATTTACTATACTCCCGCTTCTGGACAAAATTCCTCAAAGACATCGGAAAAGTATCCGTAGAAGAACCCTATAAAAAACTGGTAAATCAGGGAATGATTCAGGGAACTTCTGCCATTGCCTACCGTCATAAAGAAAGCAATCGTTTTGTCAGCGCAGATTTAATGAATGATACTGAGAAAGAAACGCTTTACTCGGATATCCATATGGATGTGCGGTGGGTAAGGGCAAATGTACTGGATGTGGAGAAATTCAGAAAGGGTACTCAGAATAAAGACGCTGAATTTACCCTCAATGATAAAAATGAGTTCAGAACGGATTCGGTAGTGGAAAAAATGTCCAAACGCTACTTCAATACAGTGGACCCGGCTGATGTATGTGAGGAATACGGAGCAGATACCCTCCGGATTTATGAGATGTTTCTTGGCCCGCTCGAAATGTCAAAACCCTGGAGTACAGAAGGAATCGAAGGCGTTGTCCGTTTTCTCCGGAGAGTATATAGCTGGTACGTGGATGATAACGAGCAACTTACCCTCACCGAAGAGCCTGCAACGAAAGAGGAGTTGAAATCCCTGCATAAATTAATCAAAAAAATATCGGAAGACATTGAAAAACTCTCTTTCAATACCTGTGTTCCGGCTTTTATGGTTTTTGTAAAGGAAATGGTGGAAAACAAATCCTTCAAAAAGGAAATTATGTTGCCATTCCTGAGCGTACTTGCTCCCTTTGCCCCTCATCTGTGTGAGGAACTGAATGAAAGAACCGGAGGCAGCAGCACGATTCTGGAAGTGCCCTTCCCGGATTATGACGAAGCCCACCTTATAGAGGCGGAGTTTGAATACCCCATTCAGATTAACGGAAAAGTACGCACCAAAATCCTTTTTTCCCTTACAGCAACGCAGGAAGAAGTAGAAAGTACGCTTGCAGCAGACAAGGAAGTAAGCCGTTGGCTGGAAGGAAAAACCCCGAAAAAAGTCATCATAGTAAATAAACGGATTATCAATGTAGTGGTTTAAGTAAGTAAAAAAAGAAAACCGGCATTCAGATTTATAGGATAAAATCCTGTTAACCAATTATTTTCAGGAAACAATTTGTATCAGGTTTTTTATGGTCAGTTACTTAAAATTAGATTGAGTCCTGTAAGGTTTCAAAAACCTTATAGGACTTGCTTCTTTAGAACCTCCTTTTGTATCAGGTTTTTTAGGGTCAGCTACTTATTTTCAAAATTCGGGGGCGTTAGCCCTGAAATCTTCGTAGGGGCATTTATGAGTCCTGTAAGGTTTCAAAAACCTTATAGGACTTGCTTCTTTAGAACCTCCTTTTGTATCAGGTTTTTTAAGGTCAGATATTTATTTTTAAAATTCAGGGGCGTTAGCCCTGTTATCTTCGTAGCAAAATTCATCCCCAACATTGATAGGGGCGTTAGCCCTGTTATCTTCGTAGGGGCATTTATGAGTCCTATAAGGTTTCAAAAACCTTATAGGACTTGCTTCTTTAGAACCTCCTTTTGTATCAGGTTTTTTAGGGTCAGATACTTATTTTTAAAATTCAGGGGCGTTAGCCCTGTTATCTTCGTAGCAAAATTCATCCCCAACATTGATAGGGGCGTTATCCCTGTTATCTTCGTAGGAGCATTTATGAGTTTCAAAAACCTTATAGGACTTGCTTCTTTAGAACCTCCTTTTGTATCAGGTTTTTTAGGGTCAGATATTTATTTTCAAAATTTAGGAGCGTTAGCCCTGCTATCTTCGTAGCAAAATTCATCCCCAACATTGATAGGGGCGTTAGCCCTGTTATCTTCGTAGCAAAATTCATCCCCAATATTGTTAAGGGGCGTTAGCCCTGAAATCTCTTCGAATCCTACCATTCAAATACATATTTA
>JAIBAH010000181.1 GCA_019695295.1 Bacteroidia bacterium | reverse complement strand
ACCACTGAATGTTTTCTTTTTGTACTAATTTCGAAAACTCAACGGTTCTTTTTTCAGATACAAAAAAATTATTGTCATGAAACTCCAGAGAGTCCGCTCCGTATTTATCCTTCAGCCATTTTATATCTTCATAAATCAAATTGGCTTTTTTGCCTTTCCACCGGGCATTATAAATCGGCACCACTGCACAAAATGAGCAGGTAAAAGGACACCCAAAACTGGAGTGATAAGTCATAGTCCGGTTTCCAAGAAACGTTTTGCCCAGATAACGGGTCAAAGGATAAAACTTGTCGAGCGACTCGTAGGGCAACTGAGGAAGAATATTGTAATCCGGAATTTCTCCTTTTTTGGTTTTAATGATTTCCCCCTCTTTCATATAAATGAGGCTTTCGATGGTATCAAATGTGGTTTCCTTCCGGCTGAGTGCGTCCATTAATTTAGGGAAAGCGATATCACCCGGCCCGTCAACAATAAAATCCACATACCCGGAAGTGATGACACTTTTATATTGATTGGATGCAAAATATCCGCCCCAGATGGTTTTCATATAGGGGTATTTTTCTTTAATACTAATGGTTATAGGAATTGCCTCCTTGAGCTGGGGGCCAGGCATAGCAGTACATCCAAAATATCCGAATTCGCCGGTTTTAATATAATTTTCAATGGTTTCCCATGGATTTTTTTCCATATTTCCATCGACAAGTACATACTCAAAACGATTGTGAATACTGGCTGCTACTTGGAGAATCGTATTGGGAAGCCGGTGTTTTGCATTGGCACTTCGGGGGTTAAAAATAATTATTTTATCCATTTATAGATTATAATATTAAATACTTTGTATTTTCGCAGGCAAATATAATAAATAATTATGAATCTGTCATCTATTTCCAATACAGGATTCGAGGTAATTGTGGCCTCATTACTGGCGAATGTCATCGCTCAGATTACCAAAACGATAGTAAACGCGTTTCAAAAAAAATCGTGGGAGTCAAGAATGTTGTATTCCACCGGTGGAATGCCTTCAAGTCACAGTTCGACGGTAACGGCTATTGCTACTTCTATTGGACTTGTTGATGGGTTCGCATCTACCACTTTTGCCCTTGGAGCAGGTATTGCAGCTATAGTAATGTATGATGCTGCTGGTGTAAGGCTTGCTGCAAGTAAACAGGCTGAGGTGCTAAATGAAATGATTAAAGAGTTGTTCAGTTTGCATCCTACGTTGAAAGGGACAAGGCTAAAGGAACTGCTGGGGCATACTCCTATACAGGTTTTGGCAGGAGCCGGAGTAGGAATCGGGGTGTCATACGCTTTTCATTACTATTTGACAGGGACACTTTTTTGAGGTTTTGGGAAAGAAAAATTCAGGGAAAAGGGTAAACATTTTTTCGAAATTTCCGAATAAATAATAGTATTTAAGAAATTTCCGATTATTTTTTGGGAAATCCTTACAAAAATTAAAATACTGATTTTATGATTAAATACCTTTTATTTGCCTTGCTCTCCCTTTCTGTAACGGGGGGCTTTATTTCAGTAGTAGATTACGATGAACTTCAGGGGAATATCAGAGAAGGAAAAATCTCAAAAGATTCCGCTCAAAGGGCTTTCAGGCGACTGATTCCTGAAGTGAAAACCTATTTTTATGATAACGGAGGCATAGACGCACCCAGAGAAACATGGGTATTTCCCTTGCAGGGATATGATTACAAATCTATCGGGGACGGCGGAAGAGGATACGTATCAAGAGGATTTGATTTTTTTGATGGAAACAGAAGTACGGCTCATCCGGCACATGATATTTTTATCAGAGACAATGACCAGGATGATGTAGATGATGTGACACAGGCAAATGTCAATATCCGCTCGGTTTCCTGTGGGGTGGTGATTTCTGTTGTGAGGGACTGGGAGCCGGGAAGTGAGCTGAGAGGAGGCAAGTCCTGTGTGGTCTATGACCCCGTTTCCAATGGCTTATTTGCCTACGCTCATCAGTCCTTTGTCTTTTCCAATATTGGGGACATCGTAAAACCCGGGGATGTACTGGGGCTGGTTGGCCGTACCGGGAAAAATGCTTTTGCTCCCCGCTCTCCTACGCATCTGCATATTTCCTACATGAAAATAGGGGAGGATGGTTTGCCCCGTCCGGAAAATATATATCAGGATTTGGTTAGAGCAGGTAGGGAATAATATTTATTAACGAACTTTCAAAACCCGGTGGCAACTTTTTTAGTTTAAAACCTGTAATACCAAAAACAAAAACCAATTTGAATAAGGACTATTTATTTCTGAAAATGATTTCCCGTTTATTCAAAATAATGGGACTTACAGGAATTGTAGTTCATGGGATGGGTTTGTACTATCCTTTTTCACTTTGCAAATTGCTGAATATTCCGATATGGGGGGATATTCTTTATAAGGAAAGCGTCTTTCTCTCCCTTAATTTTTTTGTGTCAGTATTGATTACCGGTGTGGGTATCGGGTTATTTAACCGGCAGGGATGGTGGATAGTAAACATTATGCTTTCGCTGAAAATTGCTGTTTTTATGGCCTTTGGTGTTACCTGGACCGGAACTTTGATGGTCGATGATCTGATAATGTTTCGTGAAATATTTCAATCCCTGATTCTCAATATCTGTTTTATGATATTAACCACTGCTTTGCTGATGTATTTTTATACAATTCAGGTAGGGTATTTATATGGTTTCAGGGTGAATCTTCCGGAAGCAGGTGCCATACAGGAAGTATCCAATTCCTCCGAATAAACTAAAGCCGCGTCAAAAACGTTTAATGCTTACGTAAAATTTTTATAATTCAGAAAACAGAATGAAAGTAGAAAAAATTCCATCAAAAGAAGCGATATCCAAAGAGCCTTTTCCTGCTTCCCGTAAAATATACGTTCCGGGTACAATGCATAATATAAAAGTGGCGATGAGAGAAATTACGCTTGAGCCTACCCCTTTACAGGAAGCCGGTCAGTTTGAAATCAATGCTCCGGTTACCGTTTATGATTCCAGCGGGCCATATACCGATCCCGATGTGCAAATTGATATTACCAAAGGATTGTCAAGACTCAGAGAATCCTGGATAAAAGAGAGAGGAGACGTTGAGCTACTCGAATCTTTTACCTCAGAATACGCTAATCAGCGTTTGAATAATGAAAAAACAGCGGCTCTCCGCTACGGACTTGTACAATTACCCGTCAGAGCCAAAACCGGCAGGAATGTAACCCAGCTACATTATGCCAAAAAAGGAATTATCACACCTGAAATGGAGTACATTGCCATCCGGGAAAATCAAAAAATCGATCAGATTAAATCCATGGGTAAAGTTCATCCCGGCGAAAGTTTTGGAGCGAATACTCCCAAAGGTCTGATTACGCCAGAGTTTGTAAGGGCTGAAATTGCGGCCGGAAGGGCGATTATTCCCAACAATATCAATCATCCCGAAAGTGAACCCATGATTATCGGCAGAAATTTTCTGGTAAAAATCAACGCCAATATCGGAAACTCTGCGGTAACTTCAACGATAGAAGAAGAAGTGGAAAAAGCCGTTTGGGCCTGCCGTTGGGGAGCCGATACTATCATGGATTTATCTACCGGAAAAAATATTCATGAAACCCGGGAGTGGATAATCCGTAACTCTCCCGTTCCTATTGGTACCGTTCCTATCTATCAGGCACTGGAAAAGGCCGGAGGAATCCCTGAGAACCTTACCTGGGAAATGTACCGAGACACACTGATAGAGCAAGCGGAGCAGGGGGTAGATTATTTTACGATTCATGCCGGCGTTTTATTAAGATATATCCCTATGACAGCAAACCGACTGACAGGAATTGTTTCCAGAGGCGGTTCTATCATTGCCAAATGGTGCCTTGCGCATCATAAAGAAAACTTCCTTTATACTCATTTTGAAGAAATCTGCGAAATCATGAAAGCCTATGATGTAGCATTTTCGTTAGGCGATGGATTACGTCCCGGCTCGCTTGCAGACGCCAACGATAAAGCACAGTTTGCCGAACTTGAAACCCTGGGAGAATTAACCAAAATCGCATGGAAACATGATGTACAGGTAATGATTGAAGGTCCCGGACACGTTCCAATGCAGTTAATCAAAGAAAACATGGACAAGCAGCTCACGGAATGTGGAGAAGCTCCTTTTTATACTTTAGGGCCGCTTACTACGGATATTGCTCCCGGATATGACCACATAACCTCTGCGATTGGTGCAGCAATGATTGGCTGGTACGGCACCGCAATGCTTTGTTATGTAACTCCCAAAGAGCACCTTGGTCTTCCTAACAAAAAAGATGTGAAAGATGGGGTGATTACCTATAAGATTGCTGCTCACGCTGCTGACCTCGCAAAGGGACATCCCGGTGCATATTACAGAGACAATGCATTATCCAAAGCGCGTTTTGAATTCCGGTGGAATGACCAGTTTAATCTCTCTCTTGACCCGGATACTGCAAGAGAATTTCATGATGAAACCCTGCCCGCAGACAATGCAAAAGTAGCCCACTTCTGTTCAATGTGCGGCCCTAAATTCTGTTCTATGAAAATTACGCAGGATGTCAGGGATTACGCAAAAGCTCACGGATTTGATAAAGAAGAAGAAGCAATTCTTGCAGGAATGGAGGAAAAATCCAGGGAGTTTGAGTCCGTTGGGGGCGAAATTTATATCAAACAATAAGCTTTTTGGAAATGGATAGTTATTAACCTTTGCCTTTTTCGGGCAAAGGTTAATTTTTTAGTGTTTCACCATCAGTCGGAATACCTGATTGCTGTATGTATCCCTGATGAAATATACTCCGGATGGCCATTTCTGTGTTTCAATCTGAAATTGTGGGGTATCCGGAAAAAGAGGTTCGCGATAAAGTATTTTCCCTGCAATATCGGAGATTTCCAGCGTTGTTTCTCTCTTTTTTTCAGTAAAATGAATGCTCACATAAGAATCACAGGGATTAGGAGAAAAAATCATTTCATTCTTTTTTTCTGTATTACTCAAATCCGTAGTATTGCTGGAATTCCATGCATTGGCTACCTCAAATGGATTCCCTTTATCATAGAAATCTACTGTCAGAAAATTAGGGATTTTTCCTTTAGACTGATAGCAGTCAATCGTACGGTTCATGAGATAACCGGATTCATTTGTAAGGACTGCTGAGTCCGGTAATCCTGTTCCGAAGTTTGGATTGGTTATAAAATGATTCAGGATAAACAAGTCATTCAGGGAATCTCCCCGGTTAAACTCACAGGTAAATTCAGTTCTGTTGCTAATGCTGAACTCCGTTTCCACCGCATAATCCCAAATATCATGATACCAGGAAGCAGTGGCATTGTCTGTATCGTCCGTAAAAACAACCAGTCTTTTGTTGTCATTAATCATCTCCTGAAGCGTAGGCCAGTTTTGGTTAAGCGGCTGAGTATGAAGATAGGGGAGGAGTTGAGCTTCTGAAAAGGCAGTTTCCATCATCGTCCCGGAAATATACGACTCAAAAATAATGCTGATTACTTCATTGGGGTTATTATCCAAAAAGGATTTGATATCATTGAGTATCAGGCTGAGCGGCTGTGTCCCCAAAAAAGAATAACCATGATAAACCGTAGGTATTCCGTTGACATCATAAACATCAATCATTAATCCCCTGACACCATCCTGTAACTGTTGGGATATCGGAAAAAATTGATTGGGTAAGGAAAACGGACCATCGTAATTGAACGCATTATGAGTGGTTACAAATACGGATTCGTTATACTTTTTATTACATAGGGAAGTCAGCCCGTTGCATTGCGTAAACAAGTGATGGGTAATGAAACAAAAGAGTAAAATAAAGTAAGCTTTTTTCATGTTCTTAATGATTGATTATTTCAGCAAATATATTGGATTAATATTAATAAATCAAAAAATAAATCCGGGGTTTTATAAAATAAAATAGAGTAAACTCAGGAACTCAAAAAGCAGAGATTACTACTTTTTTACAAAAAGTAAGATGTAAGTTTTTAGTAAAAAAGCATAAAAAAGGAAAGGTTGTGCCTAACCGTTTCTTTTAATAACTGATTCTTCGAAATACAAATAAGGTAAATACAGAATGTTTGCATATTTTATTTTGCTTTTTGAAGTCAATCGTTGGGTTTATTGAAATTAACTGTCTTTTTTTCTGGTCATATGTAATGTAATAAAAATATATTAAGTGGTCTAATAGACAAAAATGTTGCTTTTTTTTAGACGTATAAGTCTAATAGACAAAAATGTTGCTAAATATTTTTTGGGAGTTGTAAAAGGTAAAATAAAAGCAGTTATATTACTGGCCTTAAACAGA
>JAIBAH010000044.1 GCA_019695295.1 Bacteroidia bacterium | reverse complement strand
CTGTTAGCAGGGGAATGTATTTTTTTTCGGCGTCGAGAATTCCTTCGTCGTAGGCGGTTTCTACTACGCCCCGGATTTCGAGGTATTGCATACGGCTTAGCTGATAGGTCTGAAATTCCGGCTCGGATAAGGCGGCTATTTCTGCGATTTTCAACCCTTTGATGAATATTTTGTCGCTTTTGAATATTTGTGGGATTTGTTCCATTTCTTCTAAGTGCTTCAGGTAATACAACCACTGTTCTTTCCGGTCTGAAAGTTCCGTTTCGGCTTTCTGGAAAACGGGGAGTTGTACGTATTTGAGAAAGAGTTTAGGATAAAATACTTCGTTTTGCTGGTCTTTGAGTTGTACTTCCCGCTCCAGCAGGGCGGTGTGCTCAGGCTCGTAATAAAAATCCAGCAGGGAAAGATAGTAAATCGGGCTGAGCTTGAAGTTCCAGCTTCCTCTCACGGACTGACTTTGTATCGGGAAAGTCAGGTAAAACAAACTCCTGTCCCGGAAGTAGGTCAGACGGGCTTTCTGCATTTCGATAATCAGTTCATTGCCTTCCTCATCCACACAAAACAAATCATAAATTACCTTGCGGTCATCCTCAAGATTGGGGATTTGCTCTACGTTTTTGTAGGTGATTTTGGCTATCGGACTTTTCAGCGGAAGCATGCAGTTCAAAAAGTCCATCAGCAAATCAGAATTCGCCTCGGTTCCAAATATCCTTTTGAATCCGAAATCCGTCAGTGGATTGATGTATTTTGGCTTTTTTTCGTCGCTCATACCTTTTTACCTGCAAATATAGGGATTTCAGACGAAATTTGCAAAGATTTTTTTTCAGGAATAATCTGCTGAACCTGCGTTATTGGACTTCCCTCTACCTTTGAATAACCAACTTTCCTGTTTCATATCTTCCATGTATTAAGTCTTCCACCCGCCAAATATACAAACCTTGAGGGAGACCACCATGGCTTAATAGACCTGCAAAAAAGGAAAGGAATAAACTCCTCCGATTCCATTAATGGTTTGTAAATAACTGCAAAAACTAATTTGTAATTTGTAAACGAACCCTTTTACAGGTTTAATCCGGCTGCTCCTCTGCCTGAATTTTTCCGTCCATACAAAAAACAACAAAGTGAAACCCTTATCGATAAAAAAAACGGTAATCCGTGGAGGACAACCGTTTTGGAAATATTCATCTTTATTGAAATTCTTTTTCTTCGCCGAAAGAGTATGTTATTTAATCTTTCAAATAAGCTCTGGAAATCACCATTCGCTGAATCTCGCTTGTGCCTTCATAAATTTCGGTGATTTTAGCATCTCTGAGGAAACGCTCTACATGATAATCCTTTACATATCCGTTTCCTCCATGAATCTGAATGGACTCAGAAGCACATTCCATTGCAATTTTAGAAGCATACAACTTAGCCATTGCAGCAGAAGCAACGTAGTCACCGTGATTGTCTTTTTCACAGGCGGCTTTATAAATCAACAGTTTTGCGCCTTCTACTTTCATGGCCATATCGGCAATTTTAAACTGAATAGCCTGATGATTCCGGATTTCAGTACCAAATGCCTTACGGATTTTTGCGTAAGCGACAGCCAGATTCAAAGCCCCTTCTGCAATACCCAAAGCCTGTGAAGCAATACCAATCCGTCCACCGTTCATGGTTTTCATCGCAAAACTGAACCCGAAGCCATCCGCCCCGATTCTGTTTTCTTTCGGTACTTTAATATCATTGAAGTTTAATGAATGCGTATCAGACCCCCGGATTCCCAACTTGTTTTCCTTAGGACCGAGTTCAAAACCCGGCATTGTTCTTTCTACAATCAGGGCATTGATTCCTTTATGTTTTTTTTCCACATCCGTCTGCGCAATTACAAGATACACATCGGCATGACCCGCATTGGTAATCCAGTTTTTGGTACCATTGAGCAGGTAATAATCCCCCATATCCACGGCGGTTGTTTTTTGCTGAGTAGCATCACTTCCGGCTTCGGGCTCAGATAAACAAAAAGAGCCAATCCATTCACCGGTAGCAAGTTTCGGAAGGTATTTCTGCTTTTGCGCTTCGGAGCCGTAGGTTTCCAGTCCCCAGCAAACCAAAGAATTATTTACAGACATAATTACAGCGGCTGAAGCGTCCCATTTTGCAATTTCAGTCATTGCAATTACATAGGACATCGTGTCCATCCCTCCGCCTCCATATTCGGGAGAGACCATCATTCCCATAAAACCTAATTCGCCCATCTGACGGATTAATTCTCTTGGGAAAACCTGTTTTTCATCTCTTTCGATTACTCCCGGTTTCAGCACGGTTTCGGCAAAATCTTTGGCCATTCCCTGAATTAACAAATGCTCTTCTGTAAGCTGAAAATTCATATTAATTTACGGATTATTAAATTTATATTATCTTAAACTATAAGCGCGGTAATTTATGCAAAAATACAGGATTTTTACGGTTTAATAACCACCAAGTCATAAAAAGGTTAGGGTAAGAAAATGAATCCCACAAAAAAAGGAGGACTCTTAACGAAATCCTCCTTTTCAGCTTATGTTAAAGAATTGGAATAAAATTAGTCAACCTTTTTGATATTTGCGATATCATTCGGGTCAAAAGTAGCTCCTTTTACATCTACAGTACAAATTACTGAAAATTCAGAACGCTCATTGTCAAGAAAGGAACCAACCTTTCCTAATCCACCCAAAACGCCGCCTTTTTCTTTCAGTCTGTCATTGTCTGACTTTACGATGTCGTAGGGAACCTCAAAGTTGATGGTTTTTACTTCGTCTTTTTTGATGGCAAAGCCTTCATTTAATTTGATTGAACCAAGGGTAAAGGTTTTTTCAGTGACATCATCTCCTTTGCCTTTTGTCCATTTTTCCTGAAGTTCTACTTCAACGCTTTCTATTTGCTGATCGCTTTTGCCCGTAATCGTTACAGAGCCTTTCATTACGCTTTCCTTAGAACTAAAAGAGGCTGGAACGCTAAGTTTTACGGAAACGGTACCTACACCGAAAAATTGTTTGATTTTGTCTAATAAGCCCATAATGTGGTATAAAATTTTTAATTGAGTATAATTTCACAAAATTACGTAAAAAAATAATATTATCTATATTTTTTCCTTAAAAACTATCTGTTTGTGTCGTAATAAATTATATAAAAGTAAAAATTTCGGTTATTGATTCATAAAGTCTGCTGATTTCTTACTGATTATCTTCCGGCAAGCCCAGTTCTTTTCTTTTGGGCCGGTCTGCATTGTTGTTTAGTGTCCAGTAATCGGAGAGTATCAGGTTATTGCGACGCGCTTTGGTTGTACGGTTTTGCCCGTCGAGGTCCTGAATAACTTCTTCCCACCCCAGAATATCATACGGAAAAACCGGGTTGAAGTATATGGAGAGCTTTCTTGGGATTTTTTGATACTGAATATGATAAACGGCGGCCGAATCCTTTTCCCAGATTGTTTTTCCAAGGGTCAGGATTGCCGGTTGAGGCTCGGCGGCAAAATGTCCGAGACGGGAAGCTGTCAATCCCGGTATGAGGGTTTGTATGCCTGTGGGTAATACCGCAGGATTAATTCTGATTCTGCTCCAAAGCTCATCCTCGGTAATTGCCTTTTCAAAAGCGGTGTTTTCATCTCCTTCATTTTCGAAATAAGAAAAAGAAGTTCGTTTGTATTTGTCTCCGCTAAGATTCAGTTGCTCGAATACCTGACCACACCATTCCTGAACGGAGGAGTTTATTTTAAGGGTATGGGGATTTTTGAGATAGTTTACCGGAGTAAAAGCAGAAATCATTGTAGAATACGGATAAATTCCGGTGATGAATTTTCGGGTAAAATTGAGTTTTAATACCGGAATCCGGTTTTTTTCATCAGGATTATCAGATTTTACCTGCCGCTTAAGGGAAAAATTTTCGGTGACGAAAATCAGGGCTGCTGTCCCTTTGTGAATTTCCCGGTAACGAGCCTGTTCAAGCGAAAATCCGCTGATTTCTGCTTTGCCGGCATACCAGTACTGATCAAAACCCTGAGGCAAAACGGGGTCTTTTTCCTGATTTTTATGGAATAATGCAGAGATTCCGAAGGTAGATATCAGCGCAGCAATCACGATGGCGATAAAAGAAAAAGTTTTCATTCTATTGTTTTTTAAGAGTTAGGAATCGCTTCCGGATTTAGCCTATCTGAATCGTTCTCATACTCAGGCCTCCGTAATAGACTTCTTCATAGATTTGCTTTATTTCGTCCTTCTCCTGCGTTTGTCCCAGTGTATAAAGCAGCGGAATATAATGGTCAGGAGTGGGGACAGAAAGTTTTGCTGATTTTCCGGCTTTTTCGTATTCTATCAGGGCATTAAAATCCCGGTTTTCGGTTTTAGTTTTTACAAAATCATCAAATTCTATCGCCCAATCGTAAGGAGAAGCGTCATTTTGCATGAGTTTACCCATACTCATTCCCAGATTATGCACGATATTGCCGCTACCAATAATCAAAACACCTTTTTCCCGGAGTTTTTGTAGTTTCTGAGAAAGGTCAAAATGATACTGCATGGGCTGATAATAATCTATACTTACCTGAAAAACAGGAATATCTGCGTCAGGAAACAAATGTTTGAGGATGGTCCATGTTCCGTGATCTAACCCCCATTCCGTTGTAGGGTGAATCTCAGGAGCCATTTCGGAAACCAGTCCCGCGTATTCCGGAGAGCCGGGTGCCGGATATTGCATATCGAACAACTCTTTAGGAAATCCCCCGAAATCATGGATTGTCTCAGGATTGGGGGAAACATGGACAAAACTGCCTTTGGTGAGCCAGTGTGCCGATACTACCAGAATTGCGTTGGGTCTTAGCTCTCCCGTAAACTTCGAACCGGTGCTTTTCATGGCTTTGGTAAAAGCATTATCTTCCAGGGCATTCATCGGACTGCCGTGACCAATAAACAAAGCAGGCATTTTGGGAGTTGCCCCGAACTCGTCGGAAATTTGTGTAAATTCTCGTATATTCATGGCAAAAAATGGCAAAAATGCCAGTGTCTGTAAAAAATCTTTTCTTTTCATCTCTGATAAAAAAATAGAACCGTAAATTCATTTCCCGAAATAAAAATCCCTTTCGGATGAAAGACTTCCAAGATTACCCAAAATGTATTTTTATTTCTAAATATTTATAACGAAGCAAGAAAAATAATGTTTAAACATTTATTTTTTTCTGCTTTGTACCAGTGAAAATATTCAGGGTTTTAGAGATGAGGAACAGAGAGGGATAAAACAAAAAGAGGCTGCCTTTTCGGGACAACCTCTCTTAATTATCAGAAGATTTTTTTATTTTTTAAACTTAATGTTTTCTTCATATTTCTCTGTTACGATATGGAGGTAATGCTCTCCTGTCATCAGAGATTTTGTGTTGATTTTCACCAGATTACCTGTAATCGTTATGGATTTGGAAGGAAGATATACTCTTTTGTTGTCTTGTCTGATTTCTACTTTTTTGATGGGCGAAGTAGCTGTAAGCAGCAAGGTATTTCCATCCATTCTCAGGGTAGATTTCGGAGTGCTGGTAAATACAATTTCTGTGGGTTTTTTGGGCTGCTCCCCTCTTGAGGGTTTTTCTGTTCCGGGCATTACTACCGTTCCCAGATTTTTTACATTTTTCAGTAATGAGTCTGCCACGAGAATATTCGGAATTCCATATCCGTATTCCGGATCCGGGAAATTATACTGGTCTGCACTCAGGCGGGTTGCCTGAATGATATCAATATTTATTCTGTTTTTGTTACTTTGCTTCAGGAGAATCATAAAGCCTGCCATAATGGGTCCGGAGAAAGAAGTTCCGTCAGAAACAGAGATTTCATTGGAAGGATTAGCAACAGTAGTGCTTTTTCCCAAAGCCATAACGTCGGGTTTTACCTGTCCGTCAGAAGAAGGTCCGATAGAAGAGAAATAGGCGCGTTTGCCGTTTCTGCCTACTGCACCAACACACAGTACACTGTCAGCGTCACTTGGAGCGGTGATGTATTTCCAGGCGTCTCCGCCTTCGTTTCCTGCACTGATTGTTACGATAATGCCTCTTTTGGCGGCTGCATCTGCTGCTTTGGAAGAGATAGCCGTATTTCCATTCATGTCCTCATAGGTATAAGAGCCTACACCGTCATCAAATTTGGAATATCCAAGGGAAGAGTGAATGATATCAACGCCGATAGAGTCAGCCCATTCCATTGCTCTCACCCAGTTATATTCCTCGCGGTTGGTTTCGGAGCGGGACTGCTCGGTACGGGCAAGGATAAAGGAAGCGTGAGGGGCAATGCCCACCATCTGGCCGGGGAGGTTGGCTGCGATTGTCGAAAGTACATTGGTTCCATGAGAGTCGGAGTCAAATACTTCATTGTCATTATCCACGAAATCCCACCAGGTGGTAATCCGTTTATTGACCCACAGGGAATCAAATACATCAATCGTATCCACAGCGTCAAACCCTGCGTCAAAAACGGCTACTTTTACGCCTTTTCCGGTGATTCCCTTTTTATGCAATTCGGTAACTTTGAGCATATCCGCCTGAAAACGGCCTTCTCCATATTCGAAAACATCTCCATCTTCATGGGTTGAAGTCATTTCCACATATTTTGCCACAGACTGAGCGGTTTCTTCGGCGGTTTCTCTGGAAACAGACAAAGTTACGAGAGCCTGAGAGCCGGTTACGAAACAAAGGTTTTTCACTTCTTCAAGGCAGTTATCCGGAACTTCCACAGCCACTGCATTCAGCCAGCGGGATTTTCCCAGAACTTTACATTCAAATTGTGAGAGGGTTTCGACATACTGATTCCATACGGGCAGGTCTCCTTCAGTAAGCCCGATACCTTTATTCTTTTTTTTCAGGATAGACTCTTTGCTCAGAAACGATTCGGGATTTTTGAGTCTTTGCTCCGTTTTCTCGCCTTTATCGGAAAAAAATACCCACACGCGATAGTCCCGGGCACTGAGTTGAAGTCCGGTAAACAGTAATAAAACTATAAATGTCAGTTTCTTCATTTGGAGAATTAGTAAGATTATATAATATATTTATTAAAATGAATCGACAAAGATAAAAGAAAATTTTATAATTAGTTTTCCATTATCATTTTTTATTACTTCGATTCCATTTCTGCTTCAATTTTTTGTATTAAATTTTGGGTAGCTTCGGATTCTTCTCCGTTTTCCTGTGCAATATGAACGGCTTTGTTGGCATATTTTAAGGCTTCAGAATATTTTTTTAATTTAAAAAGAAGGGCAGCGACCGTGTCATTATTGTAATAGGCATTTTCCAGTGCTACCGATTGTTTTGCCCACGCAAGTGCTTTAGTGAGTTGTTCCGGATTGGATACATGCTCATAGAAATCCCACGCAATTCCGTTCAGATATCCGGCATTGGCCGGTTTATGTTTTGATACATAGGCAATGACTTTTTCGGCGTAAACTTCCCAGTTACTGGTATATTTTGCATTTTTAATTTCGATTTCATCGGCAGCCTTTCCGTTATCACCGATATATTTCCTTGCAATATCGAGAGCTCCCTGATATTTTGCAGCATTGCCTGACTTCATTGCAGCCTCTGCTATTTTTGAGCATACTGCATAGATTTTGGTATCAATTTCTTTCTGAGGATATTTTTTGACAAAATCAGCTTTCTTTTTGAGCAGAAACTGAAACTCCCGGCTGTTCAGGCTATCGGTGAGAAGTTTGATTGCTTCCCAGTTTTCAGGAGAAATAAGGTCTTTTTCGGCCTGCGTTTCAAAGTATTTCTGGGCTACTTCTCCGTATTCCTGCTCGCTTTCAGCAAGGCGTTTGGCGTAATTCAGCAATAAAGCGGGGTCTTTGGAACCACTGTCGTATTCTGACTTCATCAGTGCGAGATTGTCTTTAGGATTAATGGCTTTGCGGCCTTCTTCCAGAAACTGACCGGGCTGACGGAATCCCATTACCCTGTGAACGACTTCTCCTTTGGCATTCAGAAAAAGTAAAGTAGGGTAAGCCGTAATTTCATAGCGGACTGCCATTCCCGGGCCTTCTCCTTTTTCCATATCCAGTTTGTAGTTGATAAAATTGGCATTGAAGAATTTTCCTACTTCTGTATCTGTAAAAGTACCGCTTGACATCATTTTACACGGGCCGCACCACTCGGTAAAAGCGTCCATAAAAATTAATTTCTTTTTGGCTTTTGCTTCTGCTTTCAGTTCCTCAATGGAGCCATGAAAAAATTCAATGCCGCCTTTGGATTCTATATTTTCTGTGGGGGCGGGTTTCGCAGGGTCGTTTCCGGAGATATTAATCTGTCCGTCCTGATGCTGCGCATTTACAGAACTGAAAATTCCTGATAATGAGATTGAAATGAGTAAAACTGCAAACTTTTTCATGAAGGATTAAGTCTAAATAATTTGGTTTTAATAATCTGAAAATTATACGTAAAAAAACAAATAAAGATATAATTATTGAAAATTCAGGATAAAAATATGGCAAATAATCACTGAATTGATTCGGGAAGGCATAAATCCAAACTCCCTGTCATTCAATCAAGCCTGACAGGGAGTTTATATCGTGATTATTTTAATAATTAATAATTAATAATTGTTGAGCATAATCGGCATAATGAGCATAAGCATATTTTCGCCTTCTTCCTGTACATCGGGAAGCACAATGCCTGCGCGGTTGGGGGCTGACATTTCCATAATGAGGTTTTGTGTTTCTACATTGGAGATGATTTCCATCAGGAAAGCAGCACTGAAACCAATTTCCATTTCGTTGCCGTCATAATGACATCTGAGGACTTCTTTTGCTTCATTGGCAAAGTCGAGGTCTTCCGCAGAGATTTCCACTTCGTTGGTTTTCAGAGAGAAACGCACGCGGTGAGAAATTTTGTCTGCAAAGATATTCATACGGCGAAGCGTTCCGAGCAATTCCGTTTTGCCGATATGCAATACATTGGGATTTTCTTTTGGGATTACGTTTTCGTAGTTCGGATACTTGGCGTCAATCAAACGGCAAACCATTGTAAGGGATTCCGTAACAAAAAATGCATTGTTTTCGGTATAATAAATAGTCACTTCCTTATTGTCAGAAGCGTCAAGAGAAGATTTAATCAGGTTAAGTGCTTTTTGGGGAACGACAAAGTTGGTAGGAGTACCGACAGTGAGGTCCGGGCGGATATACCTTACAAGACGGTGGGCGTCAGTGGCTACGAAAGTCGCTCCGTGTTCGCCAAGGCTGAAAAGCATACCGTTGAGAGCGCCTCTGTCTTCGTCGGAAGAAGCGGCAAAAAGCACTTTGTTAATGGCTTTGGACAAAACCGGAATTGGCATACTGATGGAATCCCCGTCCTGATTAGGGCTTGGGATAGCAGGGAAGTTTTCCCCGTTTTCTCCGCTGATTTTATATTTACCGTTTTCAGAGCTGATTTCAATGGAGAAGGTTGCGTCATCTACCGTTAAGGTAAGAGGCTGGTCAGGAAGGGCTTTCACTACGTCCTGAATAATTTTGGCAGGCACAGCCACTTTTACTCCCTCTCCTCTGGATTCTACAGTCATTTTGGTTTGCATAGAATTTTCCAGATTGGTGGTGGAAATCAAAAGCAGATTGTCCTGTACCTCAAAAAGGAAATTTTCTATAATCGGTAACATGGATTTGGATGGAATTGCACCGGAAACCCTGCTCAATGCTCTTGTTAATGCTGTTGAATTAACGATAAAGTTCATATTGTATATATTATATTATTTTTTATTACCAATAATAACCTGTATTTACAGAATAGCCCGCAAAGATACGGTTTTTGCAGGGATTATCCGAAAAATTTTGTGAAAATTTTTATACACATTTCCTCAATCAAGGTTTTTTCCCTTCATATTTTACCAATGCTATTTTTTTTCCACCGGGATGAAAAGCCATGCGGTAAAAGTCTCCCAGCCCCAGCGTGTTCAGGTCAGCAACCGCTACCCAGTCGCCACCCTTGCGAGGGTTATACAGATACATTTTGCCTTCATTCAGGGTAATGAGATATCCTTTGGGATGCCATACAAAATCTTCACTTCCGGGAAAGGCAGGAATGAGTACATTCTTTTTGCCATCTGTGAAGGAAACGGTTTCGATACGGGCTTTTCCATCTGCGGTTTTTTGTACATAACTGAGGCTGTTTTTGCCCGGTACTTTCCACAGGCTTCTGCCTATATTTTCTGCTATAATGCTATCCTGCATGGGGTTTTCAGTAGTGAGATAATGAAGACTGTGAATATCTTTATCCCCCACAATAAAAATCCCGGCTTCGGTTTCATTTACCCAGTCGTAATATCCCACGGCTTTACGGTTAGAAAAAACCGTGTATTCGTTATCTGCTTTCCAGTCATCAGAAACACTGAACTTCCATAAACGCTGAACGCTGTCAGGTCCGCACTCAATTCTGACAGCCGTCATTTTGTTTTGAAAAATTTTGGGAGAAAACTCGCTTTCCGGCGTTTGAGTTACCCTGTTTAGCTTACGGCTCCGGTAGTCAAAAGCATAAACATCGGTCTGAGTATCTCCTTCCGGAATGGAAACGAATACGACTTTGGTACTTCCTTTTACAAAAAAAGGCTGGTTATTGTATCCTTTGCTGGCAATCACTTTCAATGGATTACTCAGGATGACTTTTCCTTTTTTGAACCTGTAATTCATCACATAAATCTCAGTGGACGGATACTGAGCCGGCAGGGATGAATATAAGACTGCCCATAATAATGTAACAATAAATGTCCTCATATTTTTATATTTGAGTAAATGTATAAAAAATTTTCCGGACAAAAATGAGTATTTTCTTTGAATTTTTCGTGAATAAATATTGAATACCAAAATTTTGCAGAAAATACCTTCTGTATATTTTCCGGAACAGATTAATTTTGTTATTGATATTACAGGTTTTTATTAAAAATTTATCCTTATCTTTGCTCGTTTTATGGGTAAAACTATATTTACTTCGGTTGGTTTTATAAGGATTATCCGAATGAACCGGTTGTCCATGAATATTAAACATAGAGTATCATGCTTAAAATACGTTTGTTTTTTCTTCTATTCCTAATGTCTGCGGCTATGTCTGCACAAAACTTACAGATTAATCATATAGAGCCTCCTTTCTGGTGGACAGGTATGAAGACGAACAGCATTGAAGTGCTGATTCATGGTAAAAATATTTCACAGGGAATACTTTCTGTAAATTACAAAGGGGTTTCTATCGGAGAAATTAAAAAAGTAGAGAATCCCAACTATTTGTTTGTAACCCTTAAAATCAGTGCCGCTGCCAAACCCGGAAAATTTAGTTTTTCTCTTCAGAAAGGGGATGATTCGGTGTTGATTCCCTATGAATTAAAGGAAAGAAATAAAAATCAGCCCCGTAATTCGGGAATTTCTTCTTCCGATTTTATTTATCTGATTATGCCGGACCGCTTTGCCAATGGGGATACCCAAAACGACAATGTGCCGGAAATGAAAGAATCCAGGGCCCGGAGAGATACGCTGTACGGAAGACACGGAGGAGATATTCAGGGAGTAATGAATCATCTGGACTATATTAAGTCACTGGGAGTAACGGCGGTATGGCTGAATCCGGAGGTAGAAAACAATCAGCCTAAGGAGTCCTATCACGGATATGCCGCCACTAATTTATACAAAATAGACCCGCGTCTGGGTACGAATGAGTTGTTTCTTCAATACACCGGCAAATGCCATGAAATGGGGATGAAAGTAGTGAAAGACGTGGTTTTTAATCATATTGGTAACGAACACTGGCTGTACAGGGATTTACCCGCCAAAGACTGGGTACATCAGTTTGATGAGTTTACAAGAACTACTTATCGTTCCTCTACCCTTCTGGACCCGTATGGAGCCGAAGCGGATAAAAACCTGATGTCTAACGGTTGGTTTGACAAGCATATGCCCGACCTGAATCAGCAAAATCCCTTGCTGGCAAAGTATCTGATTCAGAATAGTATATGGTGGGCTGAGTATGCGGGCATTGACTGTTACCGGATAGACACCTATCCTTATCCGGACTTGAATTTTATGAATGACTGGGTAAAGGCAATGCAGAAAGAATACCCGAATATCGGATTGTTTGGGGAAACATGGGTAGATGAAGTGCCGGTTCAGGCATATTTTGCGCAGAATAATATCAAAAATCTGCCATTTGATTCCCGTTTGCCGGGGGTAACGGATTTTCAGTTGTATTTTGCGATGACAAAAGCGTTTAATGAAGATTTCGGATGGATGAACGGAGTCATGCATTTGTATTATACTCTGGCTCAGGATTTTCTCTATAAAGACCCGATGAAAAATGTGGTTTTTCTCGATAACCATGATTTGGGGCGTTTTTACTCCACAGTGAAGGAAGACAGGCAAAAACTGAAAATGGCTTTGACTTTTATGCTCACGACAAGGGGAATTCCCTCTTTGTATTATGGTACTGAGATTCTGATGAAAAACGATTTTGACTGGGGCAATCACGATAAGGTGAGAGAAGAGTTTCCCGGCGGATGGCAGGGCGATAAGTTCAATAAGTTTACAGAAGCCGGAAGAACACCCGAAGAAAACGAGATGGTCAAATACATTCAGAACCTGGCAAACTGGAGAAAAAATACCCCGGCAGTACATTCCGGAAAACTCATGCAGTTTGTCCCGGAAAACGGTATTTATGTATATTTCCGCTACAATGAGAGTGAAACCGTTATGGTAGTACTTAATTCCGGCAAGGAGAATCAGACACTGAAAACACAACGATTTGCCGAAAGAATGAAAGGATTTACTACTGCAAGAAATGTAATCAGCGGAGAATTTATTACAGATATCAAAAACATCAGTGTACCGGCAGGGACTTCTCTTGTACTGACACTTCAAAAATAAAAATAACCCCCAAAATCATCATGAAAGATAAATTAGTCAGGATTCTTTCCGTTTTGTTTCTGATCATAACGCAGGTTGGCTGCGATCAGGTATCCAAAAAAATCGTGAGAGAAAAGATAGAATATCATGAAAATATTTCGATTTACAAAGACAATCTGATTCTCACCAAGGTAGAAAATGAAGGTGCTTTTTTAAGTCTGGGTTCAGAGTTGCCGCCCGGAACGCGGGCAGTGGTTTTGTCTATTTTCCCTGCAATCATCGTGTTGCTTGCTTTTTGGTTTCTGATTTCGCAGAAGGACCTCACAAATAGCCTGATTATCGGGCTGAGTTGTATCATTGGCGGCGGAATCGGAAATCTGATAGACAGGATACTTTACGGCTCCGTTACAGACTTTATGCATATCAATCTCGGGGGGATTTTCCGTACCGGTATTTTTAATGTAGCTGACCTTTCCATTATGGCGGGAATATTTCTGACCATGATTCCGATGCTTTTCAGCAAAGCACCGGCAGAGAGTCCCAAAGAAAATCAGTAAAAAAACAACCCTCTCCAAAGCAAACAGATATTTGGGGATACCTGAAATTCCGGAGAGGGTTTTTTGTATATAAAACGCTGATTATCAGATTAACATTTTCATGGGTTCTTCCAGCAGTCCCTTCAGGGTTACGAGGAACTGAGACCCTAACGCACCGTCCACAACCCTGTGGTCACAGGAAAGCGTCACTTTCATGATATTTCCTACAACGATTTCCCCGTTTTTCACTACGGGCTGCTCAATGATTCCTCCTACGGCAAGAATACAGGCATCGGGAGGATTGATGATTGCGGTAAATTCTTCAATTCCAAACATCCCTAAATTGGAAATTGTAAAGGTATTTCCTTCCCAATCGGCGGGCTGAAGTTCCCGGTTACGGGCTTTTTCCGCAAGCACTTTGGTCTCAGAGGCGATTACGGACATTCCTTTGGCGTCAGCGTTCCGGATTACCGGTACAATGAGTCCATCTTCTATTGCTACGGCCATCCCGATATTAATCTGATGATTGTAACGGATTTTATCCCCAAGCCAGGAAGAGTTTACCTTCGGGTTTTGGCGCAAAGCGATTGCGCAAGCCTTGATGATGATATCGTTAAAGGAGATTTTTACAGAGGAAAGCTCGTTGAGTTGCTTACGGACCTCCATGATTTTATCCATGCTGACAGCCATCGTAAGATAGAAATGCGGAGCACCGTTTTTGCTTTCAGTCAGTCTGCGGGCAATGGTTTTGCGCATTTGAGAAGTAGCCACTTCGTCGAAGTCCCCTGCGCTTACAGTAGGAGCAACTACTTTAGCAACTTCTTCCTTTACTACCGGCTGATAATTTTCCACATCTCTTTTTACAATCCGTCCGCCTTCACCAGAGCCATTAATGCTTGAAATATCAATGCCTTTATCTTTCGCCATTGCTTTTGCAAGCGGAGATGCTTTCAGGCGATCCTCTTCAGAGACAGGCTGTTTTTCGGACGGAACTACGGGAGCCGGAGCCATATTTACTACCGGTTGCACTGTTTCGGATTTCACCGGTGCTACTACCTGCTGTACTTCTGCCTCTGTGTTTTTTTGTACCGGAGCAGACGGTTCTTCTGTTTTGGCAGAAGAAAGGAGAGCAGATACGTCTTCGCCTGCTTTGCCGATAATAATCATCAGTTCCCCTACAGGAATCGTTGCGCCATCTCCTCCATTGATATACAAGACCACGCCGTTTCCGGGGGCTTCAAAGTCCATCGTTGCTTTATCCGTTTCAATTTCAGCGAGTAAGTCACCGTTTTTTACAGAATCACCTACTTTTTTATGCCACTTTGCCACTGTTCCCTCTTTCATTGTATCACTCAACAGGGGCATTTTGATTACTTCCGCCATAAGAAAAGATGTATTATTAAATTTTTGTTTAAAACCCTGATTTTAAATATATGTTTCAAATCAGGCGCAATTTTACGGAATTATTTGCAATTCCTGTATTCAGGATGCATAAATTTTTTGTAAAAGTGATAAATCCCGGTTGAATTTTTATTTTTGATACCAGAAGATTCCTTTTTCCTATTCAGGTACTTTTAGAATCTCATATCCCAGGTTTCTGATTTCATTTGCCTGTTTTTTTAATTTTTCTTCGGAATCTGACGGAAGCGACTGCGGGTTTTTGGTTTCATAGAGTGTACCGTTGAAAAAGTAATATTGTAAATCGTAGGTATTCATTCCTTTTTTCATAACCCCTATCAAGAGGGGTAATTTATTCCACCACAGAAAATCCCGCCTTTCTCCGGATGTGTAGCTCACTTCCATTTTCCGGATATCTCCCATAGTATAAAAAATCCGGACAAACTCCACTTCCCGGTTGAGAACCTGAGCGAGACTATCGGCTTCTCTTACAGCATATTGTTGTTTTTTTAGGTTATTGACGTCCGAAACCCGTTTCCACAACTCTATTTTTACAGTATCAAATTCCTTATAGGTTTTATCCCGCTGCGCAAATGACGACTGAAAGAATAAAAGGAAAAAGAAAAAAGCGAAAAAAGAAAATAAAAAGTATTTCATAATGCATTGATAGTGATGATGGTAAAACAAAAACTATATTTGAAAAAATAAATTAAAACACTGAGTTTTCTATACGAAAAAACAGAGAGATAGTTTTGCAGCAATCAGCGCACTTCAGAGAACCGCTTTCAATTGCACCGATTGTTTATTCAACAGGATAAATTTGTTCCGAATTGTTTATGTAAAACACCGGTAATTGTGAATTTGCAACAGGCATAATTCTTCCTCCTAAAATTACCTTTTTGTTTTCCATTTTCTGAAGATAATTTAAAATCCATTCTTTGTCAGTGCTTTTTAAACTTAAGGGGATTGCAGCTCCGGAGTTTTCGTCAGTTAAGGAAATCTGACAGGACCTTTTAGGAGAGGATTTATTCCAGTATTTTACTTTGATTATACCCCTTACCACAGAGTATTTTTCACTTAAGGTCAGTGCGGAATCTACACTGATGATATTATTGATAGGCTGAATGTCAATACTTAAGATATTATCTTTTTTTTCAGATATACAGATAGATTCTGTATTCATTTTTGCGGAGATAAGCCACATCATACTTAAAATACAACCAAAAAACAGAACAAGAACATACTTATTATTATGAGACGCAATGATATATTTCATTATTAAGAATAAAGTAAAATAAATTGAACGATTAAGGAAAATGGAATTTTAGCACTTCTACCCTTTTGCTACATTACAAATTGAGAATGGTTAGAGTATATATTTGATACGAATGTCTAATTTTGTGAATAATATTCTGTAATTTAATACAGCAAGTCTGGAATATTTATGGAAGTTAAATTTTTGCATTGATTAAAACTAAATTTTTGTGACTGTTAAATGTAATAATATCAATATTTTATGTTTAAAAAAGTGATTTTATCTGTTTGTTTACTTATTTCTTCATCAATATACAGCAAAATTCATGCACAAAATCAGCCTTATGTAAAGCTGACCAATGAGCAGAATATGCTTTTTTCTGTGAAGAATGTGAAAGTTATTGTTTCTCCCGGTAAATCCATTGATAATGCTACAATTGTAGTAAGAAACGGATTGATTGAATCGGTGGGAAGTACTGTGAAAATCCCGGAAGGATGTGTAGTCTATGATGGGAGCGGACTTTGGCTCTACCCGGGCTGGATAGATGCTTATACCGAATTCAATGCTCCGCCCAAATCTGATTATTTTGACCGGGACGAAGATAAGATACAATACGAGAATAAAAATAAACAGGCCTATCACTGGAATGAGGCCGTAAAATCCCATTTTTCTGTAATGGATTATTTCCAGACTCCTTTGGCTTCTTTTACAGAAATGCGCAATACCGGATTTGCAATCGCCAATGTAATGCCGGTAGATGGAATTTTCAGAGGGACCGGCTCACTGATTAGTCTCTCCGATGGGAAAGCAGCCGATAATATACTGATTCCGGAGACTGCAATGGGAATTTCTTTCCGGAAAGGCTCCTCTACTCAGCAATATCCGTCTTCTCTCATGGGAGCAATTTCTCTGGTTCGTCAGGTTTTTCTGAGTGCTGAGGATCTGGAGCGGGCTAAGGAAGCGTTCCGGAAGAATCCAAATCAGGCCTCTCCTCAAACCAATCTTTCTCTTGAGCGGATTATCAGTCATAAAGATGCCAAAAAAGGATTTATTTTTGAGTCTGAGTCATGGCAACATACCCTTGCAGCAGACAAGCTTGCAGGAGAAAGCCGGAATACCTGGATTTACAAGACCTCCGGAGACGAGTACAAACGAATCAGTGCCATTAAAAATACGCAATCCGGATTTATCATACCGCTTAAATTCCCGAAAGCATACGATATAAAAAGTGAGGGAGATGGCAGAAAAATTGCACTCGCTCAGTTAAAAGAGTGGGAGCAGGCTCCTGCAAATCCGTATCTGCTTGCAAAGGAAAAAATCCCTTTTGCTTTTACCATGACAGGATGTACGAAAGCCACTGAATTTCAGGAAGGACTTCAAAAAGCTTTACAATATGGGCTTTCTGAGCAGGACGCTTTGGCGGCTCTTACTGTGACTCCTGCTCAGTTTCTGGGGATTGAGAAAATGACGGGTACGCTGGAAGCCGGAAAATGGGCTAATATGACGCTGACCAACGGCAATATTTTTAAGCCCGAAACCAAAATTCTCACTGTATTTTTATCCGGCAAAAAGTATGAAATCAATAAACTGCTGCCTTTTGATATGCGGGGTGAATATCACTTCAAGCAGGCAGGAACAGATTTTAAAGTACTGATTAAAGGGGATTCCCTGCAGCAAAATGCTTCCGTTTTTGCGGGGAAGGATACGGTAGCACTGAAGTCTGTTTTTGAGGCTTCCCAGAATTTTATGTCTCTTATCTTTACGACCAAAGACAGTCTTCGCTACGATTTCAAAGGTATCTGGAGTAAGCCTGCAATCAGTGGAACACTCAAAGACGCAAATGGAAATGGGATTCCGGTAATGATGAGTTATACCAGTGCAGTAAAAAGAGATACGACGGTACGTAAGCCACCACTTAAACCGGTTGTATTCTCAGAGATTTCTCCGGTTACTTTTCCGAATAAAGCCTACGGGTTTACACGTTTGCCGGAGGAGGAAACCTGTGTATTTAAAAATGTAACGCTCTGGACAAATACCGAAAAAGGAATTCTGAAAAATCAGGATGTACTCATCGCAAAGGGAAAAATTGCTGCATTCGGACAGAATCTGAAAGTCCCGGATGAGGCAAGGGTCATTGATGGTACGGGAAAACACCTGACGAATGGAATTATCGATGAACATTCCCACATTGGTATCCTTCAGGGGGTCAATGAAGGTACACATTCTGTTACTTCTGAGGTAAGAATCGGAGATGTGCTGGACACGGAGGATATCAATATCTACCGTCAGCTTTCGGGAGGGGTTACTTCCGCACAACTACTGCACGGCTCTTCCAACCCAATCGGAGGGCAATCTCAGATTATTAAATTACGGTGGGGCGCAAATCCGGAGGGGATGAAGTTCGCAGAAGCCCCGCCTTTTATTAAATTTGCATTAGGGGAAAACGTAAAGCAATCCAACTGGGGAAATAATTATACAAACCGTTATCCTCAGACCCGGATGGGCGTAGAGCAGTTAATCGAGGATGCTTTTCTGGCGGCAAAGGACTACCGGGAAGAGTGGGAAGTCTGGCAAAAGGAGGGAAAATCCAAACATCTCATTCCTCCTCAAAGAAACCTTCAGCTGGAAACTTTGCTGGAGATTCTGGATGAAAAACGCTATATTACCTGTCATTCTTATGTGCAGTCTGAAATCATCATGCTGATGCGGCTTGCCGAAAAAACCGGATTCAGAATCAATACATTTACGCATATTCTGGAAGGGTATAAGATTGCGGATAAACTGAAAATTCACGGTGCCTTTGCTTCTACTTTCTCGGATTGGTGGGGATATAAGGTGGAAGTAATGGAGGCTACTCCTTACAATGCTGCAATACTGGCACAAAATGGCGTTACGGTGTGTATTAACTCCGATGATGCTGAAATGGGCAGAAGGCTGAATCAGGAAGCGGCAAAAGGGATTAAATATGGCAATATGACAGAAGAAGAGGCATGGAAAATGGTTACCCTGAATCCGGCAAAAGCCCTTCATGTCGATAAGTATGTGGGAAGTATTGAAAAGGGAAAGGACGCTGACCTTGTGCTTTGGAATGACAATCCACTCTCTGTGTATGCGAAAGTACTTTATACTTTCATTGATGGAAAATGCTATTTTGATTCGGAGAAAGACAAGGCAATGCAGCAGGATATTGTAAAAGAAAAAAACCGGATTATCCGTAAAATGATTGCAACGGGCGAGCCTAAAGCAGACCCTGCAACTGCTAAAAAGGAGAAAATTCTCTATCACTGTGATTCGGAAGAGGGATATGATTAAAATGGGGGAGAAGAGAGTGTTTTTTTCTCCGCTAAAGTCGTACTGTAATAAAAAGAAAAGGGACCGGATTCGTAAAAATCCCGTCCCTTTTTTATGGAGAACTGTCTGAAAACCTTACACTTTATCCCTGAAGAAATCAATGGTGGTTTTTAATCCTTCCGCCCGGTTTACCTTGGGTTCCCATCCCAGTAATTCCCTTGCTTTGGTTATATCCGGCTGACGCACTTTGGGGTCATCTTCCGGCAGGGGTTTAAATACAATTTCACTCTCGGTCTGAATATGTTTCTGAATTTCTTTTGCAAACTCCAGAATCGTAATTTCAGCAGGGTTCCCGATATTGACTGGCTGTGTTTCGTTGCTTAACAGTAGCCTGTAAATCCCGTCCACCAAATCACTTACATAGCAGAAGCTCCTTGTCTGACTTCCGTCCCCGAATACGGTCATCGGTTGTCCGGTGAGGGCTTGTCCTACCAAAGCGGGCAGTACTCTTCCGTCATTCAGTCGCATTCTGGGTCCGTAGGTATTAAAAATCCGGACAATACGGGTTTCGAGTCCGTGATAGCGGTGATAAGCCATCGTCATCGCCTCCATGAATCTTTTTGCCTCGTCATATACTCCCCGGAATCCGATGGGGTTTACATTTCCCCAATAGTCTTCCGTCTGAGGATGAATGAGGGGGTCTCCATATACTTCGGAAGTACTTGCACATAAAAAACGGGCTTTTTTCTCTTTGGCAAGTCCCAGGATTTTATGGGTTCCCATCGCCCCTACTTTTAAGGTTTGAATGGGAAGTTTGAGATAATCTATCGGGCTTGCAGGAGAAGCAAAATGCAGGATGTAATCCAATTCCCCGGTTACCCAGGTAAATTCTGTTACATCGTGTTTGATAAACCGGAAATTGTCATTTCCCATCAGATGGGCAATATTGTCCGGATTTCCCGTGATGAGGTTGTCCATTGCGATGACTTTGTATCCTTCTGCAATGAATCTGTCACACAGGTGGGAGCCTAGAAATCCGGAGCCTCCGGTAATGAGTACAGTTTTTTTCTGTTGAATATTCATATTCAGTGATTTTATAGAATGAATAAAAAAATAACCCTCTCAGAATGGATTTTGCGGACAGAGAATTCCCTTATTCCGAAAAAAAAACTGAGAGGGTGCTATCAATACAATTATGCTTTTACCGCAGAGTGAATCGTTTTGCGTCCGATAGAATAATAATGGAATCCTTTGTTCTCCATTTCTTCAAGAGAGAAAATATTTCTGCCATCAAACATTACAGGCTGCTTCATTAAAGATTTTAATTTATCAAAATCAATGGAGCGGAATTCATTCCATTCGGTTACGATTAATAATGCGTCAGCACCATTGAGGGCTTCGTACCGGTTGGCAGCGTAGGTAACGTTGGGTTTTACATATCGTTTTACGTTATCCATTGCTTCGGGATCAAAACACTGAATTCTGGCACCTGCTTCGAGTAGTTTTTTGATGATTACCAAAGCCGGAGCTTCACGGATGTCATCGGTATTGGGTTTGAAGGCAAGTCCCCACACTGCGAGGGTAAGTCCGCTGAGGTCAGCCCCGAAGTGACTCTGTACTTTGTCCACGATTACTTCTTTCTGAATGTCATTGATTTCCATTACGGCACCCAGAATTTTGAAATCGTAATTGTACTGCTGAGAGGTTTTGTACAATGCAGATACGTCTTTAGGGAAGCAGGACCCACCGTATCCTACACCCGGGAAGAGGAAGCGTTTTCCGATACGGGTATCAGAACCAATCCCTTTTCTTACATCATCCACGTTTGCTCCTACTTTTTCACAAAGGTTGGCGATTTCGTTCATGAAGGAGATTTTGGTAGCAAGGAAAGAATTTGCAGCGTATTTCGTTAACTCTGAGCTTCTTTCATGCATAAAAATCAGGGGATTGCCGGAAAGTAAAAACGGCTTGTACAACTGATTCATCAGCTCTTTTGCTCTCTCGGAGCGGGTTCCCACCACGACTCTTTCCGGTTTCATGAAATCTTCTACGGCAAATCCTTCTCTCAAAAATTCCGGATTGGAGCAAATGTCGAATTCGATTTCCGTTTCTTTTTCCACGGTTTCTCTTACGAGGTCAGCCGTACCTACGGGAACGGTGCTTTTGTTTACGAGTAATTTGTAGGACTTCATAATCTTTCCGATATCAGACGCTACACCCAGCACGTATTTCAAATCTGCTGAGCCGTCTTCCATAGGAGGAGTGGGAAGTGCAAGGAAGATGATATCAGCGAAATCCACTGCTTCTTCCAGATTGTCGGTAAAAGTTAACCTTCCTTCATGAATGTTTCTCTTGAAGATGGTTTCCAGTCCCGGTTCATAAATAGGAACAATTTCCTTACGCAGTTGCGCAAGTTTTTCCTGATTGTTGTCCACGCAAATTACGTCATTGCCGGATTCAGCGAAGCAGGTTCCCGTTACTAAACCTACGTATCCTGTACCAATAACTGCGACTTTCATACTTTTTACTATTTATTAAAAAATGAAACAAAAAATTAAAAACGCCGCAAAGTTAAGGATTTATTCCCGGATTTCGTAAAAAATATAATTTATTTTTATGGAAAACCCTTGTGTATTGTCCTGAAACGGGTTTATATCCATACCTTATGAAAGGGCGAGTATTAGGTGGGTAGCTGGTTTTGGGAATACAACTGCTGGTGTACGAAGAATTGATTTTGTACTGGATTGAATTAATGAAAAAACCGGGGTAATTTCTAATATAAAATTATCTCTGCAGGTTTTGTCAGAGGTGTTTTTTGGAAACGATTATTTTTAAGTCTTATCAAACGCTATCTTTAAAAAGCAATAAATTATATATTGTACGATGAATGTTTACAAAGTAATCAGGAGGCCGTGTTCCATCATTAGTGGAGGTTGTAGCGAATTATTTTGCGGAAATCGGTATGTGAGTTTCATGTGGGTTATTGAAAAAGACTGAAAATAGTAAATATCAGCAATCAAACCGTAAAACTGGAATGGTCAACCGCTTCTGAGTTGCAGAATGATTATTTTACCCTGGAGAAGTCCGTTGACGGAACCGCATTTATGCCTTTCGGAAATATACCCGGGGCTAATACCAGCAATCAAAATACCTACTATACCGCTTTTGACCTTCAGCCATCGTATGGAGTGAATTATTACAGAATCCGGCAAACAGATACAGACGGACATAATACCCTTTCAGAAACGAAACAAGTACTTCTGTCGGAAAATAAGGTAATCCATTTTATGATTTCCCCTAACCCAACCTCAGGCAACCTTAGCATAACGCCAATTAGAGAGCCGGTTTCCTATCAGGGTAAAATCGTGAATATTTTGGGCGAGGTGGTAACAGAAATTCCGGATACCTACGGAAGCGTTTCCCTAAGCCTGAATCACCTTATCCCCGGAGTTTATTATGTGATGATTTCCGGCAATGGATTTACACGGAGGCAAACCATCTGGTTAAAATAAAAAAGTCTGGATGATTTTGTCAGTGGGGTGGCTTTATTTTTAAAAAGCTGAAAAGTTTACAAACTTTTCAGCTTTTTGAGTGCTTTCTATGACAGGATTCGAGGATTGTATGAGGGATTTATTTTTCAATGACTACCTTTTCAGTCCAGGTTTCCCCTTTTTCCGTACGAAGCGTAAAAGTATAATATCCCTGAGGGAGTTGCAGCAATACGAATCCTATTTGAGAACTACCCGCAGGCATATGAATTGGCTGTTGATACACAGTTTTTCCGATAATGTCAGCAATCATTATCTGTCCGTTTACGGGATTTTTCGCGGTTATTTCGAGGCTAAATGCACCGTTGTTGGGGTTAGGATATATGGAAGCTGCTCCTTCAAAAGAAGGAATCAGTGCAGTAGTAAGGGTTTTAGCACTGTCTGCGTTACTGAATACTTCGCCTTGATTATTATATGCAGCGGTTTTGTAATAATAGAGGGTATTGGGGTTTACTGCGTTGTCGGTATAATTTTCTGTATTTTGGGGGAGGGTAGCAACAGGAAGCCAGTTACTTACTCCGTTAGGACTACGATAGAGCTTATAGCCCGATTCGATATTGCTTACGTCATTCCATGTAACCGCAATGCTTTGGGATCCCGTAGCCGAAGCGATAAGCTCCTGAGCCGCAAAAGGAGGCACCATTGCATTACTATCACTACACTCATATCCATACTTGGTAAGAAATCCGTCCCATGCATAATTTCCCCCGAAGTTAGCGTTCTGTAAGGTATCATTCCCGAATATCAGATTATCCTTTAGCTCCCCTGCCAGATAGATATCTCCCTTCTCATTAGAACCCATATAGCCGGTTACCCCGGATATCCACCCTGCCGTAGTATTTCCAATCACAAGCGGATTAGGAGATACCACCCCGTTGGAATCAAACCGCACCACATAAGGCGTTTGCGCCCAGGTATTACAGTTATTTACAAATTTCTGACCCCCAAATACGGTAGTCTTGAATATATCGCCCATAAAACGTTTCTCAGGATAGACACAAATATCTGTCGAAGACCCCTGAAGTCCGGAAAACATTAAACTATCCTCATAAATCATCCAGTCTATATTCGTAAAATCTTTGTCTGTTTTTATGATTCCGCTAGAAACGGAACTTGGCATTACCCTGTAAAAATTAAATATATATCCACTTTGAAACTCAATCCCAGAGTTGACTCCAAATACTATATAATAATTATTACCTTCATTAATGATATTTTTAAAACCGCCTTGAATACTGGAACTATTAGAGGGTATCATATACCTGACCCATAAATGATTCCCCATACTGTCATACTTTGCAACATAACCCGCCGTTGGAGTAGAACCAATTAGCATCGTTTGACCAATGATTACGGTATCCCGATAGCCACCAACAGTATATATATTACCCTCTTCATCAATTAATGGAAACTGACCTTGTACATCTCCTTGCGCAATCACTTTACTCCATAACGGTGTTCCATTGACATCAAAACAAACCAAAACATCCCCCCGAACGTCAACAACGGCTGGAGGAAATCCGGGAAAAGGACTTTTTCCTTCTCCAACAGCCATCACCACGTATAATTTCTGATTCCTCACCTTCATGGAGTTATAAGACTCCCATAATGGGCCACTTGTATTCCAATCATTAGACTTCATCCATTCCAATTTACCGGATGGGTTAATTTTTCCTAAAACAGTACCTCCCGGTGAGGTGCTAAAATAAACTAAAGAATCATTAAAATGAGTATAGGTTATGGTGGGCCATGAGGTCCAAATTCTGGCGATAAAATAACAATTCCCATCCTCATCATGCGTAATAGAATGAATTAACTCTCCTTTATTACTCCCTACAAAATTTCTCCAGATGAGATTGCCATCACAATCGTATTTTGCCACAAATCCCCTTCTTTCATTGCCTACGGCGGGGACGGGAACTCCTTCCCATTTTGCATTTCCGAGTAAGCCTCCGGCTATATAAATATTTCCATCTTTGTCGGTTTCCATTGCCGTAACACTTTCCTTATCACCGGAATCTGTTCCCGGCGTAGCAGACCCGAATTGTTTTGCCCATAACCACTGTTGCGCAGGCATCAAAGCCCACATTCCGCCAAGGATTAGCATTAAAATAAACTGTTTCATGATATAAAATTAAATTAATGGTTTGATTGTAATTAAAAAAAGGAATGCCTATTCCCTCCACATAACAAGATATCCGGAAGGAAATCCGTATTGCGGAGGGAATAAGAAGATAAGTTTATCGTTGAATAAATACTTTCTGCATCGCAAGCCGTTTGCCGTTTCCGCACAGAAAGACAGGGTAAGTTCCAACCGAGGCATTTTCTAACTTAATCGGAATATAGCCCGAAATTCCCTGTAAGGGGATTTTTTTCAGGCTTTTACCTTCTGCGGTTAGGATTTCCAGCTCAGGATTTTCCACCCTTTCTGAATACTGGTAAAATGCCATAAAACTTCCGTCATTCGGATTTGGGGCTATTGTAAGTTTGGCTCCCGGCTCTTTTTTTAGCAAAGAGTTGCAGCTCGGTAACTCCAGACAAACGCTGTCGGCACAGAAATTTCCGGTTGCAGTATCCGTTACCATCACATAAAAACAAGCAAATCCTACATGAAGGCTGTCGTAAAACTGAAAGTAAGCCGTATCCGTTACCCCAGAAACTACATATTGGGGATAAGGATTTTGATATACAAATCCAAAAGGAGAAACAATGTCCACCGTACCCGTAACCGGAGGGGTAAACTCAAACATCAGATTGTAATCCCAAACGTTAGGCGTTCCGTTATTACATTGTATATCCAAAGCCGAAAGCTGGAAATAGCACCAATCGTCAATACAATTAGGAAGCGGTACACAATATTGGTCTCCACAATATCCCAAAATCGTATCTGCGACCATGAGGTCAAAGCAAATATACTGGGTAAAGGGGGGAAAGTCCGTAAAATAAAAGGCTACGGTATTCCATCCTGCATTGAGGAGATTGGTATTAAAATTATAGAGGGTGGCCTGTGTTGAGGACATCAAAAAGGGAGAGCCGGAGGTTCCGGGATAAAAAACATTCAATACGATTTTATATTCCCAATTTCCATTTCCATCTTGACCAAGACAAGTGGTAGAAAGGGTTTTCCACTGGATTTGGCAATCCGGAAGTACCGTATTACAAGGACTCAGAGGACCACAGACCGTTTGATGACAGAAGGAATCCGTAGCGGCTGTGTCCGTAATATAAAAAGTAACACAAATTACGGAATCAAGCGGCGGAATATCGGTATAATACCCGCTGATAGAATTACTTCCGTATTGTAATTGATTGGTATTGATATTGTTAATCCACCCACCCTGTGCTGTGGTATAAAAAAAGCCACCGGAGGCAGAGCCCGTATAATTAAACTGAACCCCAAACTGATAGACCGGATTGCCGGCATTGTCCAAGGAATCACAATGGGTTTGAATGAAATAAGCCACATTCCCCTCGCAGCATAGGGTATCTTCACAACTTGCTACCGTGTAATACAAAGGGTCTGAGGTATAAACACAGCCGCTATCTGCCACTATTTCAAGAGAATACTCCCATATTCCCGGTTGCAGAATCAAATGCAAAGAATCTGACCAGGGTAAAATCTGACCCGGAGGCTGACAGTTTTGCTGAAACAACACAGGGGCAGGCAGGCTCTGTAACCAATTGATACAATCATACTCTCCATAAGGGCTGATTAAGGTCAAGGTATCCCCCAGACATTCGCACCCAAATTCATAGCATCCTGCTGGAAATAATCCAAAATCGGGGGGAGGATTTACTGCCAAAAAGGAAGAAGTGATTAAACACCCGGCATCATTGAGGGCAGTTACCGCATAACTGCCCGGGTGAATAACCGTAATGCTGTCGCCGAAAGAGCCGTCGCTCCAAAGGTAATAAAGCTGAGGGTCAGGATTGGCTACTGCCAACTGAACCGGCGGAAAATTCCAACAGGTATTTTCCGCTACAATATAAGGCATGTCCGGAAGCGGGTGGACGGTAACCGTAACCGAAGCAGAATCTATACACCCGTTAAGGGTATCTTTGATATAAGCCGTTACGGTATAATCCCGGGGTTGCCCCACATTGGAGGATATCGTCCACAAACTCCCCGTAGTATTCAGCCCTATGTAACTAAGTGTAGCTTGCCCTTGCGTAGCAAGTGTCCAGGAATACTGAAAACCCGCAGGCCCGTACATATATAACGCAAGATTGGGGGGGGATTGGGGGTTATCACAATAATGGGTTTCCCCGTAAATCGCCGGATGAGGGACATCTGCACTGCTTAGGGAGTAATCACTTTTTTGGGAACACCCCCAATTGTCGGTAATCATCAGGGTATAATTTCCGCCTTCCGTTACCAGTACAGTAATGCCGTAGCTATTGGTTGTACTATCGGAATGATTGTTTCCTAAAGACCATGAGTAGGTGTAGGGGGCATTACCGCTTGGAAAAGGTGCCGTGAAATTTATCCCTAACAACCCTGTATCGTTTTTACAAAACAACGAAGAACTACCCGAAAAGCTAATTTCATTCTTATACACTGTAATCGTATCCGTTCGGGTCATGGCACAACCCGTGAAATTGATAACTGTTAGCGTGGGGAAATAGTCTATATAATTGTTTGATGTCAATGCCCAATTCGGCTGATAACTTTTCACGGGGTCATCCAGATTAGAGCCGGAGCCGTCTGTAAAATCCCAGGAGAAGCAGCAGAAACTTCCGTCTGTAATATCGGAAAGGAACTGTACGGTATTGCCTTCACATACGTGCCGGGGAATAGTTATCGTCATCAGGGTTTGGGGAATGTGGACGGAGTCGGAGGTGGAGCAAACTTGCCCGTTGGGGAGGGTAATCTGGAGCGTCAGGAGATAGTCCCCCGAGGCAAGTGCGGGCGGGCTAAATCCGGTAGTAGTAAATGCTCCGTTGACATACCACGAATAAGACACCGTTATTCCGGACATTACCTGGGATTGATTGCTGATGATCGCTCCGTAGCCTACCTGAGAGATACAGGTATCCCGAACCGAGAAGTACGGAAGTGCCTGAATCGTTACTTGTATCGTGTCAGCAACCGTAAAGGTGGAATCCGCCCCGCAAACCGGTATCCCGTTTACACATTCGCAAGGCAGGCTATCGAGTACATTGTAAAGCACAACTACATCAAAGGAGCCTACCTGAATATAGGTATGGGTAACGATTTGAGAAGGGGTGCTCATCTGAGAAGTCCCATCTCCAAAATCCCACGACACCTGATTGTTTAAGACCGGATAGGCCGGAGACAAAGAATCAAAGGTAACCACATTACAAGATTGATTTAGAATAGGCACAGTCATTGTATCGTTGGGGAGGCAGTTGCAGCCCTGAATTATCCCACTTTGTACAAATGCAGTACAACTCACCCCGTTACTGTCTGTTCCCGTAACGTAACATCCATATAATCCCATGCTGCTGACCGTTATGCTATTTGTATTATTACTCACCGGAATCCATGAATAACTCAGGGTTGTAAAATCTTGTGTATTATTGACCACTACCGTAAGTGTTTGGTTTATCTGCAATCCCGAAGAGTCACAAATGATGGTTCCGGATTTTATGATTTCAGCTTCCGGCGTATTGCTCACCGAAACATAAAACGTATCCTGAAGGAAGGTGTTGTTACAGCCGTTAATATCCTGAGCCGTAAAATACAAAGGATAGATTCCGTTTTGCCCAAACGTATAATCCGTCACCGGAAGGGGGGTAGAAAATGGAGAATTACTCCCCACAACCCATGTAAATTCGGAGCCGGTCAGGTTTCCACCTCCTGCCTCCTCAACGGTAAAGGTCGCATTGTGTTGTTCACATACAGTATCGGGAACTAAGACTAACTGAGGGATTCCCAGAATCTGTACCGGAAGGGTATGCCCCATATAAAAATTACAAGAATTCCCCGATACGCTCAGGAAGGCATTTTGAGCCGTATTATTCCACTGTACATATACACAAGAAGAGGTATCACTCCCAATAATACTTCCGGCATTTGGCGGGACAATTGTCCATTCATAACTATTAAAAACGCTGAGATTTGATGCCGTAGCACAGTAGGTTAAGGTATCATTTATACACACTATACTATCGCCTGAAATCCCTAAAGGAACAGGAAAACAGTGATTTATCGGAAACGTATCCGGCTGAGAAGGGCAGAAAGGAGAGGCTCCCATGACATTTTGTACAATAATATGATAATTAGGTGGCCCCCCAAATACCGGGTTCCACAAAACATCAATCGAATAGCCGTTATTGGACAGAATTGTACCGTCTATGACCGACCACGTTAAGTAGCACCCGGGTGCGGACAAGGTTGAATAGGTATAGACTGAGCCTCCGCATACACATTGTGTGGTATCTAATGCGAAATCTACGGGAGGCGGGGGCGGAAGGACGGTAATTTCCAGGGACGCTACATTACAATAAGCACTCGGATTCGCCGCTGTAACCGTAATCGTTGCGGGCAACGTACCTAATTGACTGCTATAATTTGCCGGTGAAAAAGTGATACTATTTCCAAAGCCGGGATTAAATGTACCTAAAATACTTCCGTCCTCATTCAGTATCTGCCAAGTACAACCCGGTTGCCCCTGAACGGTAACCGAGGCGTTCAAACAAACCTCAGAAGGTCCGGTAATGTCAAAAGTAGGTTGGTGTTTTATCAATATCACACTTTCTCCGCTACACCCCTGCTCACATGCCGATATAAGGCTGTGATATTGCACATGTAAGGGAATAATCGGGACACTAACCGGATTTCCGACATATAAACTTACCTCATTCGTTGAGGTACTCCCGTTGAGGTAGGCTCCGGTAATGGAGGGGTCTATCCACCATGAATAACTCACCGGCAAAGCCGGAAGACTGTAGAGATTCATAGAATTCCGGCACACCAAATCCGAACCGATAATTGTCAGCGTATCAGGAATAACCGGAATTGCAGCATAAGCCGGAAAAGGGCAGGCATTCGCACATGCACTATCCACGGAAAGGTATAAATAGCCTACCCCCTGAGTACCGTTTCCCCAAACAACCTGAACCGAACTGCTATTCGTCGGTTGAACCACAGGTTGAATAATCGTCCCGCTTCCAGTAGGCTCAATATACCAATTGTAAGGAGTAGAAATCCCGTTGCACTGAAAAGAAGTCTGATAATTTGCCGTATCCTGAGCACATACGCTCCCAATACAAAATATATCGGGAGCAAGCAAGGCGGATATAACCACTACTAAAAAGGTTGTATCTGAACATCCACACATATTTTGAACAATAAGTTGTACCGGATAGGTTCCGGCAGTATATAAATGCGTTACTTGAGGGTATTGAGGGCCTGAGGCAATGCTGCCGTCTCCGAAGTCCCAGTGATAATTAACAATCGGTGAAGAGGGAGGAGAAGAGGATAAAACCCCCGAAAACTCCACCGGCTGATTGCCACAATAGTATAATGTATCTCCCTCTATTTGAGGGACTGCCGGATTGGGAGGAGTAGAAATTACAGACAAAGGATTCGTTAACACCTCAATGCAAATACTTTCACTTGCATGACAGCCATAGGAACTGATAGAAGTTACCGTTAAATCTGTTTCACCCGTTACTCCCCAACTAACCCATACGCTATCCCCATTATTCCCATCTAAAATAAGACTTGCATTATCAGTATCCCATATAAAAGCACTCCCTAAGGTATCCCCCACCGTAAATAAAATGGGCTCATTGATGCATACCATATAACAATCATATAAATCCGAACGTTTAATACACATTTGATTTATATTACTGATAATAACCGGATTGGGCTGAGGTGCGATATAAACCATAAAAGTATCAAATCCTTGTTGCCCTAATGGATTCATATAACTGAATACAATTTCAGCATTGGGATTCCCAAGGGGAGGTTGTGCCCATATAATGGCAATTTGTGCTGTATCAGTAGGATTAGAAATCAAATTATCCACCTCAAAAAGTACAGGACCGTGTACCTGAAAATTTAGTCCCTGACTTCCCGCAAGGGGTACATTATAAATGTAAGGAACATTTGTCAGGTAACAGACCGTATCAGTCCCCTGAATCGTCTGTCCTTGTAGTGTTGTACTAAACATACTCAATATCAGGATAAAAAGTCCTTTAAGTATTCTCCGGTGCGTATTCTCCGGTGCGTATTCTCCGGTGCGTAGATGGTGATTGAATGTAGTTGTTTTCATAATATTTTGCTTTAATAAGTTACAAAGGCGAATATAAGGTATTTTTCGTTTCATTGCTAAAAATAACATTGATTTGTCATTTTTTCTGCTTGAACGGATGCTTTTCCGAACTGAAGCCAAGTTGCAGTTATTCATCTATCACTTTCTGATAACCAATTTTTTTATTTTTTTAATTATCCGCTTGTGCACTACGGATTTTCTTCGGATAGTGGTGTACCTCTTTCTATTTGAGGGCATTATAGATTTATTTCTTCTTATAACCGATTGAAAATACTTCGCCGCAAAATTACTGCTATAATCACCTATAATGCAATACCCAATTGGGCACTACAAACTTTTTTATCCATAAAATACCCCATTTAGCTCCATTTCCCCCATATTTCAACTGTTTTCTCCCATTTTTTTCGCTAAAATACTTCATTTTTCTCAGAAACCGTTTTAAAAGGGTTTTTTAAGGGCTAATT
>JAIBAH010000043.1 GCA_019695295.1 Bacteroidia bacterium | reverse complement strand
CTCAACCAGAATTGCCGGGGGACTTTTACGTACCACTTTAAAAATCGGTCTCGATGGAAGTCAGCCCAAATTTACACTTTTTCCCGTTAGCTGAGAAACGTAACCCTTTTAGAGTCTCTGGAATTGCCACTAACGCCCGGCAGCTTTGCGTCCATTTTTGTCGCCACAAATATAAATGTTTTTTTTTCAAAAACGACAAAAATCACGAAAAGCTGCTGCTCTCAAACCGGTCTGGGGAGTAAGTGCTTTTTTTGAGCCTGTGAGGAAAATATCAGGGCTTGGGGGCTGTTTAAGAACGGTATGGCACTTGGCGAAGAAGCGGATTTCGAAGCACTAACCTGTTTGCCAGCACTGGACTTAATACGAAACATAGCGTTTCATTTACCCACTGAACCGCCCATTTATTGTAGGTGCTGTTAGATACAGGTTTTATTGTCCCCAAGTTCATAAATGTCATAGTATCTTTTAATTAGTCCGTTGATAAATCTTTTTAAATAATTTTCACTTAAAAAGGAGTTCGACCAATTGTCGTAACGCTGACAATAAACACCTAAGTAGAAAAAGTATATGCTTACACCAAGCATTGGAATAAGTCGTTTTTCTTCTTCGCTTATTGGCGTCACAGATTCGTACCCTTTCATAAAACTATCAATTTTAGGTGTATAACCTTTTGTTTCATACTGCTCAATATTGTGAAGCTGTATAATATAGTAAGCAATGTCTAAACAAAGCCAACCATTTCCACAGAAATCAAAGTCAAAAACAGTTACTTTATTGTCTTTTGTTATGTTTAGATTGTCAAACCAAATGTCAAAATGAACAACTCCCTTTCGAATTTCGGTATTGTTTGCATTTTCAAACTCTTTTAACAGGTATTTTTGAGCCGATTTCATAAAGTCCATTTCTGCTGTATTACTTTTCAAAAAGGCTGACACTTTTTTTAGTGAGTCAATAAGAATTACTTCGGGTGTATAGTCTGTACGATTTAATTTTTGATTATTCGTTATCTTATGAAGTCGGGCTAAGAGTTGTCCAATTTGGAAATGACTTACTTCTGAAATGATATCTTGTTTTTCACCGGATGCAAATGAAAAAAGAACAGCAAATCTGTCTCCTTCCGGAGCACTTAGTGTTTGTATGTAGTTGCTTTCTTTGTCTGATACCGGATAGGAAATGGAAATGGAATTTTCTTTTAGTTGATTCAGCAATTTAATTTCTTCGTCAATCTCCGTCTTTGAACGCCAATCTAAACTATACACTCTAAATACAAATTTGTCTGAGTTGTCGGTAACTAAATATGTGTCATTAATCCCGGCTTTTATTAATTTGCATTGGGTGTCTTTACTCAAAGAATATTTCTCCTGTAAAAACACTCCTATATGTGTCGCTGAAAGGGTGGAATTTGTTACTGGAAAATGTCTCATTGGCCTGCTTTATTGTCAGATTTAAAATTGTGACTATAACGTCCCGCAACTTTGCGTCCTGTTTTTCACGCTACAAATATAAATATTTTCCCAAAACGGCAAAAATCACAAAAAGTGGCTGTTACCCGCTGGCATTTTATCTGTCCGCAAGTCCGCTGTCATTTGTTGATACGTGATTAAATAATTTTTTCAGGTCATATTTTAGAAATAAATGTGATGTCAAAGTCGGCAAATTGAGTTTGTCCTGGTCTTTAAGTATTGTGAATAATACTTGATTCTCTTTCAGGATAAACACCATTAACTTTTTATAGCTTGGATTACTGTTGCCAGATGATTCGTTGAAAATTAAGCAGTCGTTAGATTTGCGGTAAATTTCTAACTGTTGTTTGTCAGCATAGGTTAATAATATTTGCCTGTTTTTCTGTCTGTCAAATGGAGTTGTCAATGTGTATAGGCGTTTTTCTGTAGCTTTACGATAAATAACATAAAGTCCAAATAGAATACAAAGCGGTATAAGTGTCATTGAAATGAATTTTTCATTGGGATTATTAAAGTCCACCTCAAATATTGTCAGCGCAGGGGAAATAATCATTCCGCTAAAAAACAGGTAAACAAGAAAACGGTCAAATTTTTCAGGCCACTCTTCTTGAAAAATTAGTTTGTGTCGTGACACACTTTCGTCAATGTCGATTTTAGTAATGTGTCTCATTATGTTTGCTGCCTACGGATTGGGTATTGCCTAAGGCGGGAATTTTTAGTACTAATGCCCAATCGAAGAACGAAAGTTGAACCTTGTACCAATGTCCAATCGAAGCCGTTCTGCCCCGCTTTTGGCAATATTATGTTAATGATAGTTTTTATTTTCGATTTTTCCTTTTTAGTTTTTTTGCCATCTTAATTGAATGTTTCAAGGAATTTATATTATTCCAATTATGATGGGACACAATTATATATTTGGGGTCAGGATATCTTTTCTGAACATTTTTAAGAGTTGTTTCGTATTCAAAAATATTCCCGTCTCCCAAATACCCCAGGTTTGCCGCTTCTGCACCTTTTATTAAACAGCCTCCATAAAGAATTTTCTCTTTGCTAAACCACAAAACGATATTGTCCTCTGTATGTCCCTGTCCTGGATAATAAGTTTCAAATGAATATTGTCCTGTATTGAAAATGGTATCTTTTTCAATCAGATATTCAGCTCTTTTTTTGTTATTCTTTTTACATAAATCATCTGTTAATTTAGTTGTGTATGTCTTAATTCCCTTTTGCTTGTAGTATTCAAGCCCATCAGTTCTGTCACCATGCCAATGAGTAGCTATGCAGATTGTTACCTCTTTGTTGTGTTTCAATTGAATACTGTCAAGCAACAGTTGAAATTGTGTCGTATCCCAGGGTGTGTCAAACAGAGCGACGCCATTATTGGTAACAAGATACATCCCGTTAGCAGGTATTTTGTTTCCTTCGTAGGTATTGTATGTTGTATAGATATAAAAGTCACCGGTTAAGTGTGAGATTATAAGTTTAGGTTCATTCGACTGTCCAAAGGTATTTGTCAGCGAAAAAAGGGAAGCTATTATCAGTGCTATTTTCTTCATTCAGTTTTTATAAATTAATTTCTACAGATTTTGTCCTGGGTCTCTGGAATCACCCCCAACGGTTTGAGGATTGGTGATGATTGAAGCACAAAAGTTTCGTTTTGTACAGAAGTTAAATATAAGAATTGCCGTTCAATTTAGCACTAACCCCGCCATTTTGCCAAAATGCTGGTATGCGTTTGTTGTTTTTATCCGGCTGTTCTCTCTTGCTGTCCCGGGTCAAAGTCTATCATCCATTCCAACCCGTATTTGTCTCTAAACATCCCAAAATATGAACCCCAGGGACTGTCTGCTATTGGAAATTCGATGTGTCCGCCTGCCGAAAGTCCATTAAACAAAAGGTCTGCTTCTTCTTTACTTTCTGCACCTATTGAGATTTTGCTTCTATTCTCGTTTTCGTTGTGCTTACCCATACTTTCCGGAGTGTCACTACCCATTAAAATGCTGTGTTTGCCAATTGGTAAAGCAATGTGCATTATTTTCTCTGCTTCGTTTTCGGAAACCGGAAACTCTTCCGAAGCCATATCTTTGAAACGTACTATCATTGCGAATTCTCCACCAAAAACGGATTTGTAAAAGTTAAATGCTTCTTCTGCATTTCCATTAAAATGAATGTAAGGATTAATTTGTGCCATTTTATTAAAATTTAATTGATTAAAAAATGATTATTCAGTTGAAAATCAGTTATGTCCATATAAAAATTTTCTCCGGGTATGTCCGTCAAAATCGTCTGTTGTTCTCTGCTGAATAAAACCATAATCTCTCATTTCGTTTGGTTCCATCAGCATTGGGTAAACTATTGCAATTATTCCATGCACTTTTGCAATTACAAGAGTGTAACCAAAATAGTCAGGATAGAAAAGCGGTTTTTTCCTGCTGTCATATACTCTGGTGCAAAAATTCAACAACTAATCGGCTGTACGGCTTCTCTCAATGCTAAAATGATATAGGCTGTCCCAAAGATTATTTTATTGCTTCTCATTTTCAACATAATTTTTAAAGTTGTTTAAAATTGATTGCCAACCTGCTTTCTGCATTTCAACAGGGTTTTGGCTTTCAGGGTCAAATTCTATAGTTATTTCAGTTTGAGTATCCTGTTTCGCAATTGTTACATTTGCAGTTCGACCACCAAATTCATAAGAGAATGATTTACCAACGTTGATTTTTGTATAAATGGCTTCAAAATCAAAACCAAAACTTCCGTCTTTGGCTTCCATTCTTGCTTTGTAAGTGCCTCCTGTAATCATATTATTTGTCGCACTCGGACAATGCCAGCTTGGGTCGGCAAAATTCCAGTTTACAATGTGTTTTGGGTCTGTGTAATAGTCCCATACTGTTTGGGTGTCTGCATTGATTGTCGCAGTTACCTTAATTTTTTCGTTCATTTTTTATTCCAAATTTAGCGTTTTAGTATTTTGTCTGTTTATGGCGTCGATCTGCAATGAATGACGCACAACGGTTTGCAACTTTGCCTCCCGTATTTGTCGCCACAAAGATAAATATATTTCCCAAAACGACAAAAATCACGTAAAGCGGCTGTTCTAAAATCGGTCAGGGGACTGCGTGCTTTTTTGAGCCTGTAAGAAAAATATCTGGGCTTGAGCGAGACAGTTTGAGAACGGTTTGGCGGCTTCAAGCAGTGATGACAACTTTATAGTAAGGGTTAAATATATACAATTTCCTTTTGAGTAGTTTCCGATAAAGAAAGCTGAACCAGCCATTGCGTGAAAACACTGTTAGGCATAGTGCTTTTTGTAAAAAAAAAGTTATTCCACTTTCTGAATCAAATAAGTAGGGCTTTTTGCAATTACTTTAAACCTTTTGTCTTTTTTAATATTGGTCATCATATGTGCACTCCCAAAATTTTCTCCGTCAGCAGAATCATCCAATAAGATAAAGCCTCCTTTTACTATGTGTATAGCTATATTATTGAAGTCTTTCCAGGCTACTTCATACGAATGTCCACCATCAATGTAAGCAAAACATATATTTCCGCCCAACTCAACTTTGCGACCAAAAATGTCTGATTCGCTTCTGCAATTATGCCAGTTATCAAAGAATAAATCAGAAAACATATGGAATGAATAAGGCAAATTTTGTGGGCTGAGAAAGGTTGTTGAATTGATAAAAGCATTTTTCAAATACACAGAATAATCTGTTCTTAATATATCCGTTCTACCATCGATATGGACATCCGATATTTCTTGTAAATGATCATTAAATCCTTCATATACCCAGGCATCGCAGGTGAAAAACGAATTACTCTTTTTATGTTTACGCATCAGATAAATTATCAGGTTTGTTGATAAGCCACCATAGGAACCGATTTCTACAACACTTCCTTCTGCAGGCATATTTTTGACAGCAAAATTCATTAGCCTTATATTTCCTTCTTTCAGCATACCTTCACCAATTACTAATGAGCGAATTCGTTTTATAAAGTCGTCAGATTCTGAATTTTTGGACTTAAATATTTTTAAAAACTTACTCCACATTTTATTATTTGTTTTTTAGCATTATGCCTAACGTACATGTGTAACCGCCGTTTTCCCTTTTACAACGGTTTCGCACCGCAAAACCGATTCAAGGGCAAATGGCCAGCTACACAATGATAACTGCACTTTTCATTTATTTTCACAACATTTCTTATATTTTTTCCCACTTCCACATGGGCAAGGTTCATTTCTTCCAACTTTTTTTTCAATCTTTATTGGCTCCAATTTAGCAAAATCATCGTCAATATATTGGTCATTATTTTTTTCCTTAATTTTTTTAGTATCTTGAATAGACCCTAATAAATCATCAAATAATAAATTTGATTTACTAATGTCAGTTTTTCCATCTTGAATAATGTATTCAGAAAGCTCACCGATATTTTTTAATTCTTCCGATATTTCACTTCTTAATTTTGAAAATTGATGAGGTTTAAGGAATATGCTTTTTAGAAATATTTTTTCTTCTTCTCTAAACTCAATTTCAGAAATACTATCAGGTTTTGCCCAATAATGAACAAAATTAGAATTCCACAAATCACCCGTAAATTGTTCAATTACTTTCCCTTTTAAAATTTTTGAAGTTTCTTTAAAACCATTATAGGTAGATTGATTGATTAATCCTATTGATTGTAAGAAATCGTAAATATATACGCTACCCCAAAGAACAGCAATCATTTCTGATTTGTTATCAACAAAAAAACCACCTGATAATCTATCTAAATATTGTTCAAATTCATCTGATTGTATTGAAAAATATTCATCCGGTTTTTGCTTTTTCTTTTTGTTTAGCTCTTCCCAAAAACCTAACATATTATCCCACAATCTGCCACTCAGGGCAAAATGAAAATTTTTATTTTTCATTTCTTTAAGAAATAAACCTTGTAAAGTCAAAACAAAATCACTCCTATTTTGAATGAAATTATCTACTATCGTTTCTTTTGGCAGATTGCTTCCCAAAAGACCATTTTCAAGTGCTGTTTGTGCTTTATCTTTAAGGTTAAAATCATAAGGAATTAAAGATTCAGCAAATTCAATTCGATTAAAATGCTCAATTTTGTCAGTTTTATTATAAATTTTTTCGAGATTAATATAAAACTTACTCACTGCCAAATCATATCCCGCACCGCCAATTAATTTACTTGAATTTTTTACGGTGTCATAAATATTTACTATTGTGGTATCTAAGGTGTCTAAATATTGGTAAAAAAGCAATTTCTTAAAAGCGATTAATAATATATCAAAATCTTCTTCTGGGTTTTTGACAAAATTTGAAAATGCACTTTCCACCTTTTTATTGTTTTTATGAAAACAATAAAAATCGACTAAAAAACCATCAAAATAATGAGAATATTCGCTATACAATTCAGGATGTTTATTTTGTAAAAGTTCTGTAAATTTTATAACTTTTTCAAATTCTTTGGCACTTTCATTATGTCCCAATGTTTCTAAAATAACTTCACCAACATCATAATTTTCAACAAATTCAGAGGGTAAATCGTTCGAAAAAAAATCATAAGTAATGTCAAAAATATTGAGAATATCTTCTTCGCTTGTATATATTTTCCAAAATTCCTCCGTTGTCATCTATTTTATTAATTATATGTTTATTATAATTGAAGTTAATGTCCCGCACCTTTGCGTTCCGTTTTCCTCGCCACAAATATAAATATTTTCCCCAAAACGACAAAAATCACGGAAAGCTGCTGTTCTAAAACCGGTCGGGGATTGCGTACTTTTTTCGAACCTGTGAGAAAAATATCAGGACTTGAGCGAGACTGTTTGAGAACGGTTTGCGGCTAGTGGGCGATTTCGAAGCACTAAACTGTCTGCCTGTACTGAACTTGATACGAAGCGCAAAGCTTCATTTAACCATTTAACCGCCAATTTCTTGTAGGTGCTGTTAGCGGATGTGGCTTTTTCGGTGTCAGTTTAACCTTATAATTTCAGCCCGAATTTGCTCAATGACTTCAATGTTGTAAATCTTCTTTTTGCCTGCCGTGCTTTTAGTCGAGTAAACAAAAAACACTTTTCCTCCAAACTCTTTTTCAAACTTGGCGTGACTAACCTTATGCATTTCTATCCATTGATATTGGTTCAATGCTTGTCCAGAGGCAATAGGTTTTATTTGAATGCCAATAAATTTTTCACCGATTTTAATGAAAAAGTCCACACCATAAGTCCTGTCCCAATTGTCTGGGGCTGGTTCTATTTTTCTTTCTACAGCGCCTTCTAATTGACCATAGATTGTTTCTATTTCAGTTCTATAACCATCATAAGTCCTGCGAAGAACGAGGTTATAAGCATATTCAATACATTCTTCTTCAGTAATTGATGCTAATTCGTTTTGAACGACTTCAGATAGTTTTATATAGAGTGTTTGTCCAAGTCCTGTTATGTATTCTCTCGTAATATTTATTCCGTTTTTCTTTTTCTGCTTACCTTTTGTAAAGTAAAATTCTTCCCACTCTTTGAACTCATTTGGTGCACAAGTTCTAATTAGTTCAGATAAAGCACCAACGCTATAAGCTTTGTTTAAGCCCCAACGATTTAAGCCATAATTTAAAAGTGTTTCGTGCTTAAACTTTAAGCCTTCACCGTCTGTTACTGTTATCCAATCTTTTGCCATTATTGTATTGTTAGGATTTGTTGAATTGTGTTAGGAATGTTAGGTTGATTATTCCAGCTAATGATGAGTGCTGTTCTTCTATCATTATCACTCCGTGTTCTATTTTCTAAACTATCTAAATAAGCTTCCAACTCATTTGTATTTGTAATTATAAAGAAACCCGCAGGTCGTCCAGTTGTAGCTCCAATTAAATCATTATCATTTTCAATACATTCTTTAATCAGCGTTCTTAATCGAACTTGATTGCCTCCAGTAGGGTAGCCAAGAATTTGGGCTAACCTTCTTGCACCAATTGCATTAGGTCGTCCATTACCTAAGGCAGCTAATAATGCTTGACGCTGTTGTTGAGTAAAATTTATTGGCATATTTATTTTTGTAGATTTAAAAATTTGTCTTTGTATTTGAAATCAATATCACTGTCCACTTTCACTAAACCATTTTTGATTAAATGAGCATTGATAAATGTTTTGTTTTCAAGGTAGAGATAGCAAAGCAAATTATTTTCACTGTCGTGTTTCAATTCGTCATATTTCAAGAAAACTCTTTTACCTTTTGTTTTTTCTTTTAAAAACGCTGTAGCTTGTCCGTTTATAATTGGGTCTTCTTTTATGCCAATTAGTTTTACAATTAAATCGTTGCTCAAACGAATTAACTCAGGGCTGATAACTTCCTTAACCGTATAAAGTTCTTCTCGTTGTGTTGAACTGTCCTTGTCGATTTTAGAGCCGAACTGTAATTTTTTTACATCAATTTTCTTATCAAGTGTATGAGGGTCTTTGAAAATGTAAGGCAGTTTTTGAATTTCTTTTTCAAAGTCGTTTACAATTGGTTGTTGTATTACAAACTCATAAGTTGTTCCATTCAAATCCATTTGATGAACGTCTAATTTCTCTTTGATGAAAGGAATAAATTCAGGATTAATTTCAAAACCAACAGAATTCCTGTCAGAGTTTTTTGCTGCTAATGCTGTTGTTCCACTTCCTGCAAATGGGTCAAGGATTGTTTCGCCAACAAACGAAAACATTTTGATCAGGCGTTTCGGTAATTCTTCCGGAAACATTGCAATATGTCCACTTTGTCTCGCTCCTGCGAAATTCCAATGTCCTGCAAAGTTTGTGTTCCATTCTTCGGCAGTCATTTTTGAAAGTTCTTTCTGTTCCTTTGTCGGTTTTGGTGCGTCTCCCAATTTTTTAAAAACAAGAATAAATTCATAGTCAAGTTTCAAAATTCCGTTTCTTGGATAGGGATAAGAACCCATTTGAACGCCACCTCCAGTCGTGTTGGAAGTTGTCACCTTTTGCCAAATAATAGCTCCCATATAGTCAAAGCCGATATTCTCACAGAACTTGATAATCTCTTCACGAATGGGGATGACTTTGTAACGTCCGTAATAAACAGCACGGGCAAATTGGTCGCCAATATTCACACACAACCTGCAACCATTGTGAAGAGTGCGGTAGCATTCTTTCCAAACCAAATTCAGGTTATTGATGTAGTTTTCGTAACTGTCGTGGAAACCGATTTGATTGTCAGTTCCGTAGTCCTTTAACTGCCAATACGGTGGTGAAGTAATAGCCAAATGTACCGAATTATCGGGTAGTTCGGTCATTTGTCTGCTGTCTCCGTTTATTATTTTATGATTAGTTTTCAAGTAGTATACAATTTATTGTTTGTTCTGGTCAAAGTTACTAATAATGTCGGTTTAAGTTATCAAAAGTGATTAAGTTTTAGCCTGTTTCAATGTGGTTGCACTGTCACTTTGCCACTTCTACTAACTACAACACCTACTAAACCCCTGCAAATACAGCACTTTCGTATATCCCAGGTAATTATGCAGTACATAATTACTAAAATACATTGCAAAGCTACATAGAATTTTGTAATCCTCCCAAAAAAAATGAAAAAATATTGATAGTACTAATAATCAGAACATTATTTCCCCTCTGCTTTGAAAAGGATTCCCTAAAGTCTCATCTGCTGAAAATTAAAAGAAGAATATCATAACCTCAATACCCCGGATAAGCAACCCATTTTCGCAGGTTTGTAATCCATAAACCGGAAATACAATCCGCTGAGATAAAGATAAAAACGAAATACCCCCTTTGCGCCATTGCGGGAGAGAGTCAAAAAGAAGCCTGCAAACCTCAGGAAATCGCATCAATTGTTCAAGAAATCGGGTCGATGACTCAAGAAATCGCCTCGATGACTCAAGAAATCGCCTCGATGGTTCAGGAAATCGCGTCGATTGTTCAGGAAATCGGGTCGATTGTTCAAGAAATCGCGTCGATTGCTCAGGAAATCGGGTCGATTGTTCAGGAAATCGCATCGATTGTTCAGGAAATCGGGTCAATGGTTCAGGAAATCGGTAGTGAAGAACAAACAATCGGGTATGTTTTTCACTCATTTCAATCCGGTTAGAAAAAAATGAGGAATAAAAAACGGAAAATCCAATACAATTTACCCGATTCCGGCATAGATAAAAAAATCCCGCAATCCATCCCCCGAAATTTTTTTAATGCCTATATTTGTCCCGGAATTAAGATTCCGGGTTGTCTGGCAAATTTTGTGGACTTTCCCCCTAAAGCAGGGTTTTATCTCTTCTTAAGGGAGAAAACGAAAACAAAAGACCATCTTTCTACAAAAATTGCCACAGAATCAGACTCTTTTAAATAAATATCGAAATGAAATATAAGGTTCTTCTCTTCTTATTCTTTGTTTTAGGTTTATCATACTGCTTTGCGCAGAAAACAGGGAGTATCTATTTGCCTCCCCAATCCCCCCAAACACCGGAATGGTTTAACGTTTTTTACGAAACGCCGGATTTTACTACCCTGAATGTAAAGGAATTAGACCAAAAAGCAGAAATATATGCCCAAAAACTAAAACTCACTCAAAAGGAAGAAAGGCAGGAAATTCAGACCGGAGAGGAAAACGAGGACGCCTGGCTGAATTTTTACCGGAGATGGAGAAGAGAAGCCGACCACTACCTTCAACCCGACGGCACAATCAGGATACCTGAACAGGAAGCATTTACCCACAAATCGGCTGCTCCCGGAAATCCTGCGCCAATGTCTCCTTCCTCGGTCTGGAACCTCATCGGGCCGGTCCAGACATTCTGGAGTGCAAGCAATAATCCGACACCCTGGCAGGTAAATATTTATGCAATGGCGGTCTCAGCAACCAACCCTAATATCCTGTTTGCCTGCCCGGAAACCGGAGGAATCTTCAAAACCACCGACAAGGGACTGAACTGGATTGCTCAAACCGCAGACTACAATATAAGAACCTGTTCAGCAATAGAGATTCACCCTTCCAATCCCGATACAGTCTGTGCAGGAAGAAGTAACCAGCTGTTTATGACACACGACGGAGGAACAACCTGGATTACCTCCGGACTCCCTTCCGGTAATATCCATAAAATCGCTTTTCATCCGGCGAACCCTCATAAAATAATCGTAGCCTCTGACAATGGATTGTTTGCCAATGTTCCCGCAGGTACCCCAATTTCAGCAGGCAGCATCTTCAATGTCGCTTCACTGACAACCACAAGCCCGAAATGGAATCGTAATGCCGGAAGCAATACCACCTGTTCCTCATCACCGGGAACCAATCAGTATTATCATGTTTTTCCGTTTACCGTTTCAGTATCCGGGAGCTACACCTTTTCGATGTGTACCCCTACTGGCAACTGGGACGCACACGCTTCCCTGTTTCAGAATGCATTCAATGGCAGTAATCCCTGTGCAGTTCCTGCCAATCACCTGGTTTCAGACGATGACGCAAATTCCGGCGGAAACTGCAACGATGACCCGATGATGACCACAACCCTGAATACAGGAGTTACCTATTATCTGGTTTCCACCTCTTTCAATAATAATGTAACCGGTAATTTTCAATGGACATTTACCGGTCCTTTGGGAGCAGTACTTTCTCCGGCAAATGAGTCCTGGATTCAGATTCCCGGAATGACCACTTCCTGTACCGACCTTTTCTTTAAAACCAATGACCCCAATATCGTATTTTGTCTGAAAAAAGTGGCAGGATTTACAGAGTTCTGGCGGTCAGTTGACGGAGGGAATTCCTTTAGTCCGAGCCTGAGCGGGTGGACAGGCAAAGGCATTACCTCAGACGGGGGCGGAAGAATGACCGTTACTCCTGCCAACCCTGACCGGATTTATGCGGTACTGCTGGGTTCCACTCCCTCCCCGGATAAACCTTATATTTTCAGAAGCAACGATGCCGGACTGACCTGGGATACCACCGCCACAGGGCGTACCGGCAGCCCGTTTTTCTGCTGTGCTACCGGCTACAATTTAGGCCTGGGAAACGGACAGGGATTTTATGATCTGGATATTCTGGTCAATCCTTTAAATGCAGATGACGTAATTGTGGGAACCACAACGGCTTTCCGGTCCTCAAACGGAGGGGTTTCCTTCTCGGTACTGGGAGGATATATGGGAAGTTTTGGGATACATCCGGATATTCAGGATATGATTGCGATTGGAGGCGATTCCTGGATTACCACCGACGGCGGGATTAATTATTCTTCCGATTTTTTTAACAATATAGCCAATTTTACCCCAAGATTCAAAGGGATTTACAGTTCCGATATGTGGGGCTTTGCTCAGGGGTGGAATGAAGATATCGTAGGCGGAGGACGTTATCATAACGGAAATACCGCAATGAGCGAAACCTACCCCTACGGAGAAGCAATCCGGCTCGGGGGAGGGGAGGCAGCCACCGGTTATTATATGGTAGGGCGACCCCGTCATATTGCTTTTTCGGATATCACCCCAAAAGTTGTTCCCGTAACCCGCAACGGCGCGTCCGGTAGTTTTGGCTTTACCAGATATCCCAATGAAGATGGGTATGGAAACGACATGAGCGAAGTTGAATTTCTGCCTTACTGCTACAATCATCTCTATGTCGGAAGCGGAAACGAATTATGGAAGTCCACCAACGGAGGCATTTCCTGGACCTCTCTTTATACTTTTGCCGGAAGAGTGAAGGAATTTGAAATCTCCCGCACCAATCCGGATATTATCTACCTCGCAACCAATACGCCTACTCAGTTACAGAAATCCACAGACGGCGGCCTTACCTGGACAGTATTGCCTTTGCCTGCAGGGGCTTCCATCAACCGGGTTTCCCTTGCACTTTCCTTTACAGACGAAAATAAACTATGGATGGTTTCCCCCTCCAATACCAGCAATAACCGGGTGTTTAAAACCACCGACGGAGGACTTACCTGGACCAATATGACCACTGCTACCATTAATGCCCAGGCTTATACTGCCATTGTCCACGCACAGGGAACCGATAACGGAGTTTATATTCTGGGAGACAATGCAGCAGTGTATTACAAAAGTGATTCAGAACCGGATTGGGTGATTTTTAACAGCAATCTTCCGAAGGTACATAATAATGAACACATCAAGCCTTTTTACCGGGACAGCAAAATCCGCTCTGCCGGAAATCAGGGAATATGGCAGGTAGATTTTTACGAAGAAGGCACTCCCGTTGCTCAGCCTACAGTAGATAAACTTACCACTACCTGTCCAAGAGATACTTTTTATTTTGAAGACTATTCCGCCCTCAATCATTCCGGTGCTACCTGGGCGTGGACCTTTTCAGGGACAAGTTATGTCAGTTCCACTTCAGTCAGAAATCCCAAAGTTTTATTCAGCGGAGCCGGCACTTATGATTTTTCTTTGACGGTATCCAACGGGATGGGAAGCAGCTCCAAAACCGTTTCCGGGAAAATTTCGATTACGGGAAATGAATGTGCAGTAGATACGATTCCGGGAAAAATGCTCACCCTTACTGCCGCAGGGGATTATGCACAGCAAAACGCTGCCATGAATATCACCACCAATAATCTTACCCTTAGCGCATGGATAAAACCCGATGGCACCCAGATGACCAACGCCGGAATTCTCTTTTCCGGCAGCGGAGGGGCTTCCGGACTGAATTTCAGGGCTGGCAATCAGTTAGGATATCACTGGGAAGGACTGGCCAGTACTTATAACTGGAGCGGAGGCCCGACAGCCCCTGCAAATGAATGGTCTCATGTGGCACTGGTTATTAAAGACGGGCCGGGCACTTCCGATACCGCTGTGGTTTATCTGAACGGAGTCCCTTACTCCAGAACAGGTACACACAACCCCGTTTTATTCAGTACGGTTTTTCAGTTTGGTATAGACAGAGGAAACACAAGCAGGAATTTCATCGGCTCAATGGACGAAGTGTGTATCTACAATCGTGCACTCTCCCGGAACGAAATCCGCGAACTGATGAACCTTACCCGGAACAACCCGAATCCCGGCTCTATGCCTTCCCAGGATATTTCACTGATTCATTATTATCAGTTCAACGAGTCCATTACTGCTCCGGTGTATGATAAAGTAGGAAGCAGACATCTGACTTTTGCAGGCAATGCCTCCAAATCACAGCTTTCTTCCGCTCCTGTAGGAGGAGGAAATTTTCAGCGAATGATGGTAAACACCGGAGGAGTTAAGAATTTCGTTACTCCGGGCCTTTCCCTCACCTTTCCTCTGGCCGGAGTTTACCCCAACGGAGACCTGGTCGTTACCCGTCTGCATGTACCTTCTGATCAGCCTTGTGCTTCGAACGTATTACCTAATCCCGCCGGATACTGGATTGTCCGGAACTATGGTACCAATGCAACCTTCAGCCCTTTGACAGAACTACAATTCCTGAACGCTTCCGGGACGACACCCGCAATGATTGTCTCTCCTTCGGATGTCACCCTTTACAAAAGAGCTTCCAATGCCGATGGGGCTACCTGGGGAACAGTTTTGGATTCCGCCGACGCAGCTACTGATTCCGGAGGATACGGTAATATTACTTTCAATGCCGGTCTATCACTTACGGGATTCAGTCAGTTCAGTATGGGAGTAGCCACTACACCGCTTTCTGTCAGTCTTCTGCATTTTACGGCCGCCCTTACGGCAGATGAAACCGCAAAATTACAATGGGAAAGTATAGCGGAGTTAAACTTTGCAGGGTACGAAATTCAGCACAGTACAGATGGGACAGTTTTTAATAAGATTGGATATACTCAGGGGAATGGAGGCGGAAAGTATTCCTTCCTTCATCCTGACGTTGTTTCCGGGAAAAATTATTACCGCTTAAAAATGCTGGATAATGATGGCAGCTATCGTTTTTCCAATAAAGAAGTACTCTACCGTCAGGGAGAATACTCCTGTACTATTTATCCAAACCCCTCGGTGGACGGCTGGTTTAACCTTGATCTGCTTAGCAGCAATACAGGAAATGTTTTGCTTACCTTTAGCAATTCCGCAGGTCAGACAGTAACCTCATTTTCTACCGAAAACAGAAAGGGACTCAATAAACACCGGTTTTATCTTCCGTTTTCCCCCGGAATTTATTTCCTGAAAATTACGGCTGCAGACGGGCAAATATTCAGAGAAAAAATCGTGATAGAGTAAAATAAAGTGGATTCTATACTCAGAAAAAATTGTATTGCTGACCAATTTTTTGTATATTCTTTCCTGAAGATTAGGATAAAAATTCAGCACTCAACGATTAATCATAAAAAAATGAAAATAAACCCCGATAGTGTTTCCAGAGCATTAAGTAAAATTGGTATTGGCTTAGCTTTGTTGTCAATGTTTTTTCTTTTAGCAGCGTTTTGCATATCACCCGGCAGGGACATTTCTCAACTGTACAAATTGTCACTACCACTTCTGATAATGCTGATATGCTACTGGAATTTAAGAAGAAAGTAGCTTTATGATACACCGGTAACGCCAGAGAAAAGGGAGCGTTTTTGATAAATTTTCCCACTTTCAGGGTTGTTCAGGAGTTATATTTGAGTTACAGAATACAGGTCTTGAAAACAGAAAACCTTCATTTAACCCGGGATGATTAAATGAAGGTAATTCTTTTTTCAGGGATTTACACTGCTTGTTTTATACTTCTGTTAATAAAATACAATAATGACGCAGCCACGACCACATGCATTACATTCAGGGCAATTCCATAGGCTACCGTTACGCCGGGAATCAAAAAGAAGGGATTCCCAAAGGATAATATCAGTAGTACCGCTGCTACGATACTGAATATCTTAAACCCATTGGCTGTGAATTTATCAAAAAGAAAAAACACACACGCTCCGATGAGGGTAGGGATAATACTGGACATTACGACGGGTACTATCGTCATGGGTTGGTTGGGTTGTACGAAAATATCATCCGTAATGACCCCTGCGGCATGAAAAATAAAAAACAATACGGCATTTACTACCGCTGACACTCCGGCTGCAATCGCTCCGGCTGTAATGACTTTTCCGAAAGATAATTTTGTACTCATTTTGAAAGAAATTATGGTTTAAAAAAATATTGAATTACAATAGACCGGCTGCGTTTTCCTGTCCGGCCAAATGTCTTTTACAATTGTACAGTACCCATTTTTCCGGCACGATAATCACTGATCACCTGCTGGAGTTGTGCTTCACTGTTCATTACATAGGACGCATAAGCCACAATCGGCTCATCCAGGGGTGTTCCGCCAAAAAGTACAAAGTGACTATCCATATCCGCATGGATGGTAACGCCTTCACCTTCCCGGTCAAACTCTGTCATACTTGTGGGAATCAGTTTTTGGTCTTGCGTGGTGACACCTCCTGAAATCAGGTACAAACCACAGGTATCGCCTGTTTTTACCGGAATTTCTATTGTCTGAAGCGCAGGCATTTTTACTTCAAACATATAGGCGGGTGAAAGGCTTTTGACGGGTGAGGTATAACCCTGTAAACTCCCGCATAATACTTTCACTGAAGATTCGCCAGGGGTAAAGGAAGGGAGTTCTTCAGAGGGATAAAAGAAAAAATCCGGTTCCGCGAATTTGTCTTTTGCAGGCAATGAAATCCAGAATTGTAATCCGTGGATGACTTCAGGGCTTGTTCTGCCCTCGTTCATTCCTTCTGCATGTACAATCCCTTTGCCGGACTGCATCCATCCAATATCTCCTGCATGAATGATACAATCATTTCCAAGGCTGTCCTGATGCCGGTTGCTTCCTTCAAACAGGTAGGTAATCGTAGCGATTCCGGCATGAGGATGAGGAGGAACACCCCCGCTTTCAGGCCTCTTCTCAAACGGACCAAAGTGATCCAAAAATACAAACGGGTCAATATCCCTTGCCGCACTGGGGATTACCTGTCTTACATTCGGGCCCATACTCCGGCTACGGGGCGCTCTGTTGGATCGGATAATTTTTTTATTCATGGTTTTATTAGTTTTATATACAACTATTAATTGAAAAAAAAAGTTATGAACCTCTTAGTTTATCCAGCAATGCATTCAAATGAAAGGATTCAGAAACGGACAGGGTAAAAAGCTGATCTTCCACTTCTTTCAGTACCCCGTCAATCTGAGAAAGCAGTTCAAGCCCGGCAGGCGAAATATTTATAACATATTCTCTCCTGTCCCGTTCTGCCTTTTCTACCATTACCCATTTTTTATTTAATAATTTATTGATAATCAACGTTAAATTAGAACTTGGAGAAACCATTCTGGATAAAATATCTTTTTGACACATACTATTGGGATGACTCCCCCTCAATATCCTCAATACATTATACTGCTCATGAGTCAGGTTGAAGGGTTTCAGATACGCAGTAATTTTATTGTATAAAAAATTAGCAGTAAAAAGCACATTCAGATGAGCCTTGAGTTGCTCACTGGCAAAATTGGATTGCTTGATTTCGTTTTCGAATGAAGGCATATTGATAATTTAGGATGCAAAGGTATAAATAGTATTTGTATGTACAACTATTTTTTTATTAAAAAAATAAAAAAGATTATGACGGAGTTGGATAGCGGGTTTTGGTCATCCGGGAGTGGTGACCCCCTTCCGGTCATTCCGCAGGAATCTTAGGCGGAATGGGTAGCGGGTTTTGGTCATCCGGGAGTGGTGACCCCCTTCCGGTCATTCCGCAGGAATCTTAGGCGGGGTGGGTAACGGTAGTGGTTATCCGGGAGGTGCTAATATTCTTTCTGAAATCGTAAGATTCAGCGGAGTTAATGACGGGACGGGCGAATGGAACGATGCTTCCTTTGAGGATTCCGAATACCCGAATAATTATTTCCCGGAAAGCAGCTTTTCCAGCACTTCCTCTTTTTTTCTTCGGGAAACATCAATCACTGAAGCATCAGACATTACCACTTTTCCTCCGTCCCCTCTCAAATATTTTCGTATATGGGAGAGGTTTACGATATGAGAATGATGAATCCTCAGGAATTGATTTTCGGAGACAATTTCTTCAAATTCCCCCAGGTTTTTACTGGCGAGAATTTTTTCCTTGTTTTCGAGATAAATCATAGTGTATCTTCCGTCGGCTTCCATTCGGATTACTTCATCGGGTTTTATGAATAAAAACCCTTCCATCGTAGGGATAGCCAGGTGTTTGAAGTTGTTTTCGGGATATTTGGTGTTTTCTATCAGCGTCTGAATCCGGCTGCTGTCGCCACGTTTCCGGATTGCTTTTTCTACTGCTCCGGTCAGTTGCTCTCCGTCAATGGGTTTGAGTAAATAATCCAGTGCGCTGTATTTAATCGCCTTGATGGCATACTGGTCATATGCGGTTGTAAAAATTACCTCAAAATTCACCTCCCCCAAGGCTCTCAGCATATCAAAGCCATTCATCAAAGGCATTTCTACATCCAGAAAAATCAGGTCGGGATTAAATTTCCGGATAGCCTCAATCCCTTCCGAAGCATTTTTACAAGTAGCTTCAACCTGAAGTTCAGGGCAGAAAAGCGCAATCAGATACGCCAGTTTTTCCCTTGCATTCGGCTCATCATCAATAATTATTACTCTCATACCTGAGTTATTATATAAAATGATTTTAAAGAATAAGCGTTATTTCTACTTTGGTGCCGTTTATGTTTCCGGCTTCATCCCTAATATCGGAAATGACAACCGGTTTGTTTTCCTTATTGATTAATTGAATTCTCTCCTCCGTAATCAGCGTTCCTCTGGAAATATGACTGCTGTGTTGAGATTGCTGAATTTTAGCCGATTACTATAAAAAAGTCATTTTAAGCATGACATTTTTTGGACTACGATAAGAAAAGACACATATTGCAATCAATCTACATTTTAGGGTAGGTTTTGTAAAAAGGTAAAAATTTGAGAAGCTGAATATTGGCTGAGAGGGATGAAAAATGGATTACGTTTCGTAGAATATAATTATATTTTTGTATCTAAAAATGATTGATTATTAGTTTTTTATTTTTTTTACCAGATATAAAAACATACATTCATGATTAACGTATATGCCCTAAAATCAATGAAAAAATAGCTTAATGGATACTTATTAGTCATTTTTTCAACCCAAAAAATACGTGCTACCACTTATTGACAAGGGGGAAACTGCCGATATATCTTTGCATTTAAAATTATTTACATTAACATTAAATCGTTTTAAAATGAAAAGTTTTTTTACAAGTATCTGTAGGTGGGGAACTACTTTTGTTGCTTTTTTCCTGTTTTTCAGTGTTTATTTCTCGCCCTTACAGGCACAGACCCAACTCTACGGGCTGACTTCATCAGGAGGCGAAGACAGAATCGGTACACTCTTTCACTTCACTCCCTCTTCGAATACCCACACTCTGGATTACTCTCTGGATAATCTGACTCCTGGAGCAACTCCAAAAGCCGAATTAACAGAGGGGGGCAATGGCAAATTCTACGGGATGACTGAAGCAGGCGGAGCCAACAACATAGGAGTTATTTTTGAATGGGATCCGGTGACTAATACCTATACCAAAAAGATAGACTTATCTACAACCATCGGAAGCAAACCTGATGGCAGCCTCACCCTCCACAATGGCAAATTCTACGGGATGACTTATGAAGGCGGAGCCAACAACATAGGAGTTATTTTTGAATGGGATCCTGTGACTAATACTTATACCAAAAAGATAGACTTATCTACAACCATCGGAAGCAGACCTCATGGCAACCTCACCCTCCACAATGGCAAATTCTACGGGATGACTGAGCGAGGCGGAGCCAGCAACGTCGGGGTTATTTTTGAATGGGACCCTGTGACTAATGTCTATACCAAAAAGATAGACTTTGACGGGACTACTGGATTCAGACCTGATGGCAACCTTACCCTCCATAATGGCAAATTCTACGGGGGGACTAATTTTGGCGGAGCAAACAACGTCGGGGTTATTTTTGAATGGGATCCTGTGACTAATGTCTATACCAAAAAGATAGACTCATCTACAACCAACGGAAATGGTTTTCGAGGCAGCCTCACTCATCACAATAGTAAATTCTATGGAGTAACTTCTTTCGGTGGAGTCAATAATAAAGGGGTGATTTTTGAATGGGACCCGGTGACTAATACCTATACCAAAAAGATAGACTTTGACGGAACCAACGGACAACATCCTCCGGGCACACTCGCCTTAAGTAATGGCAAACTCTATGGGACGACTTATTCTGGTGGTGTCACTCTTTGGGGGACTATTTTTGAATGGGACCCTGTGACTAATATCCATACCAAAAAAATAGACTTAACTTTAGCCAACGGTTCCCGTAGTTATGGTGGTCTCACCCTAAGCAATGGCAAATTCTATGGGATGACATGGCAAGGTGGAACCAACGGCGTCGGGGTTATTTTTGAATGGGACCCTGTGAATAATACCTATACAAAAAAGAGAGACTTTAACGCTACTAACGGAAATAATCCTTCTGGCAGCCTGACCTACCATAATGGCAAATTCTACGGGATGACTTATGAAGGCGGAACCAACAACAGAGGGGTGATTTTTGAATGGGATCCAATAAATACTACTTATACCAAAAAGATAGACTTTGACGGGACCAACGGAAGAAATCCTTCTGGCAGCCTTACCTACGACAATGGCAAATTCTATGGGATGACTCGTTTGGGTGGAGGCCCCAACCTCGGGGTTATTTTTGAATGGGATCCTGTGACTAATACCTACACCAAAAAGAGAGACTTTTTCGGAGGCAGCGGAAGCTATCCTTATGGTAGCCTCACCTACCACAATGGCAAATTCTATGGAATGACTAGTGGAGGCGGAGCCAACAACGTCGGGGTTATTTTTGAATGGGACCCGGTGACTAATACCTACACCCCAAAGATAAGCTTAACTACAACCATCGGAAGCAATCCTTATGGTAACCTCACCCTCCTCAATGGTAAATTCTACGGGATGACCAATACCGGCGGAGCCAACAACGGAGGGGTTATTTTTGAATGGGACCCTGTGACTAATACCTATACCCAAAAGATAGATTTATCAATAACCACCGGAAGGAATCCTTATGGCAGTCTCACCCTGAGCAATGGCAAACTCTACGGGATGACCAATACTGGCGGAGCCAATGGAACCGGGGTTATTTTTGAGTGGGATCCTGTGACTAATGGCTATACCAAAAAGATAGACTTTGACGGGACCAACGGAAGTAATCCTAAGAGCAGCCTCACCTTAAGCAATGGAAAATTCTACGGAATGACCAACACTGGCGGAGCCATTGGTGTAGGAGTGCTTTTTGAATGGGATCCGGTAAATAATACCTATACCAAAATGATGGACTTTAATGGAACCAATGGACAAAATCCTGAATATACCCAACTTGTAGAGTACGAACCGTGTAGTGCCGGACCATTTGCGCTTACCGTAACCCCAAACCCCTCTGTCAATACAGTTGCTCATGCTTTGATATGTAATGGGACTTCCCCCTATACCCTCTACTGGAGATCCATTACAGCACCGGGCTGGTCAAGTGCGTCCGCTACATCGAATAATTATGCGATTACCGGACTTCAGCCGGCTACCCTATACGTTGCTTATGCAGTAGATGCAAACGGAGCTACTACTCCCTGGATATATTTCACTACGAGTGGAGTACCCGTTTGTGGACTTTCCCCGACTATTACTGAGTCAGTTGCCTGTGATAAAATCCTTGTGGATTGGTCTGGTGGGAATCTTTATTCCCAATATGTGGTAAGTAGGCGCAAAGTTGCTCCTTCGTTAGCTTCGAATGCGACTACTTACTATACAAGTGCTACGAACTGGCAGTTTACCGTTGCTCCGGCAGAATACGGCTCTACTTATGAGATGTCCGTGGCGGGTATGTGTGGTAATCAATATTCTATATATGCTACCCCTGTCTATGTTCAGGTAAGTGACCCTCGTCCGCCCCAGCCTGAAATCTCAGGGTTCACGACCAATTGTACTACTAATCCCAAAACCATTACAGTAAACTGGAATTCCCTGCCGGCACTTCCCGGCTCTCAAGCAACGGGAGGCTGGAGAGTACGGTACAAGCCCTCCACTTCCACAGTATGGTCTCAAAAAACAACGACTAATCCCCTTGCTACTTCCATGTCAATTTCTGTAGCAGCAAATGTTACGTATGAAATTTTTGTAGTTCCAGTTGGATGCAGCAACCTCGCTGGAACCCCTTCCCAGCATTGGTTAGTAACGAGTTGTTCCGGCACTGCCGTACCGACAGGTAGCCGTCCTATGGCACCGGAATCGGATGAAACCCTTGACGAGTTATTGGAGGTAAGTGTGTCTGTCTATCCTAATCCGAATAACGGATTGTTTACCGTATCAGCCGGAAACCTAAGCGGCGAAACCGTAACCGTAGAGGTACTGAATCTATTAGGTCAGACGATTTACCGCAACGTAACCACGCTCGAAAACGGAAACCTGAATCATGAAGTAAATCTGCAGGAAACTCATATTACAGGTACTTACATGGTAAGAGTTGCCACTGAAAGCGGAACCTTCATTTCGAAATTCGTAAAAATGTAATCCTTTATTTCTGAATAGGATAAATAAACAAGAAAGACTGCTCTTTTCAGGGCGGTCTTTCTTAATTTAACGTGAATTATGGATTAAAAAACTTTTAAGGGTGTTGATTATTAAATATATATACTTCGCACATTCTTGTTGGTGTTGCCTGGCTTAAACACAAACAAGGGCGAAAAGAATATTTACACAAAAACTGATTGTTATAATTTTTACATTTAAAGACTTGTCATTGCTTTTTCATTAATTCTTACTACATTTGCACATGCACAGGGAGAGCATGAAACTGGTGTTTTACTTCCACACATAAAAAGAGCAAAAGTACGCTTTTCATTGCGCCTTTTATCGAATATTTCAGCAGATAATCAATAAAAATATGAAACGAAAGATTAAAATATGGATGTTTCGCCTGATGGTTCTAATGCTGTTTTTTGCAGGAATTCTGCTTTTGGTTATTCTGAATCCGTCTTTGACTTATGCTCATAAAACGACGCATAATCATTTTACTGTTTTTCATAATAATGCCCTTGACCCGATATTCCTGACGCAGTTGGATCAGGCGAATGAACTTTTGAAGTCCAGTGAATTTTACAACCCTGAGCTGCGCCTTGATGTATGTCTCAATGATGGTTCAGGCTATCCGGATATGATTCGGGTATTGAGGGGACGGGCTTTTGCATGGGGTTTCTATGACAAAGTAGTAATGCAGGGAAACGCCAGCTACAAAAATAATGAGGTGGAATTAAATGGCTACAGGTGGAATCTGACCCAACTGCTGGCTCACGAGATGATACATTGCCTGCAATTTGATAAACTGGGCTTATGGAAATCGAAACCCGTTGCCAGTATCCCAAACTGGAAATGGGAAGGTTATGCAGAATATATCTCCAGAAAAAGTGTGGATAATCAAGACCTTTTGAAAAATATTGAACTACTGAATGCCTCAGATAAAAATAACTGGGAAGTTCTGTTGTCAGACAATACCATTTCTCCGAGAGTGTATTACGAAGGCTGGATATTGGTTCAGTTTTGTATGGACATTCAGAAAATGAGTTACGAAAAACTGCTTTCTGATACCACGGGCAGGCAAATAGTAGAAAAAGAAATGCTGGATTGGTACGGGAAACAAAAGTAAAAACGAATACACAATCCGGTAAGAGTACGCTTTGCCGCATAATCCTAATGGAGAAAAAACGGTATTTTTGCAGTGTCTAAAACAGAACTTAACGAAGCAATACCGGGTGAGGAGTCATTTTGATACAACCCCAGAATGGGCAAGAATAAAATACCAGAAAATGAAATATGAAATGGCAGAAAAAGCGAATCAGGACAGAAAAAAATATCAGGAATTAAAAGAACAGTATATAAATGATTTTATAGATTCCATAATTGCGTCAGAGAAAATGAATCTGCTTTGAGTAGCCCCTCCTGAAAAAATCACCCTTTCTCAGTTATCAAAACCGAATCCTCTTACAGCCATAAATCTCCTCATACAACTTTTTCCCAAGTACTTCCTGAGGGGCAGGCATCGGAGGGAGGGGTTCTCCTGCTGTCCATCCGGATTTCAGGAGGTAGTGGTAAATCGTTTCTGCCGAGAGGCGGTGCCCAAGGGGGTTCCAGTGAGAATCGCAGCACCACCCGAACAGAGGGTTTTCGAGATGATGTTTATCCCGGTATTCTGTAAAGGAAGGAAGCAAATCCAGAAAAGCAATACCCGCCGACTGTGTAATAATACGCATTCTTTCTACCGGATAATTGAGGTCAAAGCCTTCAGGCGGGGTATCCGTTCCAATCTGCGACTTGAGTTCTGAATGCCAGTCGTTTGAAATTGGGAGCATTCCCGGAATATTGACAATGAGTAATTTGCTGCCAACTTCGTCACATTCTTTTTTGAGCTCACGTAAAGCCCATTCCGTAACCTTCCAGCCTTCTTCCCAGATCTGACTGTATCCGGGGCGATATACATTGTAGGCAAAACTTTCTTTCCGGAAAATATCCTTTGTAGCCGGATAATATTGCTGATAGTTTCTGAGATTCTTGAACAGCTTGTAGGTATAGCAATGCTTCCCCAGCCACTTTTTGAAAGGAGTAAGATCAGTGTTCCGGACCAGAAAGTCATTTTTGGGGAGTATTGCTCCGTTTTTTACTTCACAGCAGGCATTGTAAATCTGCCCTTCTCCCCGGCAGAGAGTACAATGATTGTTCTGAATGTCATTTTCAGCGAAAAAAAACACAATCGTAATATCCGGCTTCAGGGCTTTCATCCTGCTTTTCCACAGCAGCAATTCCTGATAGGTACCATAGCCGCTTACTCCTCCGTTCCAGATTTCGGCATGAGTAAGGGATGAGAGCAGGGTGGATGTATGCATATCCTCCGGAATCGTAAGCGCATGTAAAAAGGAGTCCCCCAGCAAAGCGATTTTCTTGTCCTTTTTCCCCTCCCATTCCTTTCCCCGAAACCCCTTAGTATTCGTACGAACGTGCCGGTTCTGAAGGCAATAGAGATTGTAAACCGAATCATTGCCGGGTCGGGGGACATAACCCGTAACGGAATCACTCTGATATTGATAATTCGATTTTAGTTCTGTATATTTTGAAGGAAACAGACGCAGGACTATTTCGGATAAAACCAGGAAAACGCTGATATTAATCAGGATGAGTCCTGTGTATTTCCGCAGTAAAGAAACAGGTTTCCTTAAATCCATCCTAATCAGTCATTGTTAAAATCAGGACATTTTCAAAATCCAACATTTTACCCAATATTGTGTGTTTTCCGGTCGGGCTTAATGAAAGTAGTATGCTTGTCCGTCATGAAGCAAATAAAAAATCGGGCTTGTGTTTTCGTGTTCTCTGTAAAGCAGAGTTTAAACCCTGCTTTACAGAGAAAAAAAAATCAGGCTGCAGTCCCTTTCTTTTTACCCATCCAGTACTCACCCGCAAGTAAACCTGCGATAAGCAGTAGTACCAGAATAGAGCCCATTAAAGCATAGGACTCGCCTTTATAATAGGACTCCGGCTCAAACTTAAACTCAATAGTATGTTTTCCGGCAGGGATTCTCATTCCGCGAAGCACCCAATCCGCACGGAAGTGAGGCACTTCTTTTCCATCTATAAAGGATTTCCAGCCTTTGTCATAATAGATTTCAGAAAAAACAGCAAGTCCTTCCTGCGCGTTCTGAGATTCATATTTCACTCCATTGGGCTGATATTCCAGTAATTTAATACGGGAAGATGAATCTCTGACAGGGGTAAATCCACTTACCTGAGCGGCAAAGTCAGGACCGATTACAGCAGTATTCGCAGTATTGACTCCGGTTACTGTCTTTAACTCATCATCCGCAGATTGAGCGACCTTTATTTCTGAGACAAACCATGCATTGCCCAAAGCAACAGGATTTACCAGCGGGCGACTTTTTTCCTCATAAATCACATACTTTGTATTGAGCATATTCAGTACAGGAGAAGCTCCAAAAGCAGAACGAATCGTAGAGTCACTCGCCCCTTTCTGTAATTTTTCCACTAATTTTTGGGTTTCCGGCTGAATTCCGGCCTCAATCAAATCCTGATATCTGCGCATTTTGGCAGGATGATAACCGCCTACTGATTTATGATAATAGGAAGTGAGTGCGTCATTGAAAGTATTAGTAGCGATATTTAATACCCTGTGGTGGGATTTATCCTGAAGAATAAACTCATCTGCTGCGGATTTAGCGGAGATTTCTGCTTGATACTGCGTTTTGGGAATAAAGTCACCATCATTCAGATAACGTTTGTTTACAGACCATAAATCCAGAATAATCAATCCCCCCAAAATAATATACATCACCGTATTTTTGATTTTTCCGGCAAGTGCCAGCCAGATTGCTCCACCGCAACCGAGAATGAAAAACAATGCCCGGAATGTATCAGTATAAAACATACCCTGACGGTCTTTAATCAAAACAGACTTCAATGCGCCTATTTTATCATCTTCTGCTCCTTCAAAAGTAAAAGTCGAAATACCGGCAAGCAGAACCAGCAGAATAATCCCGCCGGAAATAATCAGAGCGGTTTTCAGTGCCTTGAGGATTTCTTCCTTTGCGTCTTGTCTTTTGAGGATTTCGCTGATTGCGAGCACTCCCATAAAAGGCATCATAAACTGTACAATCATCAGAATCATTGCTACTGCCCTGAACTTATTGTACATGGGCATATGGTCAAAAAACAAATCGGTAAGGGGAGAGAAATTACGTCCCCAGGCCAGCATAATCGCCAGAATGGAAACGCCCAGCATACTCCCTGCAAACACTTTTCCGTAACCCCATCCGTTCTGAAACTTATGAAATCCCAGTACTAATGAGAAGATAAATAAAAACACGATTCCTGCTCCGATATAGGTAGGTCCGGAAGTGAAAGGCTGATCTCCCCAGTAGGCAGGCACCTGTTTAATCACTTCATCCGCTTTGACTTTTCCTCCGTAATTTTTTACCAGCCAGTCGTAAGTTTCAGGAGCCTGAGATTTGGATGAACCTGTTCCGCCTCCGTAAAGATTGGGAATCATAAGGTTAAACGTTTCCATGATTCCGTAGCTCCATCTTAGTGCATATTCTTTGTCGAGTCCGCCTTTTTTATTATAGGCAGTGGAAAGTTCACTTTTTCCCCGCATCGTAACTTCCGTATATTCGTAGGTAGTCCATAGACGGGATACGTTCGGCAGTACCGCAAGGCCCGCAGCCAGAAGAAGGGCAGCAGACGCAAGCCCGAAACGCTTGGGAGTGATATGATCAAAGAAATTATTTTCCGGTTTATTCATCACGGCTTCTATCAGTGCCGCTACAGCGATTCCAATCAGGATAATACCCATATAATAGGTAACCTGAATGTGATTGGCATTAATCTGAAGTGCGAGTGCCAGCAAGGTGAGTGCAACTCCCGACATGATTTTACCCCGGTAAGCCAGAATCGTACCCGCTACAATCGGGGCAATCAGGGCAGCGGCCATGGCTTTGGTGTTGTGCCCGGCCTGTAGTATTATAAAGAAATAGGAGGAAAATGCAAAGGCGGTAGCACCGATAAAGCTAAGCCAGGGATTTACCCTGCACACCAGAAGCAGTACAAAAAAGCCCAAAAACAACATCCATATTTGTTTGTAGGGGCTTTGCATCCCAAAAGTGACGATTTTTTCTGTTTTGGTAAAAAGATTGTTGGGAAACAATAATGAAATCTGATAAGTGGGCATTCCTCCAAACATTGCGTCTGTCCAGAGTGCTTCTTTTCCGGTTTGTTCCCGGTATGTATTCAACTCTTTTCCCATTCCTCTGTTCTGTACAATATCATGCTGATAAATCGTTTTGCTTTCGGTAAGCGGACCTGCAAAATACAACCCCATCAGCATCAGGAACAATACAGGTAAAGCCAGGGGTAATACCCAGGAAGGAAGGGAAGAAGTAGCAGCAGCAGATTTGGCAGTAGTATGAGCAACGTTTGTTTTTTGTTTTGACATGATTTTACTGTTAAAAATAGAAAATGTGAAATCGGTTACGAAGATAGAGAGAATTTTTGAATTCGGACAAAAAACGGTTGTACTTTTGGAAAAATACCCTGTTTTTTCCTGTTTTTCGGAAAATATAACTTGCTTGCTTTGATATGAAAAAACATCAGAGCTTCTTTAAATGTTGATTTCGTAGTAAAAAAGATAAATTCCTGAGAAGATTCAACGCGAAAAAATGGAGGCTGAGTGCTTATTATTCCCTTTTGATCAGAAATATCATGACTACAATATGTCTGTCGGCTCAGAAACAAGCAATCAAAAAATGAAAACGCTCAATTTAACTTTAAATCCATACTTGTAGTCACATAAGCCATCCCCTTAACAGAATTTATAAGAGGAGTTTTCCAGTTTGAACGCCACTTTTTCCCCAAAACCCATTGGGTTTCCAATACCCAACGGGTTTCCATCACCCAAAACAGGATAAACCCACAAACCCGTTGGGTTTCCACAACCCACCGGATTTCCGCCACCCAAAACAGAATTCCCCCCATTCCCCCTACCTTTGTATAACCAATTTTCCATAATACGCTCCTTTATCCGTTTTAATCCTGTAAATATACACCCCTTCCACCAGACCTCCAACCGAAATTGCGGTTTTCTCCTCCGTAAGAACCCGACTCAGAATTTCCCGCCCCTGCAAATCTATCACTCCAAATACACCCCTGGCTTTTATCTCCACATTCACCACCGACCCGGCGGGATTGGGATAGACCTTTATACCTGCCTCCAGTGGCTCCTCTACCGACACCGTAGGACACGGATCCGGCAGCGCACCCAGGTTGTAATTTGCGAAGTTGGGGATGGCAAAATCAAGAGGATACATTAGTTGAACACTAAACAAACTAATATGTGAATAATTAGCAGCGGTATCGGGATTTTCTATTACATGCATATACTCATTCCCGGTACTGATATAAATTTTTTCATTTGGGGCTAAACAGGATGGACCAAAGTAATTAAAGGAATTACTAATAGGCAAGGTGTCTAAAATCGCTAAACTCCCCTGTATATCTGTTGATTCTACATCCATCTGTATCAAATCCTTACCACAACTTACATAAATATAACGACTGTTAGGCGAAAAACTCACTCCCAATGCAGGGTCCCTGTAAGCACCAAACCACCACTCATCTGATACGGTTAGCTTTTGATAAGTGATAAACTCCCCGTTACACCGATCAAACTCATATAGGTTTAATTGCTCCTTATCATTTACTTTTGCATACCATTTCCCGTTCGGCGAAAAAACAGACTGCCCCCCAACCGGATACCACTCCTCCATCATATCTCCCATACAAGCTTTATGTTTTAACGATACTCCCGTTTCATCTAATTTCATGATATAGCTACAGTTCGTTTCATTCTCCGGTACAAGAATCCACCAATCCTTCCCGTTTCCATGCTTCACTGCTTGGATTGTACCCGGAGCTAAGGTATCCTGAAATATTCTGATGTCTTTCTCTATGACTTTTCCGTTTCCATTATTCATATTTAAATCCACAATCGCATAATAAGCTCCCAATGGTCGTTCATAGGGAGGATACCCATCTAGTGTTTCATACATTATGATGAACTGATTAGGATGATTAGGAAAGGGTAATATCAACGAGCCATTAATAATTCTATTTGTTTTCCCTAACTGCACCATGCCCCATACCCACCACGAGTTGAATAACAGACTATCTCCGTTTTCCATAATTTCATACTCTTTATTAAAAATATGAAAGCCATCACTAAAAATTAATAGGTTTCCTATTGAATCCGACACAGATGAATAATTATTATATATATTTATTCCAGTTCTTATTGTATCAATATTGGTTGTATCCCCATAAAAAGAGAGGCGATTATTAATCAAATTAGATGATAGCCAAATATTTGTGTGCATTCTTTGACAATATAATGACCATACACATAAACATAGAATTCCTGTAAAAATTATCCTTTTCATATTTTATTTACGTTAAAAATCAAGGGTATCGCTCTCTTGATAGCGATACCCTTGATAAATTTTTTATTTTTGAAGAATGATTTTTCCTCTGTGAGAACCTATAAAATAAAAATATACGCCTTCCGGAAGGGATTTTTCTAATTGAATTTCATATTCCTTCCAATCAGTTTTTAACTCAAATTTACCTACTTCCTTCATTTCAGTATTATAAATTCGCATTGGGGTTTCTGATATGAGAGGTTCTGATAAGACCACTTTAAAACTCCCTGAAGTTGGATTAGGGTAAATACTGATAGTATTTAGGGTTTCCGCTTTTTTAGGCTCATCGGACCGTCCGCCGCTTTGCCGCATCGTATATCCCTGCCCCAAACAAGTGGTTTCATCCTCATAAACCCTCACTCCATACACAGACAGCATACTCCGAGCCATAAATACACCCGGTCCTCCTACTATCGGGCATAAATCCGCTATCTCTTCCAAGGTAACCCTATGCATCGAATCCAACAGGAAATTACCCCTTGCATAAGTATTCAGATAAATGTCATTTACCGTTTGCTCAAACTGCTGATGAGTATCTGTCAGGGTTAAGGAGAGGTTTTGGGCAGCAAGCCATTCCGATTGTGTAAGTCGGGTGTCGTTAGCCGATTGCATAAGTACCTCCATACTGTGAATGATTGTTCCTAATTCCGAATGTAATACATTCAAAATACTGTCAATATTTGCGGTATCCGCAGGTGGAACGACCCTTAAAAGGCTATCATAATATACAATCATTCTCGTTAGGGAATCTGATACTGACCATAATTCAGTTAAATCCGGCTGATTTTCGGTAATATTTTCCCGTTCAGTCTGTAAATCCACCAAAGGATGAAGGGTGGTAATCAACACCGAATCATAAAATGCCTGATATAAAGAATCTCCGCCCCAGCGTTCCGGATATTTTTCCATCAATTCATACAATATCCGGTCATACCACCGATTATTTTCGTATGGATAGGTATCGAAATTTAACTCTCCCTCTGCAACGGCACGCTGCCCTTCCCCAAACCCGACTTCATTTCCGGTATATCCTTCGCAAGCCACCGGATTACAGCTTACAAAATTTAAAAAGGCAAGATTGTTGTTAAACCATCCAGAGTTAGGGAGGACAGAAGCCGGTAAGTGGAAACCATCCACCGTATTATTTACGGTAAATACCGAACCGGCAGGATTCACATTCCAATTCCTCGCCCCCCATCCATTAACATAGCTCCCTACCCAACGATTCCCATTAAGAGGCGTATTCGGGTCAATGATGACGGGTTGCTCCCCAATTACAGCGTTAGCATCCAGGTATAAACCCGTAGCATGATTCCCGATTTCATTGGCTTCTACCGTGCTACCGGAGCAGTTCATATTGAATCGCAGCCCGTTACAGGTTCCTTCGGTGGTGTTGCAGTGATACGTACATTCTACGGATTGCATTGCATGTATCGCATCAAAAGGAGCCAAAACTGTACCGGTATTGGGGTCATAGCACGGAGCGGGAGGCTGCCCGTTTGTATTATAATGTACATGATTGCAATTCACTTGAACCAGATTACATCCCTCTACCGATATACCGTAATCATTCAGGGCATTATTTCCCATCTCTATATCATTGTCAGCCAACTGATATTTCATTACATTTTGAAGTTGAATTCCATTCAGCCCCCATCCGGTTTGAATGATATTATGGTTTATTTGTGCATAATAATCTCTTTTTACAGTCGTACCGGCTACCAGAATCGCAGTAGCCCCGCCCAAAGGAGA
>JAIBAH010000180.1 GCA_019695295.1 Bacteroidia bacterium | reverse complement strand
TAACATTTACATTATTGCCTCTTCTGATTTTGCTCAGCGGGCTTTTCCTCTTCAAAATCTACTTCAGGAATCACTTCTCCGGTAATTTTCAGGGGAAAACGCACATTCTCTTCAAAATTTCCAATTACAGTAATGACTTTATTCTGAATCCCCATTTTCCCTAAGGAGTTAAATCTCACGGTAATTTCTCCTTTTTCGCCGGGTCTGACTGCCTGTGAAGGCCATGCAGGAATGGTGCATCCGCAGGAAGGCTTAACATTGGTAATATATAAATCCTTTTTGCCGGTATTGGTAAAGGAAAAAACATGAACCACCTCATCTCCTTCTTTTATTTTTTTAAAATCGTAGATTTCCTCCTCCCATTTTACGGTAGTTTTAGGGAGAGATTCTGCTTTTTCCAGATAAGGCTCTCTTACCTCAGTCACCGGTATAACGCCCGTTTTACGGTAAGCCTTCATCATTTTTTTTACTTCCTTTATTTCTTTTTTTCTCTGACGTAAAGAATCTCTTTCCGCTTCATTAAGAGAGGACTGAGCAAAAGCAAAAAAACAAATATGCGATAGCAGAATTACTAAAAAAGCGTTTTTCATGCCAGTATCGTTTAAATTTCATGTTCGATGTCTTTCATTTCCTCGAGGAGCAACTCTCTTGCGCGGAAGAGCTGGGCTTTTACAGTTCCCAAAGGGAGTTTGGTTTTCTCGGCTACTTCTTCGTACGAAAGCTCTTCAAAGTACCTTAACTCCACGAGTTGTCTGTATTTTTGGGGGAGTCTGTCTAATGCCATTTTAAGGTATCGTCCCATTTGCTGTTTCAGTAAGGCATCATTCGGGTCCAGATTTCCGTCTTTTAAGTCAAAATGCATGCTGCTTCCATCTTCTCCCTCAACAGGCTGATCAATGGAAATCGTCTGTACTCTTTTTTTACGGATAAAGTCAATACAATTATTGGAGGCTATGCGGAACAGCCAGGTAGAAAAGGCAAACGTAGCGTCAAACCGCTCAATCGAGGTAAAAGCCTTGGCAAAAGCCTCCTGCGCCAAATCCTCAGCGTCATCAGAGTTTTTTACCATTTTGAGTAACATATAGTAAACAGACTTCCGGTACTTTCTCAAAAGTTTATCGAAAGCCCGCTTATCTCCCTTTTGCGCTCTTTCTACGAGCACTCTGTCCTCCTTTGTATTCTTTGATATATTTGGATTTATTTCCATTTTGGTCTTATCAACATCCCTGAAGGGATAATTACGGCACTATAAATTACAAGTATAAAATCTAAAATCGGGTAAAGATACAACTTTTTTTTAAAATAAATAAGTCTTTCTGTTTTAAAAAAAATTACAAACCCGATTATCATCCTAAAGATGAATGGTATGAGTATTTTCCACATCGATATTCCGGTTAAAAGACAGACTCCTCCCCAGAAATAAAACCCGATAAATGAGAACCCGAATGCAGTCAGCGAGAGTTTGGTTTTAAGGCTGTAACGATTCCCTGCGCTTACATGTCTGAGTTTTTGACGGATCCATTCTTTCCAGGTCATTTTGGGAACAGAGAAAATAAAACTATCCGGAGAAACCACCACCCCTACATTCTGAGCATTCCCGTAGGCATTCACAAACAAATCATCATCTCCGGAGAGCCTTTCCTTAAAGGCTTCAAATCCGTTTACCTTTTGAAAAAAATTTTTTTTGTAGGCGATATTTCTGCCCACTCCCATATAAGGCATTCCCAAAACCGCAAATCCGGTATATTGAAGCGCGCTGTAGTAGGTTTCATACTGAATCAGTGAATTGAGCAATGTATTTTCCCTGAAATAAGGACTGATACCCAGCACAATTTCTTTTCCCTCCAAAAAACCACCGGAAATTTTCCTCAGCCACAAAGTTCCCGCTTCGCAGTCAGCGTCCGTTAATGCGAGATGCTCATACTGAGCAAGCCCTATTCCCTGAGTAAGTACATATTTTTTGGGGCTCCATCCGTCAGGGATTTCATCAACGACGAGCATTTTCAAATAAGAAAACTGCTGCTGAAAGCGTTTTACCACCTCAATGCTATTGTCTGTACACCGGTCGAGCACCACAACGACTTCAAAAAGCGGATAATCCTGGCCTAAAAAAGACGGAAGAAACCGTTCCAGATTTTCCGCTTCATTTCTGGCCGCAATGACGATGGAAAAGGGTGGAAAGACAGAAGACTCAGGATTCCTCCCGGCTTTTCTCCGTGCAAAATACAAGACCAGCAGCATCAAAATATTCACACACGCAGCAGCTGCAAACAGCCCGTATGTAATATTTACCACGATAGAAAGTATGTCTTTCAGAATGAGTTGATTCGTTTTTTTAATGAGTAATCCGGAATTTGCTTTTCATTACCGATTCAAAAAATACCCGGTAAAATATTTTCCTTTAAACTTCTTTGAGTATTTATTTGTTAAGGAAAGAATGTAGTTTCGGTTTGTTTTCGAATAAAATTTACCATTTAAGCATTTTTATTTTATTATTCTAAACAAAATCTCTAATTTGCTGCCGGATTTACTTACTCGGGTTTATTATTTTTCATTTTTTATACAAAATATGAATAGATTCAGATTTTATCTTCTTTTATGTTTCTTTCTCTCATTCGGTTTTTCTGCTTTTGCCCAATCTTTTAAAGTAAAAGATGTCATAAAATGGACAGAGAAACACGATATTCCTGCCAATGCCAAAGTAGGAGATATCGTTACCCTGAACTTCACCGGAACGCTCAAAGAAGGGTTTCATATATATGCCTCACAACAACCCAGTAAAGCAACGCTCCCGCTTGAGTTTATCCTGGATAAAGAAACAAAAGGAGCTGAATTGTCCGGCAAAGTCATTGACGGTCCCGGCAAAAAAGTGGAACATGACGATGTGTTTGATGCAGATGTGGCATTCTATGAAAAAACGGCTACTTTCACTCAAAAAATAAAGATTACCGCCGAAAATCCGGTGATTGTCGCACATCTTCGTTATCAGGTTTGTGATGAATCCATGTGCGTTCCGGATAATTATGAGCTAAAAATTCCGGTAAAAACGGTGGCTGCCACGACCGCTACGGATACAAAACCCGCAAGCACTGCGACAACTGCCACTCCTGCCACCACTCCGGCAACTGTAAAAAAAGATACCGCAAGAACGATTATTGCCCCTGAGGCTTCGGAAGATACTCACATCCTGAACGGAGTACACTGGACAGTAAAAGTAACCCCTGAAGGAAACCAAAAACCCAAGGTCGGCGATATCGTTACGCTGAAGTTTCATGGCCTCATTGAGCCGGGGATAAAAATATATGAAGTATATCCTCAGAAAAACGGGGCAACACTCATGCCGGCTTTTTCTTTGTCTCCCGAGAGCAAAAATATAGAAGAAGAGGGAGATGTAGTCCTTTCCGGAAAAAGAAAACAGATTCAGAATAAGGTAGCCAAATCCGAAATGGTTTTCTACGAAGATTCTGTAATCTATACCCAAAAACTAAAAGTAACCGGCGATAATCCGGTATTAAAAGGAAATATCACTTTCCATGCCGGAGAAAAAGATAAACTCATGACCGGAAAGCAGGAGATTGAGCCCGCCTTCACCTGGGCTGAAACGGCAGTGACTCCTGCACCGACCGAAACCCCCAAAGAAAGCAGCACAGGCTGTAATTTATGGGAATTGATTATTCTGGGTCTGATTGCAGGAATCGGGGCTGTACTGACGCCCTGTTTTTATCCTATGATTCCGCTTACGGTTTCTTATTTTACCAAAAAGAGCGGTAGCAGAAGTAAAGGTATTTTCAATGCGATATTTTACGGGCTTTCCATCATTGTCATGTTTACAGGGGTTACCTTGTTGCTTGCAGCTATTTTCGGCCCGGATATTTTGCATAAAGTTGCTACGAACCCCTGGGTCAATCTGATTCTTTTTGCTATCATTTTTGCATTCGGGCTTTCGTTTCTGGGGCTGTTTGATTTATCTCTGCCTTCGGGAGTGGTGAATGCCATTAGCAAAAGAGGGAGTACAAGCAGCCTTTCCGGAATTTTCTTTATGGCAATGACGCTGGTACTTGTTTCTTTTTCCTGTACCGGTGCTTTTGTGGCGCCGCTTCTGACCAAGGCCGCTGTAGGAGGCTCATGGATTTGTATCATTGTTCCGATGCTTGCCTTTTCTACGGCTCTTGCATTGCCCTTTACGATTCTGGCATTATTCCCCAGTTTGCTGCAGTCTATGCCCCGCAGCGGAGGCTGGCTTGGAACCTTTAAGGTTACGCTGGGATTCCTGGAAATTGCACTGGCCTTTATGTACCTGAGTAATGCGGACCTGGTTCAGCACTGGGGCTTACTTCCCCGCCCGCTATTCCTGAGTATCTGGGTAGCAATTTCTGCTGCTTTGGGGCTGTATCTTATCGGTAAACTCCATATCAAAAACGACAATATTCCGGCGGAAGGGATTAGTGTACCAAGAGTATTGTTCGGGGTGTTGTTTTTAGCACTGGCCGTATATATGTTTTCGGCATTGCCCAACCGCCCAATCCGATTACTGGATTCTGCTGCGCTTCTTCCTCCTCCTGAAATCGGTGCTACAGAAAACAACACTGGTAGTGGCAGCAGCGAAAGTAAAGGAAGCAGCAATGAAATCTGTGATTTCCCCAATAAAAAATTCGACTATCTCAAGGAAGAAACGCCTCCGGGAATATGCGCATTCTACGACCTGGAGCAGGGACTGGAGTACGCCAAAAAAGTAAATAAACCGGTATTGCTGGATTTTACGGGACACACCTGCAAAAACTGCCGGAAAATAGAGCAAACCGTATGGACTGACCCCGCTGTAAAGAAAATGCTGACGGAAGACTATGTACTGGTTTCCCTGTTTACGGATGATAATAAAGATTTACCCTCAGTAGAAATTTCTCCGGAAGGAAAAAAAATCTATACTGTCGGAGATAAATGGAGAGATTACGAAAACAGAATATATGGGTTCATTGCTCAGCCTTATTATGTATTATTAGACCACGACAAGTCCAAACTTGTTCCGTCATGGGATTATCAGGCGGCACCGGATGTAGCCACTTACAAGAAAAATCTGGACGCAGGTCTTGCCGAGTTTAAAAAGAGAAAAGGCCTTTAAACAAAAGGATTAAGATAGAAAAAGCCGGACAGAGATTTTTTGTCCGGCTTTTTTGTTTATTGAACTTTGACAACGTATTCCTTATAATATCTGCGGGAGTCTGTTTCTGCTATGATAAAGTACTTTCCTACGGGTAATGCGGAATTGTATTTTACCAGATTTTCGCTATTGGCGGTGATATCGTCCGAAAAAAGAGTTCCTATTTCATAAAACCTTTCATCCAGAATTTTCAGCGAAACAAATTGTTTTTTTTCAGAAGAAAACCGAATCAGAAAACTGCCCGGATCTGAAATGTTTTTTTCGATAATCTGAAAGGAAAAATCGCCGGAAGATTCCGTAGCCATCACTTCTACCACCGGCGAATAGATGATATTATTAAATTTATCTGCATTCCTGATTCTGTAAAAATACCGGGATTCTTTTTGAAGTTCTTTGTCGTAGTAGAGATACTCCGTACTTTTCCGGGCACCGACAGCCGCATTTACCGTGGCAAGTTCTGAAAATTTTTCACCGTCTTTACTTCTTTCCACACTATGTCTGAAACAATCTTCTTCAAACAGTGTCTGCCATTTGAGCGTAACGATTCCGTTTACATAAAGTGCCTGCGGTGTAGAATATTCTGTAGCCGGAACGAGGTTTTTATTTTTGGAAGTTACCTGCCATTTCCCCCCTACATATACACAAGCCATTGCCGGGTCCGGACTGATATCCAGCTTGTCCCATATATTATCACTCCCGGATGGCACCTCGAACGGAATGGTTTCGCCTTTTCCGGTGATGAGTTCTCCCCTGTCAGGTAAAAACGAGGCTTTTCCTGTAGGCGAAAAATACACAGCACTCAGAATTCTGTTTTCGGTATCATACAAAACGACGTAATCTCCTTCCGATTTTGAAGAAGGGAAACGGATAAGGAAGTCCTTTACATCCAGAAAAATGATATCGGATTCCGCTTGTTTGTCTTTGGAAAACCGGAGTGCACTGAAGGGCTGAATCATGGTTTTCTGGGGGATTCTGGCTACATAATTCCGGGTTACAATCATATAGCCTCCCACATTTCTGGTTCGGTCACTTTCGTTAAAAATCTCTAAACGGTGGTTATTGTCTTTGGTGAAATTACCGTAAATATACTTTGATATATAAATCTTCTGGGCAAATAAAAACGGAGGAAAGAATAATAAAACAATCGTTATATATTTATAATAATCCGGTAACGATAAAAAGCTCCGGTTGAAATGCCTGATTTCAGGCTTAGACCCTGGTATAAACATAAACTATATAAATTTATTTTCGTAATAGTTAAAATAATCAATAAAATTACATTTATATGAAAATGATTCGTTCTTTTTTTGCGTTAACGGTTATTTTAGCCGTTTCTTTGGGATGGTTCGGGTGTAATCCCGAAAAATTCACCAATTTTACGATGGGGCCGTTTAAAACAAGCGTAACGATTCCGGGCAATACCCTGATAGGAACAATTGTGGATACGCTTCCCTTTTCTCCGGAAGTACCAACCAATGCTTCTCAGACTTTTAATGGTCAGAACACAAACACAAACCTCATTGATGAGATTCTGCTATCTGACATGACGCTTACGGTAACTAATCCTTCCGG
>JAIBAH010000179.1 GCA_019695295.1 Bacteroidia bacterium | reverse complement strand
GGAACCCGTCTTTTCCCCAAAACGGAATCCATGATGGCGGATAATGAAGGGAATAAAGATTATATCGCCGTAGTAGTCTCCAAACAGGAACTGGATTACAACTCTCTGAATAACGCCCTTAACACAAGTAAGCAATCTACTTACAGCGGTAAACTCGCTGAGGCTTTGGGGAGTAATCAGGTAAAAAATGTAAACTTCCGTTCCGGCGACCTCATTCAGTTTGAATGTGATGCCAAAGAAAAAAATGTAGTAGGGATGGTAGTAGAAATCAATAAGCGTTAATTTTTTTCGCTCAAAATCCATATAAGGAATGGCTACAAAATAAAGTACTTATTTTCACTTGCCTCGCTTTGCGGGTTTCTTTCGTATAAGCCAATTCCGTTAGTTATCTTATACTCGGGAATGCCCCAAAATTTCGTTGGATTTTCGCTACAATGCGTTGCGTTCGTTTCACGTAGTTCGCTACATTAAAGCCAGTGTATTGCTTTAATTTGCTCATGCCTCAAATCTGCCTTATTTTGAAACATAACTTTTGTGCGAAATTCTGAGTACTTTATTTCTTCGGCATTCCTAAAAAAACAGCGGACTTTTTGGAGTCTGCTGTTTTTTTTATTGAGAATAGAATATAAATACCTTTGTAATAAAGACAAAACCCCTATAAAGAGAGAAGAAAATAAGGAATTAATTAAAAGAATCCTATATTTGCAAGAAAAAAATGCTATGGTACTTCCAAAATCTTTTATATTACTATTTTATTCCGGACTTTTTATATTGGTTATCTTCTGTCAGTCATGTATCCGAAAAGGGCCTGAGCCTATAGACGGGCTTATTCCTTTTAGTAATACCCATAGAGAACTGGCTGATAAAATAATTTCTTGTTTTGAAAATGACGACCCCATCCTTCATTACGAATATGCGGAAGCATTGGACGACGGGCGAGGAATCACTGCCGGACGAGCAGGTTTCACTTCAGCTACCGGAGATATGCTGGTGGTTATTCAACTATATACCGAATTGGTCCCCAATAATATACTCTCATCGTATATTCCCCTGCTTGAGCAATACGCTGCTAATGAAAATCCATCTCTTTCAGGCTTAGAAAACATGATTAATGACTGGGCTTTGGCAGCCAATGACAGCATATTCCGCAATGTACAGGATATTGTAGTGGATTCTTTTTATTATCTTCCGGCTGTGGGATATACAAAAGAAATAGGTGCAAAGTACCCGCTTACTCTTCTGAATCTTTACGACGCAATTATTCAGCACGGAGATGGGGATGACGCCGACGGAATTACTGCTTTAATCGTTCGTACTACGGATAAATGTGGCGGTACACCTGGTGATGGAATAGATGAGTACCGTTGGCTGGAAACCTTTAATGATGTACGGCTACAAGATTTATGCAATCCTGATAACGAAGACACCCGAGAAGAATGGAGAGACTCCAAAGGAAGAGCTATTGCGCTAGATAAACTACGGAAGCAATCTAACTTTTTGCTTGACAAAACGGTTTGTATCAATCCTTACGGGACAGAATTTTGTTTGTAATCAAAAAGAAAAAAGTGTAAATGCCTCAAAAAATAACCCTGGATGCCTTAAACCGCCTGAGCACAGAAGCTTTTATTGAAGCCGGAAAAAATCCGATTGTGGTTATTCTGGACGATGTAAGGAGCATGAATAATGTAGGCTCCGTATTCCGGTCAGGGGATGCGTTCCTGATTGAGAAGCTTTATCTTTGCGGTATTACCCCGACTCCTCCTCACAGGGAAATACGCAAAACTGCTTTGGGTGCCGAAGAAAGTGTTGCATGGGAATATTGTGAAGATATTTTGGAACTGGTTCAGGGGCTGAAACAGGAGGGATATACGATTGCTTCAGTTGAGCAGACAGATAGCGGGGTTTTTCTGAATGAATTTACCCCGGCCTTTAATCAAAAAATTGCGATTGTACTCGGCAATGAAGTAGATGGGGTTTCTCAGGCTGTTGTGGACGCTTCAGATATTATTCTTGAAATTCCTCAGCAGGGCACAAAACACAGTCTGAATATCTCTGTGGCAGCAGGGATTGTGATTTATGATATATGGGCAAAACTCCAGGCTCAAAAATAATCTGTGGCTATCTTATGGCTTTCCGTATATTTGCAGTGAAAACGGCTGATTAAATCCAAATACAGAGTGAATACAATACCAAAAAGAAATATCCGGGAGGATTACCTGAATCATGATTCAGCCCTGACTCCTTTTTACAAATATCCTGTTCAGAATCCTGATTTTCAGGAAATTATCAAACATAAAAATTATTCTCCGGAAATCCGGAAAAGCTTAGTGAAACACCTGCTTAGCCAATATCAGTCTGTGCCGGAATCTCCGGAGGTCATGAATAATATCCGGCTGCTGGAGAAAGAAAATACTTATACTATTACAACGGGTCATCAGCTTTGTCTTTTTGGAGGGCCGTTGTTTACGCTTTATAAAGTACTGAGTGTAGTCAACCTAACGGAAAAATTAAGGGAGAAATATCCTGATTTTCATTTTGTCCCTGTATTCTGGATTCACGGAGAAGACCATGATTTTGAGGAGGTCAATCATTATTATACGGATTATCAGACCCGAAAAACCTATAACGGACATTTTCATGGAAATACCGGGAAACATATCATTAATGAAAGTATGCTTTCTATGATTCCGGAATATTTTTCTCATGAATTAAAGCAGGCTTATACTCCGGGAACGAGCTGGGAGAACGCGTATTTCCGGTTTTTTCATGCTTTACTCCAGTCTTTCGGGGTGGTGATTCTGAATGCGGACAGCCCAGAACTAAAGCGGCACTTTCAGCCGGTAATAGAAAAGGAGTTAACCGAACACTCCGCCTTTCAAAGTATCAATACGGCCAATACTCTGCTAAAGGAGGCAGGTTATACGCCTCAGATTGTACCAAGGGAAATCAATCTTTTTTACATGGAAACGCATGGCAGAAACCGGATTGAGTGGGATGAACGGAATCAGCAGTATCTTGTCAAAAACACAACACTTACTTTTTCAAAAGAGGCAATGCTGAAGGAAGTTTCTAAACATCCGGAAAAGTTCAGTCCGAATGTGTGCCTGCGTCCGGTATATCAGGAGTTAATCTTACCTAATCTCACTTATATCGGCGGATGGGCTGAGGTCAGCTACTGGCTACAGCTACAATCTTGTTTTGACACGCTGAATGTACCTTTTCCATTGATTTTACCCCGGGTAAGTGCTACGCTATGGACGAGCGAAAATCTGGAAAAGTGGGAATCCCTGAACCTGAGTCCGGGAGATGTCAGAAGTAGTCCGGAGAAAACGGAAATGAAGGTACTTTCCAGTGTTTGGGATGATTCGGCATGGAAATCGGAAGTGATAAATATAAACGCTCAACTCTCTCACTTACAGGATTATATCACCTCTGAATCTTCTGTACTTTCAGAGACGACCAGGGGATTAAGCCGGAAAGTGGCATATTACCTGAAGAAAGCGGAGAAAAAATTAATCAGACAAAAGAAGATTCAGTATCATCATTTGTTTTCTGCGGTCAGGGAGGTCAGGAACAGGGTTCAGCCGGAGGGGCTTGTTCAGGAAAGGGTGCTCAGTATGGCGGCATTCCCATTTATTGCTCCTGAGACTCTGGTTCACATATTGAAACCGTATTGTGATCCGCTTGATTTTTCGCACCGGGATGTCGTGATTGCCCCCTGATTGATGCCGTCCTGATGTCCATTTGTGAGGACACAAAAGGCGACCGGCGGGGTGTAACTGATTTACTTCAGGTTACGGATAATTTTTACCGCTTCGGTTACCTGTGGAATCAGGGGATGTATTCCATCGTTATAGATTACGAGGTCGGAGAGTTGCATTTTTCGATTCTCTGCCCACTGATTGTTCATTCTTTTGCGGACGTCTTCTTCTGTGAATCCGTCTCTTTTCACGACTCTTTGTATCCGGATATTTTTAGGAGCATATACCGAAATGATAAAATCTGTGTCCTCCCAGGCACCGGATTCAAAAAGGATAGCGGCTTCTTTGATTACTGCGTTCAGCGGGTAATCCGGCGGGCATTGCGCAACCCAATCTGTGAAATCCTGACGGGTCACAGGATGAACAATTGCATTGAGTGCACTGAGTAAACCGGGTTGCTGAAAGACCATTTTCCCCACTAATGTGCGGTTGTAAATGCCATCCTGATAGGCTTCTTCCCCAAAAATGCGGATAATCCCGGCACGAATCTCCGGATTGTGCTGAATTAATTCTTTTGCTCTTTGGTCGGCTTCATAAATCCGGAATCCCCAGATTTTGAATATTTTACAAACCATGCTTTTTCCGCTGCCGATTCCTCCGGTAATTCCCACTGTTTTTATCATAATTCTTCGCTTTGTATAATATATTTCACGTCCTCTTCCAGCGGGGGCACCACCTGAATATAATCCGGCAAAAACTTATAGTCCGGAATCAGGGGCTTATGCTCATTGAGTTCATTGAAAGGGATTTTCCATTCAATCCGGGTATTTACCACCTGCTCATATTTTGAAAGCGGAACCACACAATTGGGCTTTAAAACGGAAGGTGTCAGTTTTACAATCTTTCCGTCCGGAATATCCGTAACTGTCAGGGGAATCCCGAGCCGGATTGCGGAGTATTTTTCCGGAATTATGGTTACTTTTATCAAGTCCGGCACTGTTTTAAAAGAAGCGGATTGTGTTCTCACATAAAATACAGTACTATCATTGAGTTCAGGAGTAACCAGGCTCTCTGTTTTCCAGAACGTAAGACCGGCGATTTGCTCGGCAGTAGAAGCATAAATCATAACAGAATCCGGGACTATCCTCAGCGGCTTGAATAAACGAACCGTAGGGGAAAGATTGATGAGAATATCCGGTTTTAAGGCTACCTTTTTCAGAAATTCGTTAGAGAATACGCTTAGCTTCAAAGTATCTGCAATGACATTCAGAATCTGAATATTGCCGGGCAAAGCACTAAAATCATCTTTATGTTCTTTCGGAAGAATATAACCTGCCGAAAAATAGTTCTGATATTTCAGCATAATGGTATCCCGGGAAGGGTTGAGCCAATACCAGAACAAATTGGTACCTCTGCTTTTTACATTGAATGCCACATCGGAAATCAGGGTATTGGTGACGACGACGCTGGGGGGAATGCTCGTAATCCGGCAATGAAATTTCAGTACCGTCTGGTAATCTTTTCCCAAAATTATGACAAACCACAACGATACGGACAACACCAGCGAAAGTGTCATCAAAAAACCCCTTCCGGGATTCATCAGTTGCGTAAGGTTAAATCTGGGAAATATCATTATTCTACCTGATACATTCTGTCGGCGGATTTTATATATTCGAGCGGGTCAAAGGAAGAATCAAATGAGTTTATTAATTCTTTGAGTCTGACATCCAGCTCAGCCATTCTTCCCCCCAGCTCGGGAGAAGATTTATATTTAGTAATCAGGTCCTGATACTTAATAAGATTCTGACTTATGCGAAAGGTAATCCCGCCAAAACGAACTTTGAGAGACTGAACGGTTTGCATTTCATAAAAGAATTTATCTTTCCACTTTTTAGAGTTTTCGGAATGCTCTTTTTTGACCGTTTCAGAAACCACGCCGGTTAATTCATTCAGAAAAACGAGGCGGCGGTTAGCGTCATTTTCTTTGGTAAAACGGCTTTGCAAGACCGATTTATCAATTCCCAGAATAGTGAGATTGTGATTCAGGGTTTCATCATAAATGGATTTCAGGTCTCCCAGTTCTTTATTGATGGCTTCCCATTCTGTTTCAATCTGATCTTTTTCATGCGTAAACTGACTGAGCACCATTGTAAGGCGGAACATTTTTTCACTTTGGTCCTTGAGAATCTGCTGATTTTTACCCAAAGTAGCGATAAAATTCCCCATTCCTACAAAGAGCGTCTGTACTAATGGACCGCTGACGGGTGCGCCCTGAGCAATATCGCCGGAGACCGCAAGCACCTGAGAAATCACGTTCAGTGTAGCTTCTTTTTGTTTGTTTCGTTCGATATAGGTTTTGAAGGTTTTGTACCATTCTGAATACCCCGGATATGTACCCGGATTAGCTACCTGATTGAGGGTGCTGTAAAAAGCCTGGGTACTCTTGAACAGATACAGGGGCTTGAGCTCCCTTTCCATAGAGACGAGGTTAATGACAGCCGATTGATAATTAGCCTGATAGGTACTTAACTTACCCTGAGCAGAGGCCTCTTCCAGCATTTCGATGGTTTTCACCTTTTCCTCCAGTGTTTTAATCCTGGCTTCACCGGAAAGGGTAACCTGACCCAGGGATTTATCAAAATTGGTGATTTGCTTTTCCAGAAGTCCCATTTTCTTTTCCATTTCGGTATTAATGGAATCTCTTGTTTTCTGGATTGTAAGCAGGATACTGTCTCTCAGTCCTTTTTCGGTCATAATATCATTTTCACCGGAGTTATCGGGCTGAGCATTCAACACTCCCAAAAACAAAAAAATAACTCCTGCCAGAACAATGCTTTTTTTCATACTGAATTCAAAATATTAAATAAGATAACGCAAATAAAATAAAAGCTGCAGAATTTAAAAAAATTCCGGGCTGATTTATATAGCAAAACCTAAAAATCAGAATAAAACAGGAATCATACTCAAATATGTGAAAAGTAAAAAGCCGAAAAAACCTGAAATGAAAAAAAATTAAACCCGGATTAACCCTCAAAGAAGGTGTTTACTCCCGGATTTAATTCAGATGACTTATTGTAAACGAAAAAA
>JAIBAH010000042.1 GCA_019695295.1 Bacteroidia bacterium | reverse complement strand
ATTCTCAAAAATGGAAAAAAGACTCTCATTAAAAGTTTTTTTTAAGAAATAGAGAATGACATAAAAAGATGTAAGATTTTTCAATAAAAATGTAATTATTTTTTGTTCAGAGTTGTTTTTAATTGTAACTTTTTTTGTAAAAAATATTTAATCTGTAAAAAATAAATAGCAAAAAGAGTATTTGATGTTATAATCACAGTATAATCAGAAAATAATATCAATACATAAGTATGTAGTTTTTTTGGTATTTCTTTTCGAAATAATTACATTGGCGAATATTTCTTTTTTTGGCAAAGAATTTGAAGTAAACTTTAATACCGACTTTTTAAAATAGAAATTTTTGATTATTCTCCCATAAAAAAAATGAAAAATAAGGTAACTTTTACATTCGGGTTTTTTTATCTCTTCTTCACATTCGTTTGTGGACAGGGAGTAGCCCGTACATCCAAAGACAATTTAACGCTTGGAGTCAACCTCACCGGCACCGGGTATTATGGTGACATTAACTACAATCAATCCGGAGCAGCAAAAACGTTTAATGTACTTCCGGGAATGGAGGCAAGTATTTCCAAAAAAACGAAAGGATATTTTTCTCCTTTGGGCAGGTTTGGATATGGCAGAATAGTAGCTCAGAACCCCGACCTTACGCCTTTTTATTTTGGGCCTACTACAGACCCCAACTCATATTATGAGCCACCCCGTTACGTAAGAACGGATTTTGTTTATCTGGACGGTGCTGTAAAGGCATCTCCCTTCAGGGATTCTGATCAGTTGCTAAAGCCTTATGCTTCACTCGGGCTTGGCGGGATGTTGTTTTTCCCGTTCAAAAACGATACAATTCCCTTTAAGGGATTCAATCCGCTGAGAGGAGAAAAATTCAGTACGATTACGGCTTCTCTTCCTTTAGGCCTGGGCACTGAACTTAACCTAAGCCCGAAAGTGAACCTTAATTTAGGTACGACGCTTCGTATCCCGATGAATGACTATATGGACCTTTATGGAGCCAACCTGATTCCTAACCGGAAAAAAGGAAGTGATATGTTGTTCTCTTTTGCAGTTGGCGCAAACTTCAACCTGAATACACCTGAACCGATTCCGGCTAATCCACCAAGATATTATATCCCTCCTACTCAGGATGCACTTCCTGTGGATACTACGATTCTTGCATCTGCCGACCCGAATGTAATGGCTATTATTCTTCGTCAGAGCCCTGATTTCATGGCCGCCAAAGACTACTCTGTCACTACAGGTTATCCTGAAGGAATGATTCCGCTTGCTGTTTTGGCACAAAGCCTCGAGTGTGATAGTATTGCCCGTTTGTACGACCAAAGAATTTCAAGTCTCTATAATGAAAACCTTCAGTTAAGAAGTCAGTACAAAAAACTGAATTTTGAACTGGAGCAGGCAATTGCCGAGGGAAATAACGGTGGCGGAGTTGATAATGTAAAAACAGACTCTTTGATTCGCATCATTTATAATAAGGAAAATAAAGTAAGGGAACTTGAAAAACAAATTGCGGAATTATCTCCGGCTGCGCCCGTAACTTCATTGGGAGAAAGCGAAAAAATCGCTGAATATCAAAAGGAAATTATCGCTTTAAAACAAGAAGTGGCAGATTTGAAATCCGGTTCAACCGAAGGGAATGAAACGCTCGGTTTCACAGAACTCCAGGATAAATACAATAAATTGGAGGAAGAAAAAAAGAGTCTTGACGATCAGTACGCTGCTACTCAGTCTCAGAATGCAATGATGCGCAAGGAAATCGAGGATTTACGCAAAAGCGGATCTTCCGGTGGCCCTGACCTTCAGGCTAAAGTAGATTCACTGATTCAGGAAAATCAGCGTCTGCTTGGTGATTTTGAAGCAATGAAAAAAGAGTACCTCGTTTTGCGCCAGGATTACGATGATCTCAAGGCAAGTGCTTCTGATGTTGCTGCGCTTCGTACTCAGCTGAATACACTGCAAACTGAAAATACTGAATTTCAGGCTCAGACAGAACTGCTCAAAAAAGAAAACGATGAACTGAAAAGTCAGAACCTGGAGGATATCAAATCCAAACTCGATCAGGCTACGGTATATGTAGATACTATGAATGTACGGTACACCCGCCTTCAGTCTGTAATTGAAAATTATGAATCCATGCTTGCCGACGCCAAGCGTCAGAATGACGACCTGGAATTACAGATAAAACAACTGCAGGCTTCTGCTCCTTCCTCTAACGAAGCAGACAGTGTAAGGACTGCATCGTTTATGGCTGAAATTGAAGAGCTGAATATGGAACTTACTGCGGAACGTCAGCAGAAAAAACAATTTGAAAACGACCTCAGTGTTGCAAATACCCGTAATAAAGAACTGGAAGCTGAAAATAAAACCCTCAAAGAAGGTGAACTGGATATTGCAATGAGCAGAATTGCGGTGCTGGAAAAAGAAAATCAGGAACTGAAATCACTCAATGGCATGAGCAACAATCAGAACGACACCCTGCATCAGGATTCTGTACTGGCTTCTTCTCTTTACAGTCAGATTGAAGCACTGAAAAAAGACAGAGAAGAACTGATGACTAAAAATCAGGAATTGATGCGCAGAATGGAAATCAGCTCTGCTTCCGGTACCGATAGTTCCTCATGGGTAAGCCGGGTGGCTGTTGTGAATCATGAAAAAGACTCTCTTCAAAGAGTGATTGACGCTTTTCAGACCGAGCAGCCCGAAGGCAGCGAGCAACTGCTTGCATTACAAAGAGAAAACCTTCAGCTGAAAAATGAAAATGCAGCAATGCTTGAGGTGCTGGAAGAAAATAAAACGGCTTTTGCGCCAATGAGAGAAAAAGTGGCCGCACTCGAAACCGAAAATGCTTCGCTTGGCACTGAAAAACAAACTTTGCTGGCTCAGATTACGGAACTTCAGAATACCAATACCAATCTTGAGAAAAAAATCAGTGAAGTTGCTGACGCTTCTGTGACTGAACAGGCACTGAATGATACAAGAACGGAACTGGATAATGTAAAAAGAGAAAAAGAAAACCTCTCTGTAGAAAGAGAAAAAATCATCTCCGAAAATACAACCCTTAAATTTGCAGTAGATTCTTTAAATGCTATCGCCATGAATACTCCAATGCCTTCCGGAGTAGATTCAGTTAAGGCGGATGCTTATCTTGCTCAGATTTCTGTTCTGAAAGTGCAGCAGGATTCTCTTCAAAGAGTGATTGACGCATTCAGCACAGAAAACCCTGACGAGCAACTTACTGCTTTACAAAGAGAAAATCTTCAGTTGAAAAACGAGAACGCCAGAATGCTTGAGGTACTCGAAGGAAATAAAGAGTCTTTCGGACCGGTAAGAGAAGAAATGGCAAGATTAAAAGACGAAAATATCGCTTTGTCTGCTGAAAAATCAAGACTCGAACAGGAACTTGCCCTCAAGAGTGGCACTATTTCCTGCGAAGAACTCGGACTACAGGTTCAGCAACTGGAAGCCGAAAACAATCTTATGCGTCAGCAGCTGGCAAAAAGTGTCGTAATGCAGACTCAGATTGTAGAAACTCAGGATTTACTGGTACAAAAAGATATTACGATTGCGAATCTTCAGCAAAAACTCACCGAAGTAACCGTTAATTCTGATGTTCAGGAAGTAGTGGCGATTAAAGACGAAGAAATCACTACCCTTACCAATCAGAGAAACGCACTTCAGAATAAAGTGGATGAAGTCGAAAAGAGATTGCTCGTTACGGAAAATGAATTGAATGTAGCACTTGAAAAAGGCGGTAGCCCACAGCTTCAGGCTCAGGTGGACGCGTTGATTGAAGAAAGGGATTTGTATAAAAAACAATATGAAGAGGCTCTTGCTGGTACGGGTACTACCCCTGCTCCCGGCACTTCACCGGATGTAGAGAAGTATCAGACTCAGATTGCAGCACTTGAAACTTTGAATAAACAACTTTCTGAGGAAAATATCAAGCTTCGTGAAGGAGCAAGCCTTCCGGTAGAAAATCCGGACGCGACGGCTCTGATTACCAAAAATGAAGAACTAACAGCAGAGGTAGCCCGTCTTAACGGAGTAATTGCTGCAAAATCAGAAGGAAATGATGGTCAGGTTGTGGCTGAACTCAATCAGCAGGTGAGCGAACTCACTTCCGAAAACGATAACCTGCGCAATCAGCTTAAGGTACAGACAAGTCTTACTTCCGGAAGTGTTTCTGAAAAAGACGAAATGATTATGGCACTGAACAGCAAGATTGCTGAAAAGGAAGATGAATTGCTGGGAGCACGTTCTCAGAATAATATCCTTGTAGAAGAGCGTGACCGCTGGAAAAAACTTCATGATGATATCGCAGGGACAGGGAATCCCGGTTCTCAGCCTGTAGTGAGCGGAGACGATAAAGACGAGCAAATGCTCATCCTCAAAAATCAGATTGCAGCACTTACTGAAGAAAACAATAAACTGAAATCTCAGGAGCCTATGCCTGAAAATGAACAGCTTGTCGCACTTCAGCAGGATGTAAGAGTATTGACTAACCGCAATGAGCAGCTCGAAGAACAAATAAAGGATATTCAGCCTGCGGTAGAAAACCTGATGGTGGAAAATACTTCTCTCAAAAAAGAACTTCAAACCCTGAAAGAAGAAGGAGCCGGAAGCCCTAAACCGAATGAAGAACAAAATAAACAGGTGGTTGTGCTGAAGAAAAAACTGGCAGATGCTGAGGAAGAAATCAGAAACCTGATGGCTTCCAAAGGTGAAGATTTACTAGTGATGTATAAAGAAGAGAATGATTTGTTCAAGCAGAGAATCAATGAATTGCAGGATGAAAACAGCAACCTGAAAACTCAGCTCGAAAACTCCGGTGACGGCGAAATTGCAATCCTCATGCAGGAAAAACTGGAACTGAAGGAGGCAAATGAAACCCTTAAGTCAGAAGTGGAACAACTCCGAAACCAACCTTCTTCTTCCGGAAAAGAGGAGTTAATCGCTTCACTCAGAGGAAGAATCGAAGCGCAGGATAATGAAATTCAGCGTTTGAATGATAAAGTCAAAAATTTCAGTATTCCGGTTTCATCTGAACCCAGTGAATATACAAAAGCAGAAGAGGCAGAAGCACTCCGTAAGCAAAACCAGGAGTTGTTTGATGAAAATGAATCTTTGCGTACAGCTCTTTCCAATGCGCTCAATGCGCTGTATGCAAATCAAAGTGCTGCTGCCGGCGTAGGCAATACCGCTGAATACGACAGACTGAAAGCCAACTACGAGCAGTTAATGTCTGAAAAAACCGTACTGGAAAATCAGGTATTGAACCTTACCGAGAAGCTGAAAACCAATATGGGAACGGGAGACGGTGACCATGATATCCTTGTAGCTCAGAACTCACAGTTGCTGGACGAAAATACTGCCCTGAAGCAAAGACTCAGTGCAATAAGCGAAAACCCGTCCTCCGGAAGTAATCCATCTTCCGAAGAACTCGAGACGCTGCGTAAGCAAAACTCTGACCTGAATGAAGAGGTAATCGCTTTACAGGCAAATGTATCCCGTCTGAACGGTGAAGTGGAAGCCTATAAAAACATCAATGTTTCTGCCGGAGGAGATCCTGAAATTGCCAAACTCATGACAGAGAATTTAACCCTCAAAGAACAGATTGAGAAAAATACAGAATATGTTTCCAATGCATTGGATCAGCACGATAAAGACCTCGCCAGAATTGCAGAACTTGAGCAGAAAGTGAATAGTATTCCGGTAGTTACTGTAAATACAGAAGACTATGACGCACAGATTTCTTCTTTGAAATCTGAGAATCAAAACCTCAAAAATCAGTTGGCGATTGCAGAGCAAAAAGGCAAAAATCAGCCGGTTGCTTCCAGTACCAATCCCTCCAGCCTGAATGAGGCCGCACTTTCCCGCAGAATCGCTGAAGTGGATGCAAGAGAGCGCAGAATTACTCAGAGAGAAGAATATATCGAACTGAAAGAAGAGCAACTGACACTGGAAGACGCTAAAATCAAAGCATCTGCTGCCAGAGAAGTGGAGTTAAGACTCCTCGAGCAAGATCTCAAAGGATTCTGGGACTATCAGTCTGATGTAATGGTGGACGGAAGTCCGTGCTTCCCGGTAAGTGCATTTATCTCTAAAGATGAAGTAATGAACCGTATCAACGACTACTTCTCTGCTCAGGGATATAAGTATCAGATTATCGGAGGTAAAATGGTTTACAATAATGTAATCATTCCTGAAATTGACCCTGCAAAACCTGTGAATATCGCTCTTTATATGATGATTTCCAGCGAAAACAACAGCAAAAAAGTATTACAGGGAGCATTCCAGTATGCAGGAGACAGAACATATATCACTTCTGATAAATATCCGGCACAAAGTATTCGTGCAGTAAAACTTCTTCAGAAAGTGGCTCAATAATTAAAAACGTTTTATTTGGGAGATAATACGTCGGTAAAGCCGGAGGTGCAAAACCCTCCGGCTTTTTTGTAATTAATCCCTGTTTTTATCCCAAAAGCAATATTTTTTTATAAATATTCTACATTAAAGGGTTTTATAATAAAAAAACTTTGCAGAATTAATACATATTTGCTTTTTTTGCACTCTGTTTCATAAAACCCGGATTTTCCGGAAATTTTATTAAAGTAATTCGTTAATTTTTCATTTTATAATATGGCAAAGAATAAGGTAGTAGCAGAAGAACAAGAGTTGGAACTGGAAGAAGTATTGGAAAGTACAGAGAATTCTGGCTCGGGAAATAATGCTTCTGAGTTTTTTCAAAAAAATAAATTATACATAATCGGAATCGGTGTGGTTTTGGCCGGAGTATTAGGATACTTCATCTGGGACTCTATGAATGCTTCCAAAAATAAGGAAGCCGCAGTTGCCGCTTATCAGTCAGTATATTACTGGGAAAAAGATTCTTTACAAAAAGCGCTCAAAGGAGACGGTGCATCCGAAGGGCTTGAATCAATCATCAGTCAGTATGGCGGAACCAAAGAAGGAAATATGGCGAAATACAGAGCCGGAATCGCTGCATTGAAAGAAGGAAGAACCGAAGAGGGTATTCAGTTACTGAAGGATTTCTCTAAAGGAGATAATCTCGTTTCTGCTTCTGCTTATATGGCACTGGGCTTTGCACATGAAGATTTAGGAAAATCTCTCGAAGCTGCTGAGTATTTTGAAAAAGCAGCGGACGTTACTTCTGAAAAAGATGACGCTATTCGTCCTATGATGCTTAAGCTTGCCGGCGAAGCATACGAAGAAGCCGGTAAAAAAGACAAAGCAGTAGATTTATACAAAAAAATTAAAGAAAAATATCCCAATAGTCAGGAAGGTCAAACGATTGACAAATACCTGGGACGCGCTGAATCATAATGAGCGGACACGATTTATCACATATTCGTTATACCAATGGTAAAAATCATTCGGATACCTGTGTTTCCATTATTGTAAGCAAATGGAATCCGGAGGTTACTGAAGCTTTGTATGAAGGCTCCGTTCGGGTGCTGAAGGCGGCGGGCGTTCCGGATAGTAATATTATCCGTATGGATGTTCCAGGTACTTTTGAGCTGGCTTTGGGAGCACAGTTTGCCCTCGAAAAAGCGTTGCCTTATTCTGACGGCGCAATTTGTCTGGGTTGTGTAATACAGGGAGAAACAAGGCACTTCGATTTTATCTGTTCTGCTGCTTCTCAGGGTATAATGGATACTGGACTTAAATTTCACCGGCCCGTAATCTTTGGAGTACTCACTACCGATAATCAGCAGCAGGCACTTGACAGAGCCGGCGGGAAATACGGAAACAAAGGAGAAGAAGCGGCTGTTGCTGTCCTTGAAATGATTGATTTAAGGTTATAATGTATAAGATTTTTGAATAATTTTCAGATAAAAAACGCTTTCGGGTATTTCCTTAAAGCGTTTTTTAGATTTTTAATAAAAAAAGTATAACTTTGTCCCCCAAGTTTAAAAAAGATTCTACAAAATATGATGAACTACAAAAATCTGAACAACATTACCGGATGGGCCGTCTTTGCCTTCGGACTGATTGTTTACCTGCTTACAATGGCTCCTACCGCAAGTTTCTGGGATTGCGGGGAATTTATCTCCTGTGCAAATGAACTGGAGGTGCCACATCCTCCGGGAGCACCTTTTTTCCTTCTGCTGGGACGGGTTTTTGCTATGTTTGCCTCTGGCCCGGAAAAAGTAGCTTTTATGGTTAATCTTCTGAGCGTTTTGGCATCTGCATTCACAATTCTGTTTACCTTCTGGATTGTAACCACCCTTGCCAAAAAAATCGTAATTGGAAATAAAGACGCAGAGCCTGATTTTAACCAAACCATTGCAATTCTTGTGTCAGGAGTCGTCGGTGCACTTGCATGCGGTTTCGCTGAGTCTATCTGGTTTAATGCAGTAGAAGCAGAGGTTTATGCGATGAGCTCATTCTTCACGGCGATTGTAATCTGGGCTATGCTCAAATGGGAAGGCAGAGCAGATGAGCCCGACAATACAAGGTGGCTCGTGCTGATTGCTTATCTTATGGGATTATCCATCGGCGTTCACTTATTAAACCTCCTCACAATTCCGGCTCTGGCATTTATCTACTATTTCCGTAAATATCCTGCTACTATTACCGGAGCCCTGATTACTTTCGGGATTTCAGTGGTAATTCTCGCTGTGGTTCAGTTTGGTATTATTCTCGTTACGTTTGATATTGCCTGGGCTTTGGAGCGATTTCTGGTAGGTACTATCAGCGGAACAGTAAAAACCGGATTGGGAATGCCAATGGGCTCCGGCATCGCCGTTACTTTGCTGCTGCTCGTTGCCGGTGTTGTTGGGGCAATATGGTATAGTCATAAAGAAAATAAACCGGTACTGAATGTCATTGCAATGAGTGTCGTGGTAATTTATCTTGGCCTTGCCGCTTACGCAATGATTCCTATCCGCTCCGCTGCCAATCCTCCGATTGATGAAAATGACCCCGAAAAAGTACACTCTTTCCTCAGCTATATGAAAAGGGAACAGTACGGAGATTTCCCTATTTTTAGCGGAACGCTGTATAATATTCCTTACGATCAGGAGCACATCATAGATGAAATCAAAACTCCGGAGTATGTGGTTTCTGAAAAAGAGGGGAGATATAAAGAAATCGGAAAAAAGAGAAAGTATGAGTTCGCCCCTCAGTATAAAAAGCTTTTTCCAAGGATGTGGGACAGAAGCCGCTATGAGTCTGGCCCGCACGGATATATCAATTATGTAAAGAATAAAGGAAATAGCAAATCGCCTTATGATGATAAACCTACAGGAATGGAAGACCTGACTTTCTTATGGAAATATCAGATTGTACATATGTACTGGCGTTATTTTATGTGGAATTTTGCCGGAAAAGAAGGAGATATTCAGGATTGTGCATGGGAAAGCGGACTGGATTTTTCAAAGGCTTCCAAAATGCCCGAATCAATGAAAAATGACCCTGCTAAAAACCACTATTTCTTACTGCCGTTTATTCTGGGGCTGTTGGGAATGTTCTGGCAAGCCAAAAAAGACAGAAATAATGCTATTGTAGTAGGCCTACTGTTTTTCTTCACGGGTTTTGCCATTATCCTCTACCTGAATCAGCCACCAATGCAGCCCCGTGAAAGGGATTATGCTTTTGCCGGCTCTTTTCAGACCTTTGCAATCTGGATAGGCCTTGGGGTGATCGCTTTGTATCAGTTACTCGAAAAATATCTTAAAGGCTCTTCTGCTTATGTTTCCTCTGTCGTAGGATTGCTGATTCCGGGTATTATGTTGTCTCAGAATTATGATGACCACTCAAGAGCCGGAAATTATACCTGTCCCGATTCGGCATATAACCTGCTGAATTCACTTGCGCCTAATGCAGTACTCTTTACCAACGGAGACAACGATACCTTCCCGCTTTGGTACGCTCAGGAGGTTGAAGGCGTAAGGCCTGATGTGAGGGTGCTTTGTCTGAGTTATGTGAATACAGACTGGTATATCAATCACATGAAACTCAAAATGAATGAGTCTGAGCCTCTGCCCATTACCCTGAAAGACAAGGATTATGTAGGAACTGAAAAACAGGCTAAGTTTTTCAATTCTTCCTCTATCGAAAAATCTTTTGCAGTCAATAAATCCCAGCTTCTTGCAGACAAAATTGTAACTGAAGAAGAATTGCCTTATATCGCAGATACCATGAAATGGAAAATCAATATGCGTAAAGAAGGAGGCGGAAATTTATTGCAGCTTGCGGATGTACTCCTCATCAATCTGATTGAGAATGTAGCAAAAGACGGATGGAAACGTCCTGTGTATTTTGCCAATACGGTTTCTCCTTCCAGTTTCGTAGGTTTAGACAGTTATCTCCGTCAGGAAGGGCTTGCCTACAGGGTTACCCCTGTGAAAAAATCGGATGATGTGGATTATTATGACAGTTTTAAGGGCAGCATCAGAGAGGATTTAATGTATGAAAATCTTACCAAAAAATTCAAATATACCAATCTGGATAATTCTGAGATGTATTACGATGAAAATGTCCGCAGAATGATGGGGAATTATTACAATACTTTCTGCCGCCTTGCCAAATATTACATTGACCGTGCGGATAAGTTAAATGCCAAAGATTCTACCGGAAGACCACTGGTTATTGCAAAAGAAGGGGAAACACCGGAGTCATTAAGGGCTAAGGCAAAAGAAGTACTTGCATTTACTGAGCAGAAATTGCCCTATAAAGTAATTAAGCCGGACGAGTATCTGCTTGTAAAAGTAGGAATGCTGTATGATAAGCTCGGAGAGAAAGAAAAAACGGAAGAGTATTTCTCTACTTCCATGAAGTGGTGCAAAGAAACGCTGGATTATTACAGTTCAACCAAACAGTATTATGGAAAAGAGGATAACAGCCTCGCAGCAGTCAGTGTCCTGATGAATTATTACAATCAGACGAAGCAGCAGGATAAGATGAAGCCTCTGGAAGCGGACTTTGGTCCATATCTCGAAAAGCAATACCGTAACCGGTAAGAAACATAAATAATCTTCTGAAAAACAGTTATCCTTAAAAAAGGGTAGCTGTTTTTTTATTCCTCTTCCCGGGTAAGCACGGTCATCAGTTCCATCTCAAAGCCCATATCCAGCTTCAGAATCAGCGGAGCGTCCCGGTTGTCCAGTATCCATATACTTCCCCCATTTTGGGTTTTGGCTTTCAGGCAGGGTACATATACCGGCTGGTTGTCAAGGGAGAGTGCAAAACGGTCACGCTCTACACAACTGAAAAAATCTTTGATTTCTCCTGTTTTTATCTCTGCTCCCCAACTTTGAGTGAGGGCGTTATATATTTTTTTGCTTACCCAAAAAGCAGTTTGCTCCGAATAAATCAATCGTATATTGGGTTCAAAAGTCGTTATGATTTCTCCGGAATACTGAGTGGCCTGTTTGGTTAACGTAATTTCTCCTTCTTTATTCCCGCCCCATTCATTGGTTTTCCATTGAACTCCCACCTCTTTATTCCATTTAAAGGTAAGAACCTTTGCAAAAAAACCGTAGGCTTTTCCTTTAGCGATGACAGCATAATATAATCTTGTTCCGACAGGGGTGTCAAACTCCTCCATCGTTCCGAGCGATTGCCCTGAAGCAGGGGAATACATGCATAATGACAACCCCAGATAGACTAATAGCAGCGAAAAAAGATATCTCATAAAAATCTACATTTTTCGTAATTATGTGTAAATGTAGTAATTTTTCAGAATTCCGGATATATACTGAGTAAAAAAAAACGGAAAGGTTCTCAGGATTTACCCTTCACTGTTTTTTTTCATTAAAGGGATGGCAAAATTACAGCTGTATGTAGCAGGGGATAAGTACAAACAATTTCGGGAGAAAACGGGTTTTTGAATGAAAATATAAACCCCGTCAGGGGATATTTAACAATATACGGTAATCATAATGGCGCTACATAACGAAACGGGAAAAAAAGGAGAGGATATTGCAGCAGATTTTCTGACCCTTAAGGGGTATCATGTCCTGGACCGGAATTACCGGTTTGAAAAATCGGAAATAGATATAGTAGCGTTACAATTAGAGCCTGCGGAACTAATTTTTGTAGAGGTTCGCACCCGTACGCACCCTTTGGCACAAACGCCTGAGGATAGCGTCACCACAGAGAAGCAGCAAAGAATTTTCAGGGCTGCGGATGCTTATTTGTACGAAAAACAAATGTGGACTGTGCCAGTGCGGTTTGACATCATTGCAATACAAATAACTCATCCGGACCACCCGCTGATTCATCACATCGAAGACGCTTTTCGTTTTTAGCGCTACATACTTATTTTTTCCAGCGGACGGATAATTTTGCCATTCAGAAACTGAAGTACGTCTTTGTTGTCAGACTGTAAATCATCCCCTTCCTCAATCGTATAAAAAGTGCGGTGAATATTCCCGTTTGCAAGAGAGTCTATCCTGTAATAGCTTCCATTGCCTCCTGAGCCGGCTCCTACCTGCATTTCCTCAATAAAACGATAACGACTCCCATCTTTTAAGAAAAAGGTATGATAAATTTCCCAGCACTGAATACAGTCTTTATCTCCGGCAGGAGGAGCTGAATATTGCATGCTGAAATCCTGAAGGTCATCGGAGTTGAGATTGCCTATGGCCATGTCTGAAAAATCATAGTACAAAACGGTGGTATCCTGATACTTAGTCGCAAGGTATTTTCTGAAATCGGCCCTCATCTGAGAGTTCTGACCTAAAGGAACTTCGCGTGATTGTCTTTTGAAAGCACTGAATAAGGACGAAACAGAATTTTTGGGTTCAGGTAATGACCCGCAGGCACTCACAAAAGCAATGATTACACCCAGAATAAATACTTTTTTCATGTGTTAATAATTATTAATTTGGAATAAGGTTTTTTTTCATAAACACAGTCAAATATAGATTAATATTTTTGAATAATCAAAATATCTTTACTTGTTTATACGTAAACAGTGAGTAAAAGATTGAAAAACAGGTGTAAATATACTGTATAGGTTGGATATTTTTTTCGTGTCATAAGGATAACTGCCGAAGGCCAGATTCCTTAATCTTGTATATCAGACTTTTATAGATTACCGCATTGGTTCTGAATGAGAGAAATTGCCGGTTATATAACTATCCCTGCTGTTTTAAAAAATATTCAGATGGGTTTAATTTACTAAACCGTTATTTATAATCCTTATAATCGTACATTTGAAGGCTTGGTTTCATTCATTATTATATTTTTTTTAAAAAAACAAATAAAATTACTACATATTTATATAGGGTATTATTTTTTTGCTTATCTTTGCCTCCAAGTAACAATTTTATATTATCAACCTCTAATTTTTTAATTATGGCAAACGAATTTGTGCAAACCAATCAAAATGACGAAGCAAATGATTTGCTCCGTTTACAAATGATGTCTTTAAGAGACTCCTTCCGTCAGCATCAGAATCAGATTCGCAATCAGTATGATATCTCAGAAACTGAGATGGAAATAATATTGTATGTGGATAAACATGGAGCTCAAAAAATGAAACACATAGGCGAAACTTTCGGGATAAAATTCAGTACACTGACCAGTTTGGTAGATAAAATCGAACTGATTGGCCTGATTAAACGGGTAAATTCCAAAGAAGATCGTCGCTCTGTTTTGATAACGCTTACCAAGAAAGGGAAAAAACTTGTAGATGAATATGATCAGCAAGCAATAAAATATTCAGATCTTATCGCAAAACAAAATGATGACTCACCCGGAATCTTTGCAAGATTACTAAGAATGATTACGCCTGAGTCCAATAAACTTACTCAGTAATTGTGAGTCTCATAACGTACTCCGAAAGGGCTTGATTTTTGCAAAAAAAAGTGTTATGATTAAAGTGTAGTTTTGTATGTAGGATTTAATTGCAAAAAAAAGCATATTTTTACTACATGAATATGTTTTGACGAACATGAATATTTTGACAGGGAAGATTAATTTACTTTATTGAATTAAATTCAGTGTTTTTAAATAAATCTCTGTTAAGTTGCTGGTTATTATTTTTTTACTTTACGAAAAATTAAAAGGGGGCATTCTTTCCCGGGAATCTCCCCTTTTAATTTGTATTTAATGTTCGGTCGGGTTGGAATCAGTCCTCAATACTGAGCGGATAAAGTTGCGGTCTGCTGGGGCTAGCGTCACTCATAAAGGGAGCAACCTGAAGATTCAGAAGGTATATTCCGTCAGTAATTTCGTCAGGCACCCGGATAAACTCTGTGATTGTATAATCTACAGGCTGAGTTTCCTTGTTTTTACCGGCGGGAATCTCAAAGTAAATGTGGTGAGCGGTCAGTTTCCCTTCATCCAGCATTCTGTCAACGGAAGGAGTATCTATCAGTAAATGTTTTACTCCAAGTGAGCGTACATAGCTCATCGCCTCAATGGAGAAAAAAGGAGCTGAATGCTGGGTATAATCCCGGAATTGTTTATCCTCAGGATTGGGAAGGGTTCTTATTATCAACGCACTCAGGAATTCATTCCCAGTGGAAGTCACTGCTTTTTCAAGAGAAATTCTGTCTATAATAAGGTCATCAGGATTAAACTCCGGATTATAGGTGTCCGGAACTTCATGCGGAGAACGGGGCATAATAGTAATGAGTGTTGCGGGTATTAAGGAGTCCTTCAGCCGTTCGTGAATGGAGATTCTGTCCCGGGTAATATGTCCCACACATTCCGTATGGGTTCCATTGCAGTGCGGGATAAAGGTATAAACCTCAAAATTGCAACTTCCTCCCCTTCTTACATCGCCTACAAAGCCTCCTCCTTCGAATGCATGACTCTGAGCGAAGGGTACGCCGTAGCTGTTTGGCTGAGGGCCATTAAAATGTAAAGGAATAGATATATCCAACGGTTTGGGGCGAACCCTGTATTTTTTTCCGCTGTCGGTAGTAAGTGTAAGCATTATTACCAGTTTAATAATTCTTCAAGTTTTGATTTGACTTTATCTGCATTCGGGAGCATAAAGCCCTCAAGCCCTGAGTTCAGGGGAATTGCAGGCAGGCTTTCGGCACCCATTGTATGTACAGGAGCATCGAGATAGCTGAAAAAATGAAAGGAGATTCGTCCTGCAAGGGATTCAGCAAAAGAGTTTTGAAGGCACTCTTCCGTAAGCACGAGTACTTTTCCGTGTTTTTTTACTCCTTCCTGAATTGCGTCCCAGTCCAAAGGCTCCAAAGTACGTAAATCCAGAATTTCAATCTTGCCGGGGAATGACTTCGCTGCATTTTTAGTCCAGTGAACCCCCATTCCATAAGTTATTACGAGGCAACTTTCGCCGTTCTCTACCGCTTCTGCGCTTGCTTCAAGGTAGATTCTGGCTTTTCCGAGTGGTATAATGTAATCATCATCGGGTTCGATACAGCGGGCTTCTTTACTGCCGGGCACTTTACCCCAATATAATCCCTTATGTTCAAACATAATTACCGGGTTGGGGTCATAAAAAGCAGCACGCAGCAGCCCTTTCATATCGGCTGCATTGGAAGGATACACTACTTTTACGCCTCTGATGGTCAGGATTGCAGACTCTACACTGGAAGAGTGAAAAGGACCTCCGCTACCGTACGCACCGATGGGTACACGTATGAGTGATTGTACATTCCACTTGCCGTTTGACAGGAAATACGCCCTGCTGAGCTCAGCGTAAAGTTGATTTACGCCCGGCCATATATAATCCGCAAACTGTATTTCCACAATGGGTTTACAACCTGTGGCAGACATCCCTACGGTACTTCCTATGATATAAGCTTCCTGAATCGGGGTATTGAATACCCTTCCGTCTCCATATCTTTTGGCCAGCAGTGCGGCTTCCCGGAATACACCTCCCAGTTCTCCGCCTACGTCCTGTCCGTATAATAATGCTTCGGGGTGTTCTCTCAGAATTTTATCTACTGCGTGTAATGCAGCGTCCACCATCACTACTTCCTTGCCATCGGCAGGCGTCCGGTTTCCGGTTTCTTCTGTTACCGGAGTGGGCGCATAGATGTGCCTGAATAAATCCGCTGCTTCCGGTTCCGGATTCAGGAGGGCTTTTTCGTAGTCCTCTCTTACTAATTTTGTAGCCTCAGCAGCAAGCCCGTTCAATACCTCTTCCTTAATACCCATAGCAATCAGTTCATCATGGAAAAAAGGAATCGGGTCTTTGGGAGCATGTTCATTAAAGTCCGAACGATACCATTCTTTTCTCACTCCCGAGGTGTGATGGTTCAGTAAAGGTACCGGTGCATACACCAGGAAAGGCCTGCGGGTTTTTCTTACGGTATCAATCACTTCTTTCATCGTAGCATAGCAGGCGATAAAGTCCGAACCATTTACGCTTACTCCCTCAATTCCTTTAAATCCCTTTATGAATTCCAGTGCATTTTGTGCATACATTTCCTTTCCGGTTGCAGAAATTCCCCATCCGTTATCCTGAATCATATAAATAATGGGTAACTGATGAAGGGCTGCCATCTGAAAGGCTTCCGAAACTTCCCCCTCCGTTACGGCACCATCTCCGATAGAGCAAACGACAACCGGCGGCAGTTCTCCGTTTTCGTATTTCATAAGTCCCTGTTCTTCAAGGTACTGAAACCCCTGAGCCACACCCGTAGTAGGGATTGCCTGCATTCCGGTAGAGGAGGACTGATGTAAAATCTTTGGCATATCCGGTCTTCTCAGGCTGGGGTGTCCGTAATAGGTTCTTCCTCCGGAAAAAGGGTCGTCTTTACGGGCAAGCAGTTGTAGCATTAACTCATAAGGGCTCATCCCGATTCCCAGCAAAATAGAATCATCCCTGTAATAAGGGGAAACAAAATCCTGAGGAAGGAGTTGCATAGACATCGCAAGCTGAATGGCTTCGTGGCCTCTGGAGGTTGCGTGGACATATTTGGCTGTAACTTCTTTGTTTTCCTCGTATAAAACCGTCAGGGCTTCTGCTGTTTTCATCAGTTTATAGGCTTTCAGCAAAGTTTCGACGCGGATTTCAGTATCTTTTTCCTCTATAACCGGAGTATTTGTAAGCATAAATACAATCAGTAAGTTTATATTATTTTTTGTATAAAACCGGGTTTACATCATTCCGTAAATCCGGCGTGCAAAGGTACTAAAAAATTAACCTTCGGGAAAATTCAGTGAGAAAAAAAACCGGATTGCGGTATTACTTCCTTTTTAGAATCCGGTAAATCATGTTCCACTCGCCGGTTACCTTTTTCCGAAAGGTTTCCTTCATTTTCCAGCCGTACTGAGCAGCAATACTCCCGATAATTGTTATTTCACAGTCTTCCGATAAAATCATCAGAACCCGGGACTCCGGAAGGACATAATTCCCGATACCCTGAAATAAACGGGTAAAATATTCGAAATTTTCTCCGCAATAAAATGCCATTTGTGCTTCATTTTGGGCATTTACCGGATAATAAGGGGGATTTATCAGGATAAAATCAAAAATTTCAGGGGCTACACTTTCAAATAAATCCGAATGCAGAATGCGTACTTTGTCTTCAAGATGATTCGTCACAAGATTTTTTTTCAACCCTTCTATTGCAACGGTATTGATATCAGTAGCAAGTACCGAAGCCCCTTTTTGTGCACAAACCATGGAGATCAATCCGCTGCCGGCTCCTAATTCCCAAACTTTTTTATTCCGAAGGTCTTCCCGGTTCAGATATTCCAGAAAAACTTTGGTGCTTAAAAAAAGAGCCGGATGAAAAACGGAGGGCAGGAGTTTCAGCACTAAAGAATTGTACCGGTAAGTATGCGGGAAACGACTGTAAAATTTCCACCATACGCTTAAAACAGGGTTTAATACTCTTCTCAGTATTTTTCTTGTCAACATATTGAATATAATTTGGGAATATTAAAGGGTTTTACGAAATTTGCCCCATTATTCAAATAAACCGTAAAATTATGGATATTTCTGTCAGTGAAGTAAAAAAAAGGCTGGATGCCGGAGAAAATTTAATCATGGTAGATGTACGTCAGCCTCAGGAATGGGAAATGCAGCACCTTGACGGGGTAATTAAAATTTCGCTGGGGGATTTACCTGACGCCTTGGGAGAGCTTGCTCAGTATAAAGACAAAGAAATTGTTATGATTTGCCGCTCAGGAGGAAGAAGTGGTCAGGCAACCCAATTTTTAAGTGCGAATGGCTTTGCCAATGTCCGGAATATGAGCGGCGGAATGCTTAAATGGCGGGCAGAAGTGGACCCGGGCTTTAAGGTAGTCTGAGCATTATGATTTGTGTTGAAACTACCCTCAGGGTTCGTTATGCTGATACAGACAAAATGGCCTTTGTCTATTATGGGAAATATCTGGAATACTTTGAGGTGGGAAGAACGGAACTGATTCGTTCATTGGGGATGTCGTATAAAGATATTGAGGAAAGCGGAGTGATGCTCCCTGTTTCGGAGTGTAATATTCGCTATCACCGTCCGGCGAGGTACGATGACCTGCTCACAATAAGAACGACCGTGCCTGAAATGCCCGGGGTGAAACTCATTACGGAATATGAGATTTTTAATCAGCATCAGGAAAAGCTTGTGTCAGGAAAAGTGGTACTTCCTTTTGTAGATACCCAAAGCCTGAAAATCACCCGTATTCCGGATAATATCAGGGTATTGTTTGAACGCAGATGGATTGTAAAATAACTGAAACTTTTTTTAACAGAATAAACTAATATTCGTATATTTGTACCTTGTTTAATGTTTTTTATCTGTACCTGACGGGAAAACCGGTAAATGCAGAAACAGAATCATCAAAAGTTTATTAATCAATTATTTATTGTTTAATCATTATGGGAATTGTAATATCAATCGCAAATCATAAAGGAGGAGTGGGTAAGACCACTACTGCAATTAACCTGTCAGCCGGACTTGCCCTTTCAGGGTATAAGGTGTTGGTGATTGACAGTGACCCTCAGGCAAATGCCACCTTTTCGCTCGGGCTTGGCAAGCAGGAAAAGACATTGTATCAGACACTGGTTTTTCAGGATAATATTTCCAAAGCAATCGTTCAATCAAAATCAGTTGAAATTGTGCCTTCTTCAGTTCATCTGGCAGCATTCGAGAAAAACAACGATGTAGGTAAGGAGTTTATTCTTCAGGAACAACTTCAGGAAATCAAGGATTTATATGATTTTATCCTGATAGATTGTCCGCCTTCTCTTGGCGCACTCACTGTATCAGCCCTTACGGCAAGTGATTATGCCCTCATCGTGCTTCAACCCGAACCCCTTGCAATTCAGGGGATGACAGAGTTCGTCAAGATTCTCAGAACGGTAAAAACCAGAATGAATCCGGATCTGGATATTCTGGGTGTTTTGGCTACAAGCTACAACAGCCGTACCGTTCTTCACAGAGAACTGATTGAGTTTTTGGAAAAGGAGTATGGAGAAATGATTTTTAATACTAAAATCAGGGCAAATATTAACCTGCCCGAAGCGCAAAGTATGGGGAAAGATATTTTTGACTATTCTCCCAACTCTGCCGGTGCCGAAGATTATGAAGCATTGACCAAAGAAATTATCAGCAGGCTCACTGAAGCATAATTATTAGAAAAAATACCAATTACAGCATAAAGAAGCCGGGTTTTACTACATTTTATATCGAATTATTTAAAAAATGGCAAAAAAGATAAAGAAAAGATTTCTGGACTCAATCGGAGCCGCACTGCGTGAAAATGTAGTGGAAGAAATCGTGATTGAAAGAAAAATGTTACCGAAAAGAAAACTGGGTTTTCTGGATCATATAGGCGCAGACGAACTGGACGCTGTCGCACTGGGAGAGGTGATGCCACTAAGAGAAACAACCAAAAAGAAAATCCCGTCCAAAACGCTTCCTCAGGGGTTAAAAGAACATCCTTCTCTGGATATTGCTCCTCTGAAAAGAGTGATGAAAACCATTGATTATAATACCGAACTATATACAGAACTGCTCGAAAAAGTAAGGGATGTAGCCCATTATCGTAAATTGTCTATCAATGATATCTTTAATCAGGCAATCAAGGACTATACCGATAAGTACTGGGATATCAGTATGATGGGGGATGAATAGCACGCTCCGGTGAAAATCAACAGGATTTTTCGCTGTTGGAAAATGCAAAAGAGTTTGTTCTCTTTTGCATTTTTTGTCTGCTTCAGGTCCTGAAGCACCGCTTTTCATGGGTTTACAATATCCTGCTTTGCCGTATCGAGCACCTGCCGCAAGACCATGAGCATTGCCTCTCTTGGAAGGGCAAAGCGGGATTTCAGGTACTGTGTTTCGCTCATGGATTCAATCTCCCGGATTAATTCTTTTATATGAAAATCGGTGATTCTCATCATGATTCGATTCCGGTTGTAATAAAAGAAAACATCTTGCTGTGCTGGTGTAAGTAAATGCATAAGTATTGAAAATGATAATAAATTTAGTATATTTTACGAAAAATAATTGTATTAAGTTGTTTATTTTAGTAAAATATTTTTAGGAATCGTAATTTCATACTCCCGTAATGGGAAAATAATATTTGCATTGAGCAAACGCAGCAGGATATTTTAGTTTAAAAAACAGATAAAAAAAGCAGAAATATTGCAGGAATCATTTTTTTTTGTACTTTTATGTTAATTTTGATTTAAAGTGGAATCAGATTTGATAGTGTAGGTTATCAGATAAATAAATAATTAAGTAACTATGTATAATATTCAATCGGTCAGAGGATTTAGTAAAACCGGTAAGAGAGCCAATAACGAAGATAGTGTATATCCTTTTCTGGAGGGAGATACGCGTACAGAAAATCTGAAAGCAAAAATTCCCCTGATTGGGAATTTATATCTCGTGTGTGATGGAGTGGGAGGTGCAAATAAGGGAGAAATCGCTTCTCAGTTGATTTGTACTAATTTTCCGCTGTATTTTTCCAATAATCCTCCTGCGTCTTCTCCTTTGACAGCAGCGTATCTGCAGAAGGGGCTGGAGTGGGTGGAAAATGCAATGGATTTGTTTATTCAGAACAATCCCGAAACAAAAGGAATGGCAAGTACGCTTACGCTTTTGTATTTTGATGCCGCAGGTGCCAATATAGCTTGGGCAGGTGACAGCCGGGTGTATCATTACCGTGACGGGCAGCTTTTGTATCAGACTCAGGATCATTCTTTGGTAAATGAACTGATAAAATCCGGGGAAATTACCAGTGAAGAGGCTGAAAAGCACCCACAAAAAAATGTGATTTTACGTGCAGTGCAGGGAGGCTCAAGCCCTACCCGTATTGAATATCATTTTATTCCATGGGAGGAGATTCAAAAGGGAGATGAGTTTCTTTTGTGCTCTGACGGGGTTACAGAAACCTGGATTCAGGATGCATTGAATGCACTTTTTCAGGATAATCTGAATCAGGATACCCGGGTTAAGCATATGGAAATGGCTTGTCAGGTTCAATCAAGGGATAATTATTCTGCATATCTTATTCAGATAGGCGACTTTTTTATCGCTGACGCCGGAAGTGAATCCGGAAACAAACCGGAGCTTCTGATTCCTGTTGAGGGTTCGGAGCCCGATATCTCTACCGCTGAGCCTCAGGTTATGGAGCCTGCTGAGCTTACCACTACTGCAATTCACGATACTCCCGTTGTAGAGGTAAATCATCCGGAAGCTCAGGAGATCACTACTCCCCTGCAAATGATAGTAGAAGACCCTGTGGCTGAGGAGATTGTCGTACCTGAAGTAGTGACAGAAAAGATAAATACCCAGGACTCCGGAATAATGGAGGAGGTTCCTCCCGTTAAAAATTTGGAGGAAGTGCCTTTAACCCGGAATTTGATTTCGCCGGAAAAACCGGTTATTGAAGTTCCTCCTATACCCAATCCGGAACTTGCCGCTCCTGAGGTGAAAATCCCCGTTGCAGAGCCTGCCAAAAGTAAAGCATGGATTTTATGGGGTATTTTACTGGGTATTTTGTTAATCACTTTACTGGGAATATTATGGTATTTCATAGACGGACCGGGTGCAGCCAATAAAAATTTTGAAAAGTACTATGCAAGTGCGCTGGATAAAGTTGCGCAGTGCGAAAAGGTCGAAAGATGTAATGAAGCCAAAGGAGTGGTAAATCAAGCAAAATCGGCAGCGGAAACTATGCAGGAGCATGAAAAAGCCGATAGTCTGATGGCAAGGGTTTTTAGAAAAGAAGCAGAAATCCGCAAAAGATCTGTGATTAATGTACCTGAACCTACGGATAAAGGTAAAGCCGATGAGAAAGCGGACGGAAACCCTAAATCCAAAACTCCGACCCCTAAAACGACAACAAAGCCGGCGACTAGTCCCGGAGGGACGACGAGTTCAACAACGGCTACCGTAAAACCCGGTGGTAGTACTTCTACAACTACACCCAAAACTACGGATAAACCTGCTGGCTCAGCTACTTCTGCAAAGCCTCCCGTTCAGGTGTCTCCATCCAATATACCTGCAGACAAGGTAAAACCGGTCTCTCCCGCTGAACCCGTAAAACCCAAGTAAAGAGTTGTTTTTAATCCTAAGCGGATACGAGATATATTTACAGCAGATTTCCCGGTCAGGGAAGTCTGTTTTTTTTTGTACTTTTGTCGCAGATAGAACCGGAACCCGAAAACGGTTTGTTTTTTAGTAAATTTTCGGATATATGGATTCTCTACAAGGTGCATTTTAACAATTTATCTTTTATGCTTGGACAAAAGTGGACTCTTTTTTGGATGATTGCAATGATTTGTTTTCAGGGTTTTTCACAGCAGGGGCAAAAGCTATATCTTGCTTCCGCTACCTATACTCCTCAGGTAAAGCCTTTTAAGGAGGTTCTGGAGCGAACACCCCTCGTGGAAGGAAAAAGGTATGTACTGATGCAGTCAGTATCTATTCCGGATGAGCTTACCCGTAATGAAATGAAAAAATCCGGTATTGAATTTTTATTCTATCTTCCCGATTATTCGTGGTATATTTCGATGTCTGATAAGGTTTCAGAAGAGACGCTAACTCAGTTTGAGGGAATGATGATTTCAGAAATTCTGCCGGAATACAAACTTTCCGCTGCACTGTCTCAAAATCAGATTCCGCCCTATGCCTATTCAGAAGAGGGATATCTCCGTATAGAAGCAGATATTTTCCCGGGGCTGGACTTCGTATGGGCTGAAAATGCTTTATCCGAAAAAGGTGCCAGAATTCTCAGTAAGTCCGGGCGAAAAAATCAGATAGTACTGGAGATTTTACCGGATAAATGGAAAGAAATTGCAGCCCTACCATACATCGCATTTATCAGCCTTCCTGCTCCACCTCAGACCAATGAACTCACCTACCGGAATACTGTAGGCCGCGCCAACTATCTTTCCTCCGGTATAAACGGTATGAATTATGATGGAACCGGCGTTGTGCTTGCGATAGAAGAAGGCGGAATCGTAGATACCCTGAGCATAGATTTTCAGGGCAGGTTAGATGAACAAACTACCGGCAATTCGGTTTCCGGCCATAAAACCGGGTGCAGTATGAATGCGGGAGGAGCCGGAAATTATAATCCCAAGTATCGTTCCAATGCTTTCGGTGCCAGCATTATGTCCTTAAATGATGATACATGGACGGTATATGATACTGCGGATGTAAGGATGGCAAGTCATTCATACGGCTGGGGAGTGAGTGGGGGGTACTGGGCTTCAGCAAGGGATCATGACCAGCAAATGAGGCTACAGCCTCAGATGATGCATTTCTATTCTTCCGGAAATGTAGGCGGCGATACCTGCAATTATGGAACCTATAATGGAATCAGTGGCTGGGCAAATATTACCGGAGGGGCAAAGCAGGCCAAAAACCTCATGGCAATTTGTAATACCACTCCTTATGATTCCCTCAGTTTCGGGAGTGTGGGGCCGGCTTTTGACGGAAGGATAAAACCGGATTTGTGTATTGAGGGCATTGAAGGTACTTCTTATTCTTCTCCAAAAGCCGCAGGCATGATGGCTCAGTTATATCAGGTATGGAAAAATAATCATAATGGAAATACTCCTCCTTCTGCGCTGATTAAGGGATTTATGCTAAATACTGCGGATGATATGTATAACCCCGGCCCTGATTTTAAAACGGGGTTTGGAAGAATCAATGTGCGCCGGGCCTACAATTCCATCATGGCCAGTCAATACTGGGAGGACAGCGTGAGCAATAACGGAGCCCGTCAGTTTACCCTTTCGGTTCCTGCCAATGTAAAAGAAGTAAGGACTTTGCTTTACTGGCATGACTATGAGGCGGTTACAAATGCAGCAAAGGCACTCGTCAATAACCTGAATCTTTCCATGATGACCCCGGGAGGGACTACATTCAATCCCTGGGTACTTAATATTGCCCCTCATCCTGATAGCCTGGATAATCCCGCTTACAGAGGGGTTGACTCCCTGAATAATACAGAGCAAATTACGCTCGCCAATCCGGCAGCCGGAAATTATATTCTTACCGTAAACGGGGCACTCGTACCGCAGGGACCACAGAAATTTTATCTTGTGTATGAATTCCTTTATGATGAAATTACGCTCACTTACCCTATTGGAAGAGAGCATTTTGTGGCAGGGGAGGAGGAAATTGTCCGGTGGGATAATTACGGGAACAATAATTCTATTTCGCTGGAGTATTCCACTGATAACGGAAGTTCATGGCAACCGATTGTATCGGGGTTACAGCCGGCAAGCAACAACTATAAATGGACGGTACCCTATGCGCAGACTGGCAGGGCTAAAGTAAGGGTGATAAGCGGCACAAAACAAAGTATTTCTCCTGAGGCTTTCAGTATAATGGAAGTACCTGAGAATGTAGGCAGAATCTGGTCTTGCGGGGATTCTCTGATGCTTGACTGGGACCCTGTTCCAAATGCTACCGGCTACAGGATTACCCATCTGGGGCAAAAGTATATGGATAGTATTGCTTTTTCGGTAAGTTCGCATGCTAAAATCCGCAATGCCAATACTGTGGAAGGGGAATGGTTCGGGGTTCAGGCTTATGGCCCGGATAATGCCCTCAGCCGCCGGACTATTGCCTGGAAATGGGTGCCCGGAGATACAGGCTGTGTTGCGGTAAATGCCGGACTTATTCAGGTGTCTCCTTATGAAAACGGTTATTTCCCGGATTGTTTCGCTTCCGTAAACCGCCCCCTGAAAGCCAAAATCCAAAATGTGGGAATCAATGATTTAACGGGTTTTCCCCTGTATTATCAGATAGATAATGGCATAATTCACCAAACGACTTTTTCCGGAATTTTATCCTCTGCGGATGAAGAATGGATTACTTTTAGTGATAGTATTTTGTTTTCGGTTGCCGGTACCTATAATTTAAAAGTATGGGTAGCTGCTCCGGGTGATGCTTTTCTGAATAATGATACGATGCAGGTTATGGTGATTATTTATCCTTCTCAGTCTGTGCTGATGAATTACACTCAGAATTTCGATGGATTTACAAACTGTGCTACCTCGTGGGGATGCTCAGAAGTGGACTGTAACCTCAGTTCCGGATGGTATAATCTGATGAATACCCCTGAAATGTTTGGGGATAGCATTGACTGGCGCACGCTGAGCGGGGCAACCGGAACAGGAAGTACCGGCCCTGATTTTGATCATACAACCGGAAGCGGAAAATATGTTTATCTGGAAACTTCCAGTACGGACGGTTCCGGCTGTCGTTTCAAAACAGCCGATTTGCAATCCGTATGCTTTGATATGAGGGGCAGCAATCAGCCGGAGCTGGATTTCTGGTATCATGCCTACGGCGGGACAATCGGGACACTGAATGTGGAAGTGCTTGGAAACGACGGATGGCAGGCTTCTCCTTTGACGGAAATATCCGGAGATCAGGGAAATCAATGGCTGAACAAAGTAGTGAATTTAAGCAACTGGGAAGAAGAGCAGATTGTAATTCGTTTCAGAGGGACCACCGGAAATGGATATACAGGAGACCTTGCGCTGGATGATATATCGGTCAGCACTTTACCTAATCCTGCATTTTCGTCCCTGAATGCAATTTGCCTGAATGATACGCTAACTGTTCAAAATCTTTCCTCATATGCTCAGACTTATTCCTGGTATATTTCTCCCGCTTCCGGCGTTTCTTTCCTGAACGGAACCAGTACCACTTCCCAAAATCCTGAATTTGGGTTTAGTAGTTCAGGGAATTTTGTGCTCTCCCTGATTGCAACCAATGGTAACGGGGCTGATACTTTATCTCAAAGCATTACTGTGTTTGCGCAACCTTCCAGTGGTATGATTACGATTACCGATTCGGTACTGTGTCAGGGAGAGTCTGTTCAGATGACAGCGAATGCAGCCGGTAGTGCACCCTTTAGCTATCAGTGGTTAGTGAATAATACTCCGACAGGGAATACGACTCCTTCGTTTAATATCAATAATGCAGGGGTTACACAATCGGGCGTATATGCCTGTAATATTACCAATAGTTGCGGTACACTCACTACGGATATTCCGGTTGTAGTGAATCCTTTGCCTGTAGTATTTATAGGAAATGACACAACGGTAAACCTGAATAGTAGCATTTCGCTTAATACCGGAGGCGGATTTAGTAGTTATTTGTGGAATAATGGCTGGACACAGGCTTCACTGACGGTAAATACTGCTCAAACCGGATTGGGAGCGCATCTTTTTTATGTCACAGTGACCGATGTAAATGGATGTCAGGATACAGATTCAATATGGATTACCGTTCAGAATGCGGTTTCACTGGAAGAAATTACGGATAAAACCGGTTTTGGAATTTATCCTAATCCGAATCAGGGAGAAATGCTTTTTCTCTTCTCTTCAGAAGCAGCAGAAAACGCAGAATATACTATCAGAGACATTCAGTCTAAAGTGATTCAGTCGGGAGTGCTGGAAACAGCACCGGGCGAAAACCGTATTATGGTCAGGATTCCGGCGGTATCAAAAGGAATCTATCTGGTTTCCCTTCGTACCGGAGAAAAAAAATATGAGCTAAAACTCATGATAGAATAAAAAAGAGAGAAACCAAAAAGAGGCTGTCCCAAAATAATTTTGAACAGCCTCTTTTTATTTATTGCAGAATTAACGACCCGATTCCGTTATCTACCATCGGTTATCCCGGTTCTTGATTACAAAATCAGGAGGAATTGTAAATTGCTCTTTCCGGAATTTAATAGGCGTAATCTTAGACATGGTAATAGTGGAAGTGAGTCCTTTCTCTTTTTTTATCGTTTTGATAGGGATTCGTCCTTCCAGTCCCGGCAGGAGGTAGTTGGCCTGAGCCCGTTTTTTGTTATGATAAAAATCCGTATTCACCCTATATTTCTCACTTGCCCATATTTTTGTATAGGAAGAATCGGTTTTAACTTCATATACATCACATAAAACGCCATTTATGGTTTCGGTTTCTCCGTTAGGAATTGCAGGCGGACGCACCCACATCGGTTTGAAGTGATTGTAAATGGATACGCGGAATGCACGTTTATTATTCATGTCAATGCTGTATTCAAAATTGGAATCGGCGATGAACATGAATGTTTTGGGGTAACGGCCTCCAATAAGATTTACGATATAGTCACCATCCTTGATATGCATTGCCATCTGAGTATTGGGTTCATTTTCAAAAAGAATGGCTTTATCCGCACCTTCAACGGATACCTTATACTCAATAGATCCCTCAAAATAAGAAATTGGCTGCTCAGAGGATTGTGCAATTCCGGAGAATATACATCCAAACATTATCCACAAATAAATTACTGCTCTTTTTGTCATTATTGTTCTGATTTAAGTGAAATAATACACCTGTTTTTTATTTATAATGTTTTTTATGTAATAAGTTACACTAAAACGGTAAATGTTCTAAAATAGTGTATTATTATTGAGTATTCGTAAAGAATTTCCCAATACTCTTCTGGCCGGTTATTAATAATCAATACTTCCGGTTTCAGTAGTAATTTTGGATTTCTTCGGCTTTTTGGCCTTTTTTTCTTTTTTCTTTTTTCCACCACCCGGATTGCCACCAAATTTTGTGACTGCTGTTTTTGCTTCATTTAAGAAGAGGTCACTACTTCTGAATCCCAATACTTTATGTACAATTTCCTTGCTTCCGGGATTGATAAATAAAAGAGTAGGGTAAGCGTTTACCTGGTAGGTTTTTGCAAAGGAAGGCCCTTCTCCTTTTTCCATATCAAGTTTTACATTGATAAAGTTATCATTAAAAAATGTACCTACTTCTGTATTGGTAAAGGTCTGTGCAGACATCATTTTGCAAGGCCCGCACCAATCGGTAAATGCGTCCACAAAAATAACCTTGTTTTTCTTCTGAGCCTGTTTTAAGGCTTCTTCCCAGGTGCCTTCAAAGAAGGAAATCTGTGCAGAAGCAGTGAGTGAAAATAAAAAAGAAATGATAAACAGCAATGATTTTGAACCTCTCATGATTATTTGCTAAAATTTTAAAATTGATTGAAAAAGATTTAAATATGGTGCAAAGATAATGAATATATTTAAAAGAGCAGTTGCAGCGATAAAATTCCGAAAATGTAAAACAAATTCGGTTTTACCGGAAATATTCAGTTTTGGCTTTCAGCAATCACTATTGGATTAATATTTTCCGGATTATTTCGCCTGACCGGGTCTTTATTTTAAGTGTATAAAATCCATTACTGATTTCATTTAGCCTGAAGGTATGCGTATAATCATACACGACCTGTTTCTGGTTCTCTGAAATGAGTTTTCCCGTTATATCATATACAGAAAGGGTTAATTCAGAGGGATTTATCAGGGTGATTTTTACTGAAAACGTTCCGTTGGACGGATTAGGAGAGATACTCATGTGCTGAATTCCGGCTACAGATTCTTCAACGTCGAGCGCTTCGGTTACACTGATGGTAAAGGGTCTGAAACATCCGTTTGCATCGGTGATGATACAAGTGTAAGAGCCGGCAATCAGGCCTGTGGCAGTGGAAGTGTATTGGGGTGGATTGGTATTCCAGGTATAGGTAAACGGGGGGGTTCCTCCTGAAGCAATGACGGTTGCGGTGCCGTTCCCTCCTCCTGTGTTGGGAGTAGAAGAGCCGCTTAGCCCAATGGAAGGCGGCTGATTTACGGTAGTGGAAACAATGGTAGTGCAGCCGGAAGCGTCAAGAATATAACAGGTGTAAGTGCCTACATTCAGGTTGATGATAGAATCATTGATCTGGCCTGTATTCCATGAGTAGGCATAGGGTGGGGTTCCGTTTCCTGCGGTAGCGATAGCGGTTCCGGTTTTATCTCCAAAGCACAGTATATCAGTTGAGACTACGTTAGCGGTCATCTGACAACCGGAAGGACATGCAGGTAGCCCCGAAATACTGTTTATGACCAGGTTTTGACCATTATTATCCACTACCTGAACAGGATATGCAGCCGGCGGAGTGATGGAGTTACCGGTTGCGAAATTTTGCCAGCCAACTACATTCACAGCGCAGCCCGGAGGGAATGTGCATCCTATCAGACAGCCTGAGCAATCCTGAGTAATTGTTTGCGATTGCCAGGTATAGGGTCCTGTGCCCCCGTTTACAGAGATACTTCCGGAGGTATCTATACAGGCTTCCATGCAATTATTTACTTGTATGGAGATTGTATCAAAGGCTCCGCAGGGAAGCGTATAGGTTATGATGTGACTTCCCTGCCCGGCTACTACCGGGTCAAAGGTGCCGCTGGACGGGTTTGTGATTCCTGTTCCTGACCATGTTCCTCCTGAAGTATTGGCCACCAAACTGGCAGGGGTGCCACCCGTACAAAATGAGCCTGCACTCAGAATACCGGCGTCACAACAAATACCGGGCGTTACACTTACATCATCCACAAAATAATATGCAAAAGGCGTGGTAAACCCGGAAGCACCCGTATTTTGAATCGTGGTAGCGGCATTATTGAAAAAATTTCCAATCACAAAATACTGTTCTCCTCCGGAAGCTACGTACTGCCAGTCCATTCTTACCCAGTTTACAACGTCATCTGCCACTCCTCCTGCCCACTGTAGCTGAGGTGTAACGGGTAGTGGTACCGTACTGATACAATGACTTACCGGAAACTGAACGAAGGTATTGGAGAAATAGACACCGATTTTATCAACGGCAAAAGGAACCGTATCCGCCAAAGAAATATAAAAAGAAACACAGTAGGTTTGCCCCTGAACCAAAGGGGATGAAAGCGTACCTTCCAGATATTCACGGTAGGAGTTGGAGGTGGCTTCATAGGCAATAAATCCTCCGTAAGCGTCTCCCGTTCTGGGGCTTTGACTTCCGAGCCAGGAGTTGGGTGCTGCCGTAGGGAAAAAGCCATTCAGGCAGGTGGAAAACCAATCCGGAGTGGAGCAGGTGTCTGTTGGATCGGGGTTGTACCAGTCCACAATATTGGTATAACCGGCACCGGCAAATCCGGAACAGTTGACATTGATGTTTTCGAATCCCGGATTTAGCACAAGGTTCTGTGCAAAAGAGAAAGACAAAAACGCAGAAAGAAAACAGATAAAAGTGGAAATTTTTTTCATAAAAATAATATCGAAAATGAAGTTTAGTCAAAGGTTATATTTTTCAGAAAGCCGGTAAAATTGTTGCGATTTATATTCCCCAAAAGCATAATCATGTTTTTGGGTTTTTATGATTTTCGGTTAATGTCTGGGTTTATTGTCGTTTTTTGGATTCATCAGACTGGATTTACGGTGCTCACCCTCTGGTTCGGCAGACAACATATTTCTCATATTGGTATCTGACTGCAAGTTCCGGAGTTTGTAATAATCCAGGGCACCCAGATTTCCGGCTTTGAATGCTTCTGCAAGGGCTTCATTTACCTTTGCTTCTGCTTCCATCATTTTGTGTTTGGCGTCGAGTTCCCGTATCTGAGCCTCCTTTTCTTTCAGGTTCAACTCCAGTTCTCTTACCAGTGCATGTTGTTTTTTTCTTTCCTCATCAGCACGGAGTTGCTCCATTTCGAGTTCGGCCCCTCTGTCTTTACCGATTTCTACATTCTTAATTTCCACGGAAATGACATGGTAAATAGTGTTTTCTTCCAGCTCTTTTCTGGCACTATTCAGATTACGGTGGACCTGAGTCATTTTTTTTCGGGCTATTTCCAGTTCATTGTAGGAAAGATTGTTTCTCCTTGAAATTGTATGCAGGGTTTTGTACGCCGCTTCAAGGTCTTTGTTTGAGCCTTCAAGTCCCATCCTGAGGTCTGATAACTCACTGCGGGACTCATCTTCCTTTTTAAGGATATTCATCAGTCCTTTTAATTTAATGGTCAGGGTTTCAGAAACGGTTTTTGTGTTATCGGATTCTTTGAAAACCAGATCCAGATTATCTTTGATAGCCTGATTAATACTTACTGCATTTTCAATCAGTTTTTCCGCTTCATTGAGTTTCTGTCTCGATTCTTCCATTTCCCGGTTGGCAACGGAAATTCCTTTCTGAAAAAAGTCGGTTTTGGTAGGAAGTTTAAAAATCTGGAGGTAGGCTTTATCCACTTCCTTATAGGTTTCTCTAAGCTCTCCATAGCATGATTTCAGCTCTTCATAAGACTCATGTATTTCAGAGTAAGCAAATGTGCATTCCTTCATACAATAGTCTATTAATCGGGTTGTTTCATCTTCGAGCCGCTCTCTTTCTTCTTCCCAGTCTTTTATCTGATTCAGGATATCGTGCTGCATTTCAGCGATATGTCTTACGTCCATCCCCAGCCTGCTGATTTCCAGTTCCAGTTTTTTTCTTTCCTGTTCCAGAAACCGAAGTTCGCTCTCCGGAATATTTTTTCTGTCAATATTCTGATTTTCAGTGTTTTCATCTGCTGTTTCAAGCAGTTCGTTAATTTTATGGATAAGGTCCTTATCTTTCTCTTTCAGAAGGCGTATTTCTTCTTTTTTATGCTCCTCTTCTTTATTGTACTTCATAAGCCCCTCTTTCGTTCTTTTAATCTGATCTTCTTTTTGCATCAGCTCTTCCCATTTTTTACTTGCGTCTTCCATATATTTCTGGGCAAGAATAATCCTTTTTTTGCCGTCTTCCGGTTCAAGGATATTGGAAACCTCGGTGGGATTTTGAAGAACCTCCTGATAAGAATTGAGAGAACTGATATTGGAAACGAGCTTTTGTTCAATCCTTGAGATAATCGTATCATCGGACCCGGCACCGGCAAGGAGTTCATTCAGATTGGTTTTGACGGTAATACTGGCCTGAAACTTGACTTCTACCCCGTCTCTTGGGAGGGCTTTGATGGGTCTTTCCGGAGGGGATTCTATGATTTTGGTCTGAATTGCATTTTTTACTGCTTCGGCGATATCTCTTCCTGCAAGGTCAATCTGTACTGCCATATCCAGATCCACATCCAACCCGGCGTTTTGGGCAGAGATGATGGCGTTGATTACCTTTTGGAGGTCTCTTCCGGAGAGGTCAATCTGAATTGCTTTTTCAAGATCGAGGTTAATCCCTGCATTTTTTGCCTGAATCACGCTTCCGAGTACCTTTGAAATATCCCTTCCGGAGAGGTCAATCTGCACAGCGGTAGAGATAGGGAGGTCTATTCCGGCATTCTGAGCGGTCACCACTGCTCTCACTATTTTTTCGACATCTCTTCCTGAGAGGTCTATTTTAGAAGCAGTACCCAAATCCAGCGTAAGCCCCCCGCTACGGGCTGTAATCACGGCACCGACTACCTTGGCCACATCCCTTCCGGACAAGTCAATCTGACGTACCTGATTGAAGTCGAGTAGAATCCCGGCATTTTTTGCTGTAATCAGGCCTCCGATTACTTTTCCCAAATCCCCTTTAGCCTGATAGTGATTTTCCAGCTCGTTCATTGTAACCTTGAATCCGGCTTTGTATGCCCGGATCATATTGTTGATAATGATTTCAGAAGGGACTCCCCGGATTTTCATCCCGATTAATCCCCAAAAACTGACAGGTACCCTGGAAGATACTGCCGTAATCCAGAGCATGATATTCAGCTGAGTCCACGCCAGCCATAAACCACCAATAATCAGTAAAATAATGAAGACGACAAAAATCCCGTATAGCATTTTATTATAAAGTAATATCTTTCCTGAACGAAAAAGAGATTTATTACAGAGAAAAATTATTGAATCAATAATTTTTCATGATTGTAACCGGCAAATATACACAATATTTATGAACCCGCCGGAAATTTTTCAGCAGGAAATGGTATTGTTTTTTCTCACTGACAGAAATTTCCTCCGGTTCTCATTTTCAGGATTATGATTTATCCTGTAAAAAGATACTGTAAAAAACAATAAATGTTGTAATTTTGTAAAGAATAAAGGAGTTTCAACGAAAAAAAATATGTATGCAGCTTTATTAAAGGAAAAATTCCCGGTAGATGAAAGGCTCGGTTTATACAAAGCACCGGCATTGCCCGCCAAAAAACTGGGAAAAATACTGGCATCAGAGACCCGTATTACAAGCCCGAATGATGTAATCGGCTTTCATATCATTGAGGGGTTTTTCTCTACTCAGTATGTGATATTTACTGCCAGTGAGTGCTATTATCCGGGAGGAGCTTTTCTGCTGGAGGATTGCAGGGATATTCAGGTGAGCGGTACTACCTGTACAGCGGTAGTCAATCAGAAAGGCGGCTTTACCAATCATCAGTTCAGTGTATCGGCGGAGGCAGTAGGGGTGTTGCTCAAAAAAGTGATTCAGAATATTCAGGCTTTTGACTCCGGAAAAATAAAAACCGGGCTACAGCCCGCAGACTATAGCAAATTTG
>JAIBAH010000178.1 GCA_019695295.1 Bacteroidia bacterium | reverse complement strand
CCCCACATCCGGCATATACCACCGAAACCCATAATCATACCACCCCAATCCCTTCACCTGCTCCTTCCCATTATACAAAAACCCATTCCTCTCCCCCTGAGTATAAGAAAGCCCCGCCAGGCGAATGCCCCAAGGGTCATAAGCATCCTCCTGTAATATCTCCGGTACGCCGTCTGTATCCGTATCGGTAAACAAAAACCGTACATTTCCAAGGTGGTTGTTGAGGTAATATTCATACCGGAACGCAGTTTTGTTTTTAGTAGTTTGCTGCATTAGAGTGGTTATTTTTGGGAGGTAAAGATACGGATTTTAAAATAATAATACAAAGATTAGCCTGTAATTATGATACACCTTTTTTGATTTTTAACCCCAAAGTTCAATTGATAAAGATTGAAGGTAACTAAAGGTTTCTTCGCGGGGTGTAGATTTGATAATCCCGAAATTTACTAATAAAATAATAATTAAACTCGGTCCAAAAGTAAAAAGAAAAAACAGAATACAAAGTCTTCCTCTTTCCTTGATTTTATCCGCTTTTTCCGGAGTTCGGTCTTCTCTTTCAATTACTCCATTGAAAGGAATATAGGAAACCATTAGTTGCTCAAAACCCACTTGTTTTATGTCTCTGTGAGCTGTATTAATGTTAATGAATAATGACAATAGTGACTCTATTGGGACATCGTGTACTATATTTAAATACAAACGACTGATTCTCATCTGAATTAATAATCCAGTTATTCCACTTATTACAACAAGCCAAGCGTAAATCTCATCAAGTTCAAAATTCATACTTTATATAAGTTAAATACATTTTCAAATATAATTCCATATATCTACCACTCTTAAATATTAATCCTACTTATACTCCTTGTATAAAATAAACTCAGGTTATTTCCTTCGCCCTTGCAGGTGTTTTTCACCTGCAAATACAAACCGGTGATTTCCCTCCCGGAAAGCCCCCGCCTCAACCTTACGAGTGGTCGCAGACCCTCGTAACGGTTTCTACCACGGTTTTCATCAAGCTTATATTCATTTCCGAATTGTGTCATCGTGGGTTTATTTAGGGGATTCTACGTAATCAATACTGTATAACCTATTAATGCCAATATATATGACAATTAGGGATACATTTTTTTAATATCAATATCTCGCTCTCCTTAATACATCCTATACCCTGACTGTCATTTATGTAGAAGGTTTCTAATTTTGCTAACTTACACAATGTCTGAGTATTCAAGGATTCAATTGGGTTATTACCCAAGTTAAGATAATAAAGATTTTTTAAATGTCCGATTTCATTAGGTATCGTTTCAATCTCGCAGTTCAAAAAACAGAGTACTTGCAGTTTTTCTAACTTCCCGATTGATTTAGGAATGTGCTTTAGTCCGCTATGTTGAACATCTATTCTCTCTAATTGTGATAGCGTTGCGATTTCATCAGGTAATTCATCTAAAGTACTAAAACTTAAATCAAGTGTTTTTAAGTTTTTAAGTTCTAAAATTTCGAGCGGAAAGGTAATCAACTCTAAATTAATTAAAGATAAATGTCTCACGTTTGTTGCATGTTTAACAGCCTCTTTCAAGTCTGTATAAATAGAATCTTCATTCTGTTGAGCGAGATTATCTTCGTTTATACGTTTTGTTTGAAAACAATTTGACAACAAAATAACTAGCGTGCAAATAAATATCAAATTTTTAGTTTTCATAATTTCTTCTTTTTAATCACAATTATCATCATTACATGAATCTATTGCACGACGTTGGCTATAGTTATTCTTTAGCAAAAACTTTTGACCAGTCAAACTTTTATTGTAAATATTATATAGACTCCTAACAATTTCTAGGGCTTCTACTGTACTTTGAAAACTACTCCACGTTAAATCATATATTTCTTCGTCCTTAAAAGTCGAGAAGTTATAGGAGACAATCTTATCCTTTCGATAAGCAAAATCTGTAATCAGTGATTTACATCCGGCTAGGTCAAAAACATCCCCTGCCGGATGCAAAAATACCCCAAAGGCAGTTATTTTTATTGTGTTTTCCCACCCTTTATCTCCATTATGACGTTTCATTTGATCAAATTTTAAAGAATAATACTCATGTTGCTCTAAATCATTGTCAATTTTATCATCTAAAGCCTTCCTTTCTTCTATATTTGTAGGTAAATCGTTTTTTCCTGTTTCATCATCTCTTAGATTACTAACCATGTAAATTGGTTTGTCCATTTTAATCGATTCCCAGATTCCATTACTTACAAGAGAAAAAGTAACATCATAGACCGATGTTTGAATTGTACTAAGTTTATGATTCATCAAAATGTTTAATACTAGCGTATCATTTCCATCAACATCCGCAAAACGAGTTGGATTCCCCAGTACATAATGATACGAACTCCAACCCGAAAATTTCTCCGCCAGCCCATCCACCCCATTCCATCTACCCGTAGCGGGGTCATACATTCTTGCACCATAATCATACCACCCCAATCCCTTCACCTGCTCCTTCTCATTATAAAGAAACCGGTTTTTCTCGCCCTGAGTATAAGAAAGCCCCGCCAGACGAACGCCCCAAGGGTCATAAGCATCTTCCTGTAAAATCTCCGGTACGCCGTCCCCATCCACATCCGTAAACAAAAACCGTACATTCCCCAAATGATCCTTCAGATAATACTCGTACCGGAAATCCTTGAGCACCTTGCCCGTATTCAAATCTATACTCGCACCCGTCTGCAAAACCCTGCCCTCCGCAGTGCTTATATACACCAACTGATTGTCTCGGTAATATAATCCCGCTAATGGGTAATCTGCCTTTACGTCTGGCTGACCCGAAACCTTCGTCCGCTCCCGTAACTTCCGCCCGTCTGCTGTGTAGGTGTATTGTAAGGTATGTCCATTGCCGAAGTCTATCATCGTGGGTTTATTTAAGTGGTTATACGAAATGGTTATACCTTTGTTTACATCCTGAACGATATTCCATTGGCGGCTTTCATATCTATGCAGATATTTACCTCACCTTATATGGCTTTACCTTAACCCGTGTAATTGCCCTTCCCATTATATAAAACTGTTTGGACATCATCTTTTCTTTGTAGGAATAGGCGTAATCATAGCCATTTAGCAAACCATTTATATAATATCTTTTTACCTCAATATGACCATCCAAATCGTAGATAATAAATCTGCCGTGTTTCTTTCCGCAACGATAGTGTTGTCGTATACATTCTTTTCCTGTAGAATAATAAGTAATGCACTTCCCGTGAGGCAAGTCTCTTTTTGTTTCACAATAAGTGGATATCATAGAATCGTCTAACTCCCAATCAATATATATACCTTTGCTCGTTTTTTTATGGTACTTGTAAAGAATTTGGAAATGATAATTTGGAGTAACCTCAAAGATTGAGTCCATACATGAGTTTATATTAAAGATAAATTTATCAGCCCAAAAATCAAATGTAGTACAACAATCTTTTGAAAAAATGTAAACTGAATCTTTTTTTTCTTCCCGAACCCAGTCACACGCTGAAGGTAAAAATGTTTGGGAAATGCCCATATTGGGTATTAACTGTACCGTTAATATTAATATTATATAGTTTCTCATTGTCATTTTGTTGGAAATTTCTCCTCAAAGTTTTTTTTAAATACCCTCTCATCATTTCTACCTTTATTATCTAAAGGATATATTTTTATCGATTTATCTAATGTTCCATTTTTCCTTCTGGTATAAATATACTCAACGTTATTAGAATAATTTTGAGAATCTTGTGTTGCATAATTTTTTTTTAATTTTCCATTAGAGTCAATGTTATTAGTATTCCATGCAATCGTATAGTTATTTACAGCAAACATCACATCTCCAGCCTCATTTGCAAGAAAAACATCTCTTTTTTCTTCTATATTCCATACATTAACCTGAATGCCTTGAACCCATTTTGATTTTTTTTGTCCATCCTCTTTGGATTTATCAAGTTTTATCTGAAAATCTCCTGTAATATTTTCTCCAACTTTAAAGTCTCCAATTTTGCTCGAAAGGGAAGACCAAGTTGTCCTCCCATCAAAAGGTCTGTTTGCATTATCTCCCTCATTCAAAAACAAATAAACATTTAATGGGCTTTCATTTCCTTCTTTATCAGTTATTTTTAAATCGTTGATGTAGTTATATAGCTCAGGGTCATTATCTTCCAATGTTTTTAATAAATTATTAGTTTCCGAAGCGAGCCTGTTATACTCATTTTTCAGTGCTTTATTTTCAGTGTTTTTTGCCATTTCAACGTAGGGGTTTATCCATTCATTCCCATCCACATCCAAAAACAAAACCGGATTATCCATACAATACACATACGGACTTATTCCTATATACTTCTCCGCCAGCCCATCCACCCCATTCCATCTGCCCGTAGCGGGGTCATACATTCTTGCGCCATAATCATACCACCCCAATCCCTTCACCTGCTCTTTCCCGTTATACAAAAACCGGTTTTTCTCGCCTTGAGTATAGGAAAGTCCTGCAAGGCGAATCCCCCAAGGGTCGTATGCGTCTTCTTGGAGTATCTCCGGTACGCCGTCTGTATCTGTGTCGGTGAATAAAAACCGCACATTCCAAAGGTGGTCTTTGAGCGAAGCCGAAACATGGTCTTTGAGGTAGTATTCGTATCGGAGTGTGGCTTGGTTTTTAGTAGCTTGTCGCATTGGAGTGGTTATTTTTGGGAGGTAAAGATAGAAATTTTTTCAAACAAGGGGACTACTATTATTTTACCAATAGAAAAGAAAGGCATTTTGAGCAGGCTACACCCGTAAATATTTTATCGCAATTATTAAACCGATTTAAAGCCCGAATCACCATATAATACTCGTACTTTTTGCCCGTTTCAAATGGTTTATCAAAGACCTCTCCAATTAAGGTGTAATTCCATTCAACTAAATTAATAGAAAATGGTTTACTACACTGATTCGGCAAAATACTTACAATATTGTAATAGTTACTTAAAAGCGTTTCGCAACTATCGGAATAGTAATTTGCATAAGCGTCTTGCATAAAATCCAATCTTCTGAACTTCTCGGAAAAGATGATTTCAGCCCTTGAAATAGCTAAATTCTCAACAAATATTGTATCATTTGTATTGTTCTTTAAAACAAAATGCATAATCATACTATCCGTGAGGCTAATAGTGCTGTCTTTTACAATAATTTCTAAACCATTGGATTGAGTTACTGCAAGCTGAGGAAGTATTACAAGCAATAATAGAACATGTCTTACTCCTACAAATTTCCCTATATTTAATTCCATCACTTAGTTTGATTAGACTTATAATACATCATAATATCATTATTTTCCGGTATTGAAACATTACGTCCATAAATAACCTCCTCATAAAAAATGCCAGGCTCTTTTGGATACATTTTATCTGAGGTGCTTTCATCCTTTGTCATTTTATTACCTGATACCCCATCGGGTTGTAAATCTCCATTATGAACTAACTCATGTTCCATTGTGGATTGGAACAATAGCTTAATGAAACCTTTAGTTTCCTCTCCAAAATCATGATTTTTATCATCATACACTTTGTTCACCAAGTCAAATACCCCATCATCTAATTCTATCTTACCTCCTGAAAACCGGAATGGTGCCTCCCCTATTAACGTTTCAGCATTACGTATGATTGTAGTATGAGCATTGTCGCCCTCTAAATTATTAGTTTCTGTATTAAACGATAATAAGTTTTTTTCCAACAAGGTAGGACCTGCATCAGGGGAAAATTGATTTAGTATTTCCTCATGATTTTTATATTCGCCAAGCCTTTGTAATAAATCTAACTTCTCAATATTTGTTTCCAGCTGTTTCTTAACGTCTTCAAGTGCTCGATTCAAGTTTGGATATTTTGCTAATAATTCAGCCGGAATTCCAAACCTCCCATCCACATCCAAAAACAATACCGGATTATCCGCACAATATACATACGGGCTTATGCCTATATACTTCTCCGCCAGCATATCCACCCCATTCCATCTACCCGTAGCGGGGTCATACATTCTCGCACCATAATCATACCACCCCAATCCCTTCACCTGCTCCTTCCCATTATACAAATACCGGTTTTTCTCGCCTTGGGTGTAGGATAGCCCCGCAAGGCGAATGCCCCAAGGGTCGTAAGCGTCTTCTTGTAATATCTCGGGTACACCGTCTGTATCGGTGTCGGTGAATAAAAACCGTATGTTTCCGAGGTGGTCTTTGAGGTAGTATTCGTATCTGAAGGTTTTCTGGACTTTGCCGCTTTGAGGGTCTATACTGGAAGCGGTTTGTAAGGCTCTGCCTTCTGCTGTACTTATATACACTAACTGATTGTCTCGATAATACAATCCCGCTAATGGGTAATCTGCCTTTACGTCTGGCTGACCCGAAACCTTCGTCCGCTCCCGTAACTTCCGCCCGTCTGCTGCGTAGGTGTATTGTAAGGTATGTCCATTGCCGAAGTCTATCATCGTGGGTTTATTTAAGTGGTTATACGAAATGGTTATACCTTTGTTTACATCCTGAACGATATTTCCGTTTGGGTCATATAAATATTCTGGATTTCCGGTGTAAGGGGTTTGTTTTCGGAATTGCTCAAAAACCCCACCGGTATAAGCCACATTATCCTCTATCGACTCAAGCCGATTTCCATTATAATGATAAGTCATCTCATCCATCGCCCCCCAGACAACCACATTACTTTGGACATCCTCCACCCCATTGCGTTTCATCGTCTGAATATTGCCGTTCATATCATACCCAATCCCATCAGGAATAGCATAACGACCCGCATTCCCCGTCCAGTTTAACCCCAAAAGACCATAAAACTGAGGACTCCACCCTGAATATTCTCCTTTCAGTAACCGGTCAGAAGGATCATAATGAAATGCATAGCCATGAA
>JAIBAH010000041.1 GCA_019695295.1 Bacteroidia bacterium | reverse complement strand
TCTTCCGTTTCTTTCTTTTTATTGCCTAATCCCCCGATTTCCTGCTGAATACCGTTATATTCTTCTTTGTACTCTGCGATTTTTTTTCCGAGATTTTCCATTTCCTCCGGAACGAAGGTTTTTCCCTCGGATTCGGATATCAGCCCTGCAATTTCGGACTTTAGTGCCCCAAAAGCGATTTTATACTCCTCGATTTCTTTTTTGATGGTTTCAGTATTCAGGGGATTGCTGAGAATCTCTTCGACTTTCTGCTGATTTTCAAACGGCGAGTTTTCAATCAGGCGGGAAAGTTTATTTTTTGTCTGAATAAATTCTACGAGCAGGTCTTTTTGATGATTATTTGCCTCATTGATTTCTCCATCCATTTCACTAATCTTCTTTTCTTCCTTCTCAATCGTTTCCCGGTAGCTTTTATATAAATCTTCAGCCCCAGAATATTTGGTCTGAAAACCCTCTGCTTCACGGTGAATTACTTCCGGCGGAGTATTTATATATTGTTCCCAACTGATATGTTTCAGGGTAGATATTTTCCCGTTCAGATACCCTTGTCTTTCATTTTCCCTGCTTTCCAGCTCTTTCAGTTTGGCTTCGTAGCGGGTCAGTTCCTCATCATTTTTATGAATCTGCTTCTCTGTCTGCTCTTTTTCTGCATTCAGCTCTGACAGTTTTTCTTTGATAATCTCTTCCTCCCGGAGCATTGCGTCAATTTCTTCGGGGGATTTGCTTTTCAGGGTACTCCACCGGAACGACAAACGATGTTCTTCGGTCTCCTCATTTTTGCGGAGCACTTCTGCTTTACACTCCTGAATTTTCCGCTGATTTTCTGCCTGGTTTTTTTCCCATCCTTCGAGCTGTACGCGTGCTTTGAGCAAAGTATCCTGATACTGGGAGTTGCGGGTAATTTCTCCCTGAATATGAGCTAACTTCCCTTCCGGATTGGAGCGCCCTGTGATACCGGGATGATGTTGAGAACCACACAGCGGACACGGATCTCCTTCCCTGAGTTCTTCGGAGTACTGCTTAAGGCTGAGATGTACATTCCACTCATTTTGTTTTTTATAGAATTCCTTTTCCTGCGCCCTGACTTTGGTGAGCTCTTCTTCCATCAGATCGTGCAGTACTTTGGCCTCCATTTCTGCTCCATCAAACAAAGCATTCAAAGGCAAAACGCTGAGAATATGCTCTTTTTCTGTAATCAGTTGCTTCTCTCTCTGAGTAAATTCTTCCAGTTTTTTGATGGATTCATTTTGTCTTTCTTCCAGATTTTTCAGCTCCCTGAACCAGTCCTTTACTTCTCTTACCGATTGAGTGCCCTGAATGGATTGAGTGAGGGCAGAAATCTGATGGCTTAAAGCCTGATTTTGCTTTTTATTCGCTTCCAGTTCTTCTTTTTTGGACTGAGTGAGAAGTTTTCCTTTTGCTACCCGGGTTCTCTCCTCCTGCTGTTCGAGGTATTTTTCTATAATCTCTGCGGTGGTTCTTAATTCCGACTCTTTTTCTTTATAATCGTGTCTTTTGTCGTAATTTTTTTCAATCTCTCTGAAGGTTTCCTTTCGGATATTGAGATTTTGTTTTTTTTCGTTCAGTAAAGTATTTTTATTATTAATGCTTTTTTCCAGCGAGGTCAGTTCTCCCTCGAGTTTGTTTTTTTCCCTCAAAAGCGGAGCAAAGTTTTTTTCGCAGTATTCATATTCCTGAAGGGCTTTTTCCCGGGTTTCAAAATGGGCAGCCTGTGATTCCATTCTGACGAGGGCTTGTTTTTTCTCCTCTATTTTTTTAAACAGCCCCTGATTTTCGAGCATTGCTTTGTAGCTTTTTTCGGCTTCTGCAATTACTGCGGAAAGTTTCTCGGAATCGGTTTCCCTGAGTTTGATTTTTTCGCATAAATCCTCCAGAAATTCGGGGGTATATTCATCCAGGCTCCTGATGAGGGTTTCTTTTTCGTCTAATTTTTTCTGATTTTTTTCGGCAAGGTATTTGGTTTTTCCGGCCAGGTCAAATTTTTCCAGATGAAACAACTTTTTCATCATTTCAGTCCGGTCTTTCTCTCCGAGTTGAATAAATTCCTGAAAATTCCCCTGAGGGATAATGATGGTTCTTTTGAAATTTTCGTAGGAAAGCCCCGTTATATCTTCAATCTTTCCCGGAAAAGGCACCCATTTATTGTCCGTAAAACCATACAGGCCTTTAGTGATATTGATAACGTCAAAATTTTTGGAATTTCGCTTTCCGGTTACCTCCGCCAGAAATTTTTCTTTGCCTTGCTGACCCGCCATAAACTCCAGCGCAATGTGCATTTCATTACAATCCAGGTTCATCATATTGTAACTGCGTTCATTCCGGTTCAGGCGCTCTACTTCTCCGTACAATACAAAGGTAATCGCTTCAAGAATAGAAGATTTGCCGCTACCGGTGCTTCCGAATATACCAAACAACTGAGTACTTATCAGTTTTTCAAAATCAATGGATTGGGTTTCTTTATAGGAATATATACCTTTCAGTTTCAGCTTTAAAGGAATCATAATATTTCAGACAGAATGAAATTTTCAGCTAATTTACATAAAACAAAATATCCCGCCAAATTTTTTTTCAAAAATCCGGAAAAACAAAAAAAGAAAGTAATCAGTATCAGGAAGAAAGTTTGCTGCCGTCTTTCATATTGTAAATCCGGGACCTGAGAATTCCCCATTTGTTCAGGGGAAAAAGCAAGGAAACCCTGAGTACTCCCAGCCCGTATTTCACGCTTCTCCGGAAATTGATGGAAGACGCTTCCTCAAAGTATTTGGTCGGGCAGGTTACTTCCCCGATTTCAAATCCGGCATAGGCAATCTGTCCCAGCATTTCATTGTCAAATACAAAATCGTCATTGTTTTCTTCAAGCGGTAATGTGGTCAGGATTTCCCGGGAAAAAGCCCGGTAGCCGGTATGATACTCCGCAAGTTTTTGTCCCATCATCAGATTCTGAAAAAAAGTAAGGGCACGGTTTGCGATGTATTTATAAAGCGGCATTCCTCCCCGGAGTGCTCCTTTGCCCAGAATACGGGAACCCAGCATCACGGGAAATAAACCGTGTGCAATCGGATAAATCATTGCCTCAAGCAACAAAGGAGTATATTGATAGTCAGGATGCAGCATTACAACGATATCGCCCCCGATTCCCAGTGCGGTTTTATAGCAGGTTTTTTGATTTCCGCCGTAACCCCGGTTTACCGGATGTGAAATTACATGATTGATTCCCAGAGATTTGGCTTTCTCCACCGTATTATCCCGGCTTCTGTCATCTACCAGTACTACTTCATCCACAATATCAAAGGGAATTTCCCTGTAAGTGGTTTCGAGCGTCTTTTCTGCATTATAAGCAGGCATTACAACCACTACTTTTTTGCCTTTTACCATATTTCCTGTCCAAATTTTTGACAAAGTTAAGATTTTTCCTGACTTATATAAAATCAGGAAAGGAAAACTGCTTTCCAATCATTTAAACAACAACCACAAAAAACTGATTATCAAAATATTAAAATAAACCACTTTTTTATGATAACCAGAGAGAACTGAATTATTCCGGAAAAATGGGTAACTTATGAAAAAAAAACACATTATTTTTTTGCAATTACAGAAAATCACCGTACCTTTGCACCACAAAATTTCCGACTAGCAGGATGGCGCGGTAGCTCAGTCGGTTAGAGCGTAGGATTCATAACCCTAAGGTCGAGGGTTCGATTCCCTCTTGCGCCACCAAAAATTAACGCAAAATGTCTTTAACCGGATGTTTTGCGTTTTTTGATTTATATAAATCCCGCTCAATAAAAAAATGCAGGCTCCCGGGAACCTGCATTTTTAGTATTTCGAAGTCAGATTATCGTAATAATCCTACGGTGCGTTGAATGAAAGCGGTCAGGTCTTTGCCTTTGAGTAAGTCCTGCGTAAGCAAAGCCAGATCCATCAGCTCCTGAGCCAGTGTTTCGTCCTGAGTTTCGAGCAGTTTCTGAATCGAGGCATGACTTGTATTGAGCATAACCTCCAGATTTTCCGGAAAATTAAACCCACCCATTCCGCCTGTGGCATTCATTTCCTGCATTCTGCGCATAAATTCATTGCGGATAATGACCACCGGCAATTGATTTTCGCCCATTTCCCGGGTTTCGTACTTATAGAGTTCATTGGGAATCACCTTCTGGAATAACGATTTGAGGGAGTTTTGCTGCTCTTCATTCAGATGCGTGGATTTATCCTCGTCATCTGATTTCGGGATGAGTTTATCAATCGTATCAGAATCTATCCTTGCCCAGCGGGTTTTCTCCATTTTGCGTTCGAGATGTCCGATGAGGTGACTGTCGAGGAATCCGTCCATGATTACTACTTCGTATCCTTTGTCATTGGCGGTTTTGATATATAAATCCTGTTTATGTTCATCATTCGTATATAAAACCACGAAGTTTTCTTCCTTGTCGGTCTGAGCGTGAGCGGTAAAATCCCGGAATTCGTCCATTGTATAGTATTTACCGGAGGTGGATTTCAGGAGGAGGAATTTTTCGGCTTTTTCATTAAATTTCTCATCGGTAATCATTCCGTATTTGATGAAGAGAGAAATATCTTCCCATTTTTCTTCAAATTTTGCTCTGTCTTCCTTAAAAATTTCGGATAATTTATCGGCAACCTTACGGGTAATATACCCTGAGATTTTCTTAACGTTAGAATCACTTTGCAGATAAGAACGGGATACATTCAGGGGAATATCCGGCGAATCTATCACTCCCTGCAACAGCATTAAATACTCGGGAACGATGTCTTTTACCTCATCGGTAATGAATACCTGACGGCTGTACAGGTGAATACGGTTACGGTTCGGGTCAATTTCCTTTTTGATTTTGGGGAAATATAAAATCCCGGTCAGGTTAAAAGGATGATCGATATTGAGATGAATCCAGAATAACGGGTCTTCTCCAAAAGGATAAAGCGTTTTGTAAAATTCCAGATAATCCTTGTCTTCTAATCCTGAAGGCGTTTTTTTCCATAAAGGCGGCACCGGATTGATGACTTCGTCTTCCAGCGCTACGGGGAAAGCTACAAATTTAAAGTATTTGGAAAGGATGTTTTTTAGTCTGAAACTATCCAGAAACTCTTCAGAATCTCCGTCAATATGAAGAATTATACTGGTTCCTCTTTCCGTTCTGCTGCCCGCGTCCAGCGTATAGGAAGTGCTGCCGTCACAGGTCCAATGTACAGGCTGAGCCTCTTCTCTGAAAGACAAAGTCTGAATTTCCACTTCAGAAGAAACCATAAAAGCGGAATAAAATCCCAAACCGAACCTTCCGATAATTTCTTTGGCGTCTTTGGCTTCGCTGTATTTTTTGACAAACTCCTCAGCACCCGAAAAAGCTACCTGATTGATGTACTGACGTACTTCCTCTCCCGTCATTCCGAGTCCATTGTCTGAAACGGTAATAGTTTTTGCCTCTTTGTCTATGGAAACCCGGATTGTGAGGTCTCCCAGTTCTCCTTCAAACTCTCCTTTGGAGGAAAGGTAGGTCAGCTTTTGAGTAGCATCCAGTGCATTGGAAATAAGCTCTCGTAAGAAAATCTCATGGTCAGAGTAAAGAGAGCGTTTGATAATCGGGAAAATATTTTCGGTATTCACCGAGATACTGCCCTGTTCTTTTTGTAGCGGTTCTGTAGTCATACAAATGAAAGCTATATTTTTTTATTGGATTTGAATAAATAAGATAAAGGAAAACAAAGCAAATAATATGCAAATCGCCGGATTGGGAACAATTTGTCATTAAATACGGACAGAATGACAAAATCAAATCATCAGCGCCACTCTGTAAGCAATAAAGGCTGCACCATAAGCCAAGACGGTAAGATACACCAGCATAAATATTGTCCAGCTCCATGAGCCGGTTTCTCTTTTGGTAACGGCAAGCGTACTCATACACTGCATGGCAAAAGCATAAAAAATCAGCAGGGAAAACGCCACAGCAGGAGGATATTCTTTTGAAATTCTTTCTGTCAGGGTTTTTCGCTGTTCGTCGTCCTCTACTTCTACCGACTCACTCATGCCGTATATCATTCCCATCGTACCTGTAAATACTTCCCTTGCCGCAAAAGAAGTAAGTAAAGCAATGCCGATTTTCCAGTCATATCCGAGCGGGCGGATGAGGGGTTCCATACTTTTACCAATGACTCCGGCATAGGAAGCTTTGAGCAATTCAGAGGATTTTTCCATTTCGAGAGAGTCCGGATTGTTTGCCGGATTTTGGGCAAGCTGCTCGTATTTCTGATGGATTTTTTCAAACTGATTTCCCGGCGCAAAGGATTTTAACCCCCATAAAACGACAGAGATTACCAGAATGATTTTACCGGTTTCTATCAGAAAAGTTCTGGTTTTTTTCCAGATGGTAATTCCTACATTTTGCCAGCGGGGCTTTCTGTACAAAGGCATTTCTGATACGAATATGCCGTCAGACTGATATTTCATCATTTTTTTCAGGACAAAAGCCACAAGCAGCGCCATGACAAATCCCATGATGTAAAGCCCAAGCATAACGACACCCTTGAGGTTCCCAATTCCTCCAAGCACTTTGATATCGGGCACAAACAGGGCTGTGAGAAGTACATACACCGGAAGTCTGGCGGAGCAGCTCATCAAAGGGGTAACCAAAATCGTAATAAGCCTTTCTTTGGGGTTGGGAATCGTGCGGGCCATCATGATAGAAGGTACTGCGCAGGCCATTCCTCCGATAAGGGGAATAACCGACCTCCCGCTGAATCCAAAGGGCCGCATGATTCTGTCCATCAGAAATACCACTCTTGACATATAGCCGGTTTCTTCCAGTACGGATATAAATAAAAATAAAAATGCAATCTGAGGGACAAATACCACAATGCCTGCAATCCCTGCCAATACTCCGTCGGTAATAAAGTGCGAAAACATGGAGCCTTCCGGAAGAATCTTTCCAATCGCTTCGCCGGCTTTTCCAAAAACCATTTCTATGAAATTCATGGGGAACTCCGCTACCGAGAAAAGCATCTGAAAAATCAGAAAGAGAATACCCAGGAAAATAAAATATCCCCACAAAGGATGTAACAGGATTTTATCCAGTATCAGGGTTCTTTTTTCGGCCTGAGTCGTTACGGTTCTGAGGGAGTCTTCCAGAAACAAATCTATCCGGTCGTATCTCACCAGCATTTCGTTGGCAACCAGCTCCTTGGAAGCCATTAACGGAGAAAGGGCTTTTATTTTTTCACGGGTTTCTTCCGGCAAATAGAGAAAATCATCGGGAGTAATCAGGGCCTGATAAGCAGGATATTCCTTTTCAGTATTCATCAGAACCTTAGACTGAGCAATGACAGGCTGTAATCCTTCCGGAATTTTGAGGATACGGGTACGGGAAGGAGTAATAGCCTTACTCAACACACTTTTAAGGGTATCAATTCCCTTTTTGGTGCGGGCAGAAATCGGCACTACCGGAATATCGAGTTTAGCGGATAGTTTTTGAAAATTAAAATACTGATCCGGATTCTCAATCAAATCCATCATATTGACAGCGAGCACCACCGGAAGCTGCATATCAATCATTTGGGTGCAAAGCAAAAGACTTCTTCTCAGTTGAGTTGCGTCCGCCACCACCACCCAAACATCCGCATGATCTTCGTGTTTGGGATTTCTGATGATATCGCAGGCAATCTGCTCATCTTCAGATGCGGGATAGAGGGAATAGATTCCGGGTAAATCAATAATAACGGATGCATAATTTGTGCCTTTGTTCATTTCACCGGACTTACGGTCAACCGTAACGCCGGGATAATTCCCTACTTTTTGATTCAGGCCCGTAAGGACATTGAATAAAGAAGATTTCCCACAATTTGGATTACCGACCAACGCTATTTTCATGCAATAATTATCTATCCGTTTGATTCATCTTTTTTGAATACGTTAACTTTTCGTGCTGCTTCTTTTTTCTTTATTTTAGAGAAAAGCTTTCACTAAAAAGAGTAAACCATTACTTCGTTTTGTAAACCAAAATATAAAAAGAATGTTTCAAGAATATGCGTATTTTCAGGTTTTGACCCATACTTTTTCGGCGTCTTTTTTTCTGAGGGAAACCTTCGTTCCGTTTACAAGCACAGCAATCGGGTCACCGAGGGGGGCGATATCTGTCAGTTTACATTTATCTCCTTCGAGTACCCCCAGATTCATGAGTGCCACCTGCATTTCAGCGGTTTCGATAGAAGAAATCGTGGCAGTATCACCGATTTTTAACTCCGATAATTTTCTGGTATTCATACAGATTGAAATAGTGCGCCAATTTAGAATGAATCTAAACAATATCCAAATAAAATTTTATTAAATAAAAAAAGCAAGCCTTTTGGGCTTGCTTTTTCATTAGAAAATGAAAATATTATTTTTTGGTTGCTCCACCAGTTTTTCCATCACCAGTAGTTTCACCTTTTTTGACTGCTCCACCAGTTTTTCCATCACCAGTAGTTTCACCTTTTTTAACTGCTCCTGTTGATGTAGATTTTGTTGTAGTGGTAGTTGTTACTGTTGTAGTAGTCTGAGTAGTAGTAACTGGAGCGGTAGTAGTAGCGGGAGGTGTTGTAGTAGTCTTTACAGGAGCTACAGGCGTTTTTTTCACGTAAGGCTTCACTTTTTTACCTTTTTTAGCAGCAGCGATAGAGTCAGCAACGAATTTATCACGGTCAGCCTTAACGACAGCTTCAAGAGAGTCGGCAACCCTTTTTGCATTTCCCGCTTTCAATGCAGAGTCAGCTACGAAAGCAGCTCTTTCTGCTTTAGCGATAGAATCCTGAATTCTTTGTTGCTCTTCTGCTTCGTTATTTTTACCGCCACAAGCAGTCATTAAAGAAACAGCGATAACCAACATAAGTGCGAATAAGAAATTTAACTTTTTCATTTACTTTGATTGTTTTTAATGTTTAGTTTTAAGAATTGATTTACGATTTTTTAATTACAATAATTAATTATACAAATATACGGACAAAAATTAGAAAGGTTGTAAAAAATCTAATAAATTTCTAATAAATTTCTAATAATTAGTGAATATTGATATAAACGGTGCAAATTTACAGTATTAAGATTCATTTTGCTACTTTTTTCACAAAAAAATTAAAATATTTTAAAAAAAAGGTACAAATTAGGATTAAATTATGCTTTTCAATAGTTAACTTATCTTCGAGCCAGCCTAAACCTTAATTTTTTGGTGAAGGCAGATGCGATAAACAAAGAAAATCCGGTACAATTTTCTTTCACAGGGTTAGAAAAACATACCGGATTTATTAAAATCATTCTAATACTTTAGTGCTATTTTAATGCACAATTCAAGCAGAAAATGAGATTACCAATCTATCAGGGGAAAGTTTATATTTTTCAAAACTAATCTAATACGACACCTTTTAATTTACATTCCACTACATTAACCACATTTTTTTTCTTTGCTTTTTTAGATTTTGGGTCTTTGTAAAAGTACTCACCTATTTCAATATTATTGACATAGGTTGACTTTCCCTTTCCAATAGCTACATCACAAACTTTTTTCCCTTTAATATCTACTAACTCAAACACAATATCTTTTTTTTGTTTATTTAAAAACAGAATTGTGCCTAAATGAAATTCCCCACAATCTCTTTCATCAATTTGAATCAGTTGCTGTCTCTTAATCATCTCTTGTACCCTTGGGTCATTAGGATCTGCGTCTTCAACACTTACTCCTTTTTTTGTAGCTTGACCATAAATTGACATGGTAGTCATTGATAGTAAAACAATAATGATAATCCTCGTCATAATTTTTTTTAATTATTTGGTTTTATTAAAACTATATACGACACAAATAGAATTTTTCTTAAAAAAAGTATAAAAAAATATTTTTTCGTGCAAAAACATAAAATATTCGTGTACTATAAAAAATTTGGTTACGTTCTAAAGTGGAGACGTTTTATTTTTGCTTGTGCCATAGGCACTTAATGTTGGTAGACAACAGAGAGAATACCCCCACATTTTATCCATTTTTTCGTGCAAAGCACGAAAAAATGGCCTTTTGGTGTGGGGTTTTTCGCTTTTCTACCGACATTTTATCCCTACGTGATAGCAAAATAGGACTATGTCTACACTTTTGTACACAATCAAAAATTTTAAGATAAAAAAGGGAATCTCAACAGAGACTCCCTATTTTTTTTACGTTAAACCTTACTTAAATTACTTTGTATAAGTAGCATTACATGTATAAGAAGTACCGCCAATAACTACAGTATACGTAAGAGTAAGAGTGGAACCGCTCAATACGCCAGATGCGGTGGTAATAGAATAGTCACCACCACAACTATCTGCGGTGAAGTTCTTTAAGTTATTACCGTCAACAGTAGCTGTAGCCACAACAGGATTTCCATTACAATCCACATTTGAGAAGTTTGATAATCTCACCTTGGTTACATCGCTTGGGTCATTTGAAATAGTTAAAGGAACATTAGGACTCGGAGTGGCACCACATGCCTCAGTTCCTATCCATGTACTACTAACAAACTTAGCACGAGTTTCAGTATCACACTTACCAGAAGTAGCGCCTAATTCATAACCAGCGTCGCAAAGACAACTTCCGTCTGTTTCGTCACACTGACCGTTAGTACCACAATCTACGTTACCGCACTGGCTACAAGAAGAAACTGCAAGACCTACGATAATCGTTACACAAAATGCAAAATAAGCAAAAAACTTTTTCATTGTTTGATTTGAATTAATTTGTTGAACAAAAAATAAAATATTAAATAATTAAATTTAAACGAAAATAAAGAATGAGTGTATTATATTCTTCTGTATATATTCATACTCCCTGATATCCTTAACACTCTTTCAAAAATCACACATTAAACTCTTTTTCGGGCTGCAAAATTATATATTTTTTCAGAAAAAAAGAATTTTTTCGCGTTTTTTATCATAAGACGTAAAAATTAAAGGAAAACGCTGCACGAAAACAATATTTTTTTACTTTTTTTTAAAAAATTGCATAAAAAAACCCTCCTTGTATGAAGGAAGGCTTTTTAGAACGTATTTTCAGGAAATTAATTTTTGAATCCGTGGTCTGCATTGCTTTTATGCAGGGCGTTCTGAGCTCTTTCAGCTTCCACGCGGGTAATTCTGTTGTAGGAAAAATTAAAGGTTCTTAATTTACCCATTCCGCCAACCCATGCAGGGATTTCCGTAAGGCGGTTTTCAGCGGCATATAAAGTATGCAGATTTCCCAGTTCCTGCATTTCTGCCGGCAATAATTTGATTTTATTATCAAAGAAATTCAGATATTGAAGTCTTTTCAGGTTTCCGATTTCAGCAGGTACAATCTGGATTTTGTTTTCACTCAAATCCAGCCACTGTAAATTGGTAAGGAAGAAAATTTCTGAAGGAATGGACTTCAGTTTTTGATTACTGAGATTCAGTTTATATACTTTTTCCGGATTTTGCAGGGCTTCTTCCAGAGAATAATAGGTTTTTTCTCTCTGAAGCTGCATTGGATTTAATAGTGGCTCTTCCGGCATAACCACTTCCTGATCTCCTGAAGGCTGCGCAAAAGCTACCTGAACAGAAAACAATGAGATTAATGCAAATAATAATAATATTCCCTTTTTCATATTTGATGATTTACAATTTTTGCCAAAAGTAATAAGTCTATTTGTATTTTGAAAATTTTTTTTTGTATTTTACTATAAAATGCGGGTAAAAGTTACATTTTTTCGTTTTTTTCTGTTTTTAATGCAAGTTGGCCGCAGGCACCGTCCACATCTCTTCCCCTGCTTCTTCTTACGTTTACAATTAATCCTTTATTTTCCAGCACCCTGACAAACTCATCCATTCTTTTTTGGGTAGTATTGACAAAGTCGGCTTCGGTAATCGGATTGTATTCAATGATGTTGATTTTGGAGGGTACTTTACGGGAAAGTGCGGCCAGTTCGAGAGCGTCCTGAGGGGTATCGTTGAAGTCCTTGAAGATTATATATTCGAAGGTAGTACGGGTTCCGGTTTTGTCATAGAAATAGTTGAGGGCTTCTGTCAGGACTTCGAGGTTATTATGCTCGTTAATAGGCATGATTTTATTTCGTTTTTCATCATTAGCCGCATGAAGCGAAAGCGCAAACTCAAATTTGACATCGTCATCTCCGAGTTTTTTAATCATTTTGGCGATACCTGCTGTGGAAACGGTAATTCTCCTTGGGGACATTCCCATTGCTTCGGGGTGAGTCACCCTTTCGATGGATTGCAGTACATTACGGTAATTGAGAAGGGGCTCACCCATTCCCATGTACACGATATTGGTCAGCGGTTTGCCATAGTGAAGGATGGCTTCCTTATTCAGAATCTGAACCTGATCATAGATTTCGAAGTGGTGCAGGTTCCTCTTCAGGTCGAGGTATCCGGTAGCACAAAATTTACAGGTAAGTGAGCAGCCGGCCTGAGAAGACACACAGGCAGTAACGCGGGTGGCGGTAGGAATCAGTACACCTTCCACGAGATGTCCGTCATGAAGGCGAAAAATATACTTCCGGGTTTTGTCAGAGCTTTGCCTTACAGAATGTACGAGAATAGGCTGGGTTTCGAAGGTTTCCTTGAGTTGGTTCCGGAGGGATTTGCTGAGGTTTTGCATTTCATCAAAATCCAGTATATGTTTTGCCCACAGCCATTCAAAAATCTGCTTGCTCCGGTAGGGTTTTTCCCCCATTTCGAGTAAGGCTGTTTTTAGTTCCGCTTCAGAGTATGTCCTGATATTCTTCACTCCTGTTATTATAATTATAATGTATAATATCCCCGGCCTGAAATAATCCGCCGGTTCTGCAATCATAATTACCCGTTGCAGCCTTTTGGCAAATAGTCTTTTCAGAGAGAGGAAATTCTGAGTGCAAAGATACTCATTTTTTTGATATTCCCATATAAGTCCGGCTTTCAGGGGAAAGGTTCAGCAGAAAAACCCGGTATTGAAGGCTCCCTGTGAGAGCATTTTGGTGTCTGTACAGAAAAGAAAATCATTCAACATACAAAAACCCTGATTTTTTCTCAAAAAAATCACTTCTCCCCCCGTTAACCCCCACATTTTTTATTAGATTTTTATTAGAATCAAATATTTTTTATATTTTTTTTCATTTAGAAAAAGAAAAGAAAAATGCAATAAAACAGAGGTTTTACTGTAAAAAGTATATAATAAAGTCACTATTTTAACAGATTTTTTAATAAAATGATGATTTTATAACATTTTATTAATAATAGTTTATTTTTCGTAGATTTTGTGGTTTGCAAAGGTTGTTTTACCTTTGCACCCGATTTAGAAAATTTTGTTTATATCATTTTATCAAATAAAGAATTACACAATTAGTATGAACATTAAGGGTATCAAATCCAACATTTCCGGTCTTGAATCCGTAGGGCTTACCAATACGTTGACTCAGTACTGGAACCTTTCTCCAGCAGAATTGGTAGAAGAAACCATCAAAAGAGGAATGGGTGTACTGGCAGACAGCGGTGCATTATGCGTGGACACGGGCGAGTTCAAAGGACGTTCTCCCGGAGACAAGTTCACGGTAAAAGACGCAAATACCAAGCCGAGAGTTTGGTGGGCTGATCAGGGTGGAAAATTCAATAACCCGTTTGAGCCTGCAAAATTTGACGCATTATTCCGTCGTGTAACTGCTTTTTTACAAAACCGTGAGTTATTTGTAAGAGACCTTTACGCAGGTGCTGATCCTTCGTTCCGCCTTAATGTTCGTGTAATCAATACTATTCCATGGCAGAATTTATTTGCCAACAATTTATTTATCCGCCCTTCTCAGGAAGACCTCGAAAACTTCCAGCCTGACTGGACCATTCTGGCAGCGCCTGAGTTTCATGCAATTCCGGAAATTGACGGAACCAAGCACCATAATTTCTCCATCATTGATTTTACCCGTAAAATCATTCTTATCGGCGGAAGTGCTTATACCGGAGAGATTAAAAAAGGAATTTTTACGGTAATGAACTATGTATTACCACTTAAGAATGTACTTTCTATGCACTGCTCTTCCAATATCGGCAAGAAAGGGGATGTAGCTTTATTCTTCGGACTTTCCGGTACCGGAAAAACTACCTTGTCCGCAGACCCTGAGCGTAACCTTATCGGAGACGATGAGCATGGCTGGACTTCCAAAGGAGTATTCAATGTAGAAGGAGGTTGCTATGCAAAATGTATTGACCTTACCAAAGAAAAAGAACCTCAAATCTGGGAAGCAATCAAGCATGGTGCATTGGTGGAAAATACTACTTTCTATCCCAATACCCGCTCCATCGACTTTACCGACAAGAGCCTTACCGAAAATACGCGTGTAGCTTATCCGATTCATTTCATCCCGGGAGCAGTAGAGCCTTCTATGGGTGGAATTCCTAAAAATATCTTCTTCCTTACCTGTGATGCTTCCGGAGTATTACCTCCGATTTCCAAGTTAAGTGCAGGTCAGGCTAAGTATCAGTTTATTTCGGGTTATACGGCAAAAGTGGCAGGTACTGAAAAAGGAGTGACTGAGCCTCAGAAAACATTCTCAACTTGTTTTGGCGCACCTTTCCTTCCTTTACATCCTGCTAAATATGCCAATCTTTTAGGAAAGAAAATCCGTCAGTACAGAACCAATGTATGGTTAATCAATACAGGGTGGACAGGCGGAGCTTACGGAGTGGGTAGCCGTATGAAATTATCCTATACCCGTGCCATGATTACCGCAGCCCTTTCCGGCAAATTGAGTAAAGTGGATTTCGAAGAGTTTCCGATTTTTGGATTCAGCATTCCAAAAGAAGTTCCGGGTGTACCCAGCGAAGTATTAAATCCTAAAAATACCTGGGCAAACAAATCCGAGTATGACAGCAAACTCAACAGCCTTGCAGAAGCTTTCGTGAAAAACTTCGCTCAGTTTGAGGCGATTGCAGATGAAGAAACCAAAAATGCTGCGCCAAAAGTGTTGGTTAAATAATGTGTTAGAATTATATTGAAACGAAATAACTTCCCTTTGCGGGGAAGTTATTTTTTTTTATAATCAGTTGAAAATATAAAACTGGTATATTATTCCCGGGTAAGAATAATATCGTCGATTGTATGAATAGACTGAGCGACGCCTCCTGAAATCTGATTCAGGGTATTGTCCCCGTGCCATTTTTGCGAGCTGTAGGTGGTTTCTACTACATCGTAATAGGCAACGATTTTCGTAGCCATATTTACAAGTCTTACTTTTTTTTCATCGGCAGTAAAAGTATAGGATTCAGCGACATTTCCGTTAGTGAGAAAAATCATTTTCTGATTTTCGTTATCGCTGATAAATGCAGAGCCTCCCCTGTCATATTCCACAATTGTAGTCCCTGAGCCGGTCTGATTAATTTCTGTTCTGACATGACCGCTCACTTTCCACTTCGCCTCTCCGGCAGGAAGGATTTTTTCCGGATTTTTTGTACATCCTGATAATAAAATCATCAGTACAAATACTGATAAAAAAGTAAAAACTCTCATATTATATAAAAATTATAAATTAAAATATTTTCTCAAAATTAGGGAAAAACCCTGTATTACGAAAAAAAACGAAAAAATATTATCAGAAATTTTAAAATCCGGTTTACTTTCTTTTACTGAAAACAATATTTAAAAAATTGATATTCAAATATTTAAATCAAATAAAATACAAAAAAACATCCAAATTACAGTTACCAGATACTACTTCTTTTCCATAGAAAAGAATGCGTAATGCCCGTACTTTGTACCATCAAATTATCAATCACAAATCACTAACGAAAGAAATTAATATGAAACAAACTTTACTAATCACATTTTTTTTATTCATTGTCACTTTAGGGTTCGCTCAGACAGACAGATATATTGCTTCTGCATATACTCCGAAAAAGGCAAGTAAGGATGCCATTATCATCGGGGAATGTTTTCCCAGAGTTGCTTCTGACAATTTTTGCGTTACCCTGAAAGCGTCCAAATCCCAGCGTTCAAAAATTTACATTCTCAATAATAATAAAGAAGCGTTAATTGAAAAAACCGTAATGATTACGACTTCGGAAAACACTCTCCAGTTACCTACTTATGACTTGCCTTCGGGAAAGTACATTTTATACGTTCAAGGTGAAAAATCTTATACTACTATGAACTTTTATGTATCTCACTAAGAAGGTCAACGAAAAAACTACCCTTACAGGCTGCTTCCACAAGGCAGCCTGTTTTTATTTTATTTCGTTATGTGAAAAAGAATAAAGTGGCAGATTTTATGCTGTTTATTTGTTCTTTTTTATAAAAAACAGGGATATATCTCATATTTTTTTTACTTTCGCACCAATATTTTAAACACCTTATTGTAATCATGAAAAAAATATTTTACTTTTTATTTTTAACGATGATTCTGAATATTCCGATACTGCTTATGGGTCAGGAACGACTCAAAAAAGTATGTGGAACGATGGAGTATAATCAGCGTTTGATGAACGAAAACCCCTCTTTCAGAGCGCATACTGAAGCATTTGAGAAGAAAATGAAAGATATTTCTTCCCGTCCGATGAGAACGACCAGTCAGGTAATCATTATCCCGGTTGTCGTTCATAATGTTTATAAGGATGCTACAGACTCCATCACGATGACGGATGTGCTTTCACAGATTGATTCTATGAATAAAGATTTTCGTCTGCTCAATGCAGATAAAACGCTGATTCCCGCAGCATGGACAAATATTGCGTCTGATTTTGAAATTGAGTTTTGTCTTGCCGCAAGAGATCCGCAGGGAAATCCTACAACGGGGTTGGTTCATACCAAAACGACCGTTCCTTCTTTTTCGACGAATGATGATATTAAATCTACAGCAGCAGGCGGGGTTGACGCATGGCCAACCGGAGATTACCTGAATATCTGGGTAGGGGATTTAGGCGGAGGATTACTGGGATATGCACAGTTTCCGGGAGGACCGGCAGCAACTGACGGAGTTGTGATTGGGTACAACTGTTTTGGCAGTCAGAACCCGGGGCTTATTCCTCAGTATGCTTTGGGTCGTACTGCACCGCACGAGATTGGTCACTGGCTGGGACTTCGTCATATCTGGGGTGACGCTCCGGGCTGTACGCCTGATGACGGGATAGCGGATACTCCGGCACAGGAAAATCAGAATTTTGGATGTCCTACCTTTCCGTTGCTTGATGCCTGTCAGACATCGGCCCCCGGAGTGATGTTTTATAATTATATGGATTATTGTGATGACCCCTGCCTTGTGATGTTTACCAATGGACAGAAATCTGTGGCAAGGGCTTTGTTTGATCCGGGCGGGGACAGAGAGAGTCTGCTGAATTCTGCTGCGACCAATTGTACGCTTCCTCCTCCTCCCATATTCGTAGATGCCGGAATACAGTCTATTACTTCTCCTGTAGATACTGCCTGTAGCAGCAAAGTAACCCCCGTATTCACCCTTACGAATGTTGGAAATGTAACGCTTACTACCGCAGTCATTGAGTATAGTATTGATGGAGGTACTCCGGTAACCTATAGCTGGAGTGGAAGTCTTGACTCTCTGGAAACGGATATTATTACCCTTCCTTTCCTGACTACTACTCCGGGTTCTCATACAATTACCTTTACGGTAGTTTCTTCCAACGGAAGCCCTGATGCGGTAACCGGAAACAACAGCCTGAGTCAGACATTTTTTGTACTAACGCTTGGCGGTACCCCTCTCCCCTATTTCGTAGATTTTGAATCGGCGGTTTTCCCTCCCAATAATATCGTAATCTCCAATCCTGATAACGGAATTACCTGGGAACTTGCTACAAATGCCGCTGCACTTGGCTCTCAGTCCACCAAAATCAGAAATATCAATAATAATTCAGCCGGTGCACAGGATGAATTACAACTCCCTGATTTCGATTTCAGCAATTATCAGACTCCTCAGCTTCAGTTTGACTGGGCTTATGCGCCTTATACGCTTGGAGCATCTGATACATTAGAAGTACTGATTTCTACTGATTGTGGTTTCACCTATGACAAAATTGTGGACATGGCCGGCAGTGCACTTCAAACGGGAAATGCCATTACTTCTCCTTTTGTGCCTACGCTTCATAACTGGAAGCATAAAATCGTAAATCTCTCGGCTTACGGGAATGCGCCAAGTGCTAAAATCAGGTTCCGGAATATCTCAGGATATGAAAACAACCTTTACCTCGATAATATTAACGTAACGGCAATCCCTACAACGGTTTCCCTTACTCCTTCTTTTAACCTGAATCAATCTGTCAGTATATATCCTAACCCGGCCAATGGAACGCTGAATATTCAGTTGTTTGCCAATGAAAACGGAAAACTGACAATGGATATGACAGACGTTACGGGGAAAGCAGTACAAACCGTTTCATGGATTTATCAGGAAGGGCAGAATGACTGGAAAGTTGATCTTACTATGCTTGCTTCCGGAATGTATTTTATCCACCTGAACAATGAAAAAGAATCCATGGTTCAGTCTTTGATTGTGCGATAATTATCCAATATAGAAAAAAAGCAGTCAGAAGTTTCCGTCTGACTGCTTTTTTTATTCTTCCCGGCGGTAAAATGAAATATCCGAGCCGTTCCGGTAGCGTTTACTGGAAATATTATTACACCGGTACTCTTCCGGGTAGAGATATGTTACAGGGTCCGGGTGATTTGCGCCTTTGATGAGAAGGTAGCCTCCTGAGTATCCCATAAAAAACCCGATATGACCGTATTTTTTGGTATTCAGACTACCGTATTCATAATTTCTGCCCAATATCACAATGTCTCCGATTTCCGGTTCCTCTACCTTTTTGTAAGTATAAGGCAGATGGAGTATTCGGGTTGAATCCTCTTTTAAAGGCTCCATCAATAAAATACTCCCCCAATCCGCAGCATTGGCTGTATAGCCTGTAAGCTGAAAAAAATGCTTGAAGTAATCCACACACTGACAATCGACAGCTTCCGTAGCCATGGAGGTATTTCCGCCAAAAACCCAGCCAACAGAATCTCCCGCTTCAATCTGATACCAGTAATGCCGGCCGTATCTCCCGATATTTTCTGATTTTTCGGAGCGGGACAAAATACGGTATCTGGCGTTTTGAGGGGCTTTAAACAGTACTGCACAGGAATCTGTTGCCTTCGGGCACTTCCTGATTCTGGATTCGGGTGCTGTAATCGTTAAGCTATCATACTTTTCTTCCGTTTGGGTAAAAGCAGATACAGGGAACATAAAGGCAATCAACAATAAATAAAAAAAGGTTTCATAATACAAAAAAATTTAAAATAATAAAAATATACGAACGTAATAACATATAGTTACGAAAAAATGTATTTTTATATAAATAATTATTCTCTTATTTAAAAATACTCTCTGAGTGTAAAGAATAAAAGCGAAAAATAAATTTTCTTTTTTTGGCGAAACAGATAAAAATTAATATCATTGTATCATTAAACCTTAAAGATTGTTTTGTATGAAATATTTAATTTTTACACTTTTCATTCCGCTTTTATTTACCAATACCTTTTCTCAAAATTATACGAGTTATTTTACGGGAGATACTGCCAATGTAGAAACTATCATTGAGGGAGGAATTTGTCTGATGGGAGGTGCCACTGAAAACGATTCGGCTATGATATGGTTTCTGAAACAGTCCGGAGGAGGCGACATAGTGGTGATACGGGCTACAGGCAGTAATGGCTACAATGACTATCTTTACACCGACCTTGGCGTAACGGTAAACTCAGTAGAAACATTAATAATCCCTTCTGTTGCCGCTGCCAGTGACCAATACGTAATCCGGCAGATTCACAATGCCGAAGCAATATGGATTGCCGGCGGAGATCAGTATAATTATGTTTCCTACTGGAAAGATACGCCGGTTGAGGATGAGCTGAACGGGTTGATTGAAAAAGGGGTGGTAATCGGTGGGACAAGCGCAGGCATGGCGATACTGGGACAGGGTTATTTCAGTGCGGCGAATGGTACTACCACTTCGGCCACTGCGCTGAGCAATCCCTTCGATAATAGCGTCACGCTTGGTTATAATGATTTTATTGACCATCCCCTGACGAAAAACGTCATTACTGATACTCATTATGATAATCCTGACCGCAGAGGCAGACACACCGCGTTTCTGGCAAAAATGGTTCAGGCCTACGGCAACCGGTTTTATGGAATCGCCTCTGAAGAATACGTAGCCGTATGTATTGATAAATTTGGGACCGCAAGGGCATACGGAGATTATCCGGCCTACGAGGATTATGCATATTTCCTGGTAACCAACTGCGTTTCGCCCATTGGGCCGGAAAGTTGCCAATCCGGGACTCCCCTCACCTGGGACAGAAATCAGCAGGCACTAAAGGTATATAAAATGAATGCTACTCGGGGAGGAAATAATACCTTTGAAACTACTGACTGGAAAACGAACAGCGGTGGCGGAGCCTGGGAAAACTGGTGGGTTACCAACGGAGTCCTGAATACTCTTCAGGGAGCACTTCCTCCGGAATGTTCCTCAACGGCGATTCATCCGGTAATGACAACTCAACCCGTAGTATTATATCCTAATCCTGCAACGGATGAGCTTACGTTATCCTTTACAGGTAAAACCCTTCCGGCTACTGCTACTATTTATTCAAAAGAAGGCAAAAAAATACTGACTATTTTCCCCGGAGAAACAGATACCGCAATTTCTGTTCAAACCCTTTCTCCCGGTTATTATTATATCATCTGTGAGGGAATTGGGGCATTTCCTTTTCATAAACAATAATTCTCTCTGTTATGAAAGCAATCCGATTCCTTTCCGGCCCGGTGTGTGCTGCTCTTGTGTGGCTGTTTGCTGACCTTGTACCGGATAAACCGGAGGTTACCCTGATGGCAGGCGTTACCCTTTGGGTGGCTTTATGGTGGATGACGGAGATAGTGGATCTGGCGGTAACTTCCCTGCTTCCGCTGATACTGATGCCACTATTAGGAATTATGGATATGAAAGAAGTGGCGGCCCAGTATATGGATCAGATATTGTTTTTGTTTGTGGGAGGATTTATTTTATCATACGCAGTAGAAAAGTGGAATTTACACAAACGGATTTCTCTCGGATTGCTGAAAAAAATCGGAGACAGCCCCTCCGGAATCCTCATTGCTATTATGGGAGCTACTTTTTTTATCTCTATGTGGATGTCCAATACCGCTACTGTGCTCATGCTCTATCCTGCGGTAATTTCGATTATTGAAATCCTGCAAAAAACAACCGGCAAAACTACTCTAAAAAGCAGCCGGGCTTTATTACTGGGACTTGCGTATGCTGCTTCTATCGGCGGGATGTCCACCCTTATCGGCACCCCGACCAACATGATTTTTTCGAGCTATTACAGTCAGAATTTCCCCGATAGCGGAGCACTCAATTTTGCGTCCTGGTTCAGTACGGGTTTTCCGCTCGCGGTATTACTGGCAATTGTAAACTACTTCTTACTGAAGTGGTTGTTTATTCCCAGGGAAGAAGATATTCCCTTTGATAAACAACATTTCTCGAATCTTTATCAAAAACTCGGAGATATCAGCTATGAAGAAAAAGTAGTAGCGGCATTATTTGGGATAACGGCACTTTTATGGTTTACCCGCTCTGATATTCATATCGGGGCTGTCTCTATGTATGGATGGAGCAATCTTTTTCCGCACCCGAAATGGATTCAGGATAGTACTGTTGCGGTATTTATGGCGGTACTTTTGTTTTTTATTCCGGCAAGGAAAAAACGGATTCCGGGGCAAAAAGAAGACAAAGCATTGCAAATGGAGGAAGTAGAAAATACCGGAGAACTTCAGGATACAATCCTGAACTGGAAAGATGTGCATAAATTCCCGTTCGGAATTTTGCTGCTGTTCGGAGCTGGTTTTGCACTGGCAAAGGGATTTGAGACTACCGGATTAAGTATGTGGCTTGCCGGTAAACTGGAATTTTTAAATACAGGAAGTCCGTTTTTGCTGGTAATCGGAATATGTATCATTATTTGTATCATCAGCGAATTTGCTTCCAATGTAGCGAGTATTCAACTTGCATTGCCGATTCTTGCTACGATTCACGTAAGTATGGGGGTAAATCCCTTACTGCTGATGATTCCGGCTACTTTGGCTGCTTCACTGGGATTTATGCTTCCGGTGGCTACGGCTCCCAATACGATTGTATTCAGTTCCGGTAAAATCCCGGTGGCTTCGATGATGAAAGCAGGGTTCTGGCTGGATTTAGCAGGAATTGTGCTGATTAGTACGGTGGGGTATTTTTTGGTGGGATTATGGGTATAGGGTGAGGGAAAAAATGGACTAACGTCGGAGGGTTCTGAGGCCTACCTAAGACCTGTAAGTTTTTAAAAACCTTACAGGTCCTGGCAGAAACAGGGCTTTATTGCTACTGATTCAGTTTATCTTTTACAATAATGGTTTTATTTCCTTTGGCGATTGCTTTTTCCCATTGCTTAACGGCTTCTTGTTTCTTGTCTTTTCTGAATAAAATATCGCCATACTTTTCGAGATAATCCGCCGTTTCACAGAGGTTGATACTTTTGAGAATTTCTTCTTCTGCCTTATCGTACAATCCTAAGGTATATAAAGCGAGTGCAAGTGCATAATGCGTTTCGGGGATTTCCGGGGCAATCTGAACGGCTTTCTCAGCCATTCTTGTGGCTTTGGTCATTTCGGTATCAATGGCATTAGTGCTTAAATACACACTGTACTGACTTAATACAAGCGGGTCATCCGGAGCGAGTGAAAGTGCTTTCTGAAAGTCATTTTCTGCATCCTGTTTTTTATTGCTGATTCCGTTCAGGGTTCCGGTTCCGGCATACACTCTCGCTGTAAGCAAGGGAGTAGAGGCTCCTCTTTTTTTAACTTTTTCAAAAGCATAAGTTGCCTGTTCATAATCTTTCAGCCCAAGATTGGCCATGCCCATATAATAATAAAAGTTATCGTTATTGGGAAAATACTCGAGTGCTTCGGTTACGTCTTCTCTCAGAGCTTCATAATCATGCATTTTGAAAGCGGATTCCAGTAATTTATTCCATACCTCCAATTGGGCTCCTTCCTGTACTACTGACATTTTATAGAAATAGTGTGCCGAGTCAGGGCGGTTTTGCAGGGAGTATAAGTCGCCCTGCATGCGTTTGGCAGAAGGATGTTCCGGGTGAGTAGAAACCAATATTCCGATTAATTTCATAACTCTCGGCTTCAGGGCAGGCTCTTTTGGGATAAAACTCAGCATGGAATTGACTACATTGGCTTTTCCGTCAATGGCTATTTCCGGATTGGCAAAAGCCCTGAAGAGATACTTATCCGATTCTTCGATATTATTTTTATTTTTATAGTAATCCGCAAGGGTCAAGAGAGAAAATCCATCGTTGGGAGATTTTTTAAGATAATCCAGCAGCACTTTGATTCCCTCCTCTGTACGGTTTATTTTGGAAAGAATCGTATATTTGGCATAATAATATTCTGGCTTATTGGGATTGGCACCGATGAGTTTATCAATAGTAGTCAGAGCGATATCCGGTTTTCCGGCGTCAATGCATAATTTATATTTCTGGATACCCAGTTCTTCATCATAATAATCGTGAAGGGTTTCCAGTTTCTGGATAATACTTAAAGCGTTGTCGTATTCTTTGTTTTTTGCATACAAATCGGCAAGCGTATTCATTACCCGGTATTCTTTGGGAAATTTTTCGGTAATTTGTTTCTGAACCTTAATTGCATTGGAAAAATCCATTTGTTTTTTACAGATTTCTACCCATAAATGATAGTACCAATAGTTATCCGGTTCGCCTTTTACGGCTTTCTGAATCAACTGAAGCGCGTCATTGATATCATCGGGATTGCCGGAAGTTTCCAGATAGAGTTTAGCGATATTGTACATAGAAGCATAGTGAGCGGGATGTAGCTTCAGAATTTCGTAGAAATCTTCAATCGCTTTTTTGGTACTGCCAATGAGTGCGTCCGTACTGGCGTCCACATACATTAAATCAATCTGTGCTTTTACGGAGGGGTCTATCGTAATGACTTTAGGGGTTTTATTTTTTTTGTTTTTCTTACCGGGTTGTGCATAGCCATGAAACAAAAACACAGTGAGTAACAGGAATAAAAAACCTGATTTTTTCAGAAAGTTTGATTTTACAAATTGACAAACCGGATTCATCCTTTTTTTATTTAGTATTTTTTAGAAATTTTACTCAAAAGTATGAAAAAAAAGAGAATTTCTGGTGCTTTTGATTTTATAAATCTGAATTATCGCCCAAAATGGCCATAAACACAGGCATTTCAGTCATAAATCATTTCATCAAGATGAGTCAGAAGGGTATCATCTTTTAAAATCAGGGCATACGCACCGGCGTTCATTGCGGTGGCGGCTACAGAGATATTTTCGCTTGAGGTAATCATAATTACATGGATTTCCGGGTTTACTTCCCTTACCGCCTGCATTATAATATCCCCTGTGGCGGCATTTTCATCTGTTCCATCCAGAAAATAATCCAGAATAATCATACCCGGCCTGGAAGATAAAAACGGAAGCATTTCCTCTCCTGTTGAGAAGCGGCGAATGCTGAATGTGGGATGTCTGCTTTCAATGTGATTACAAATCATCTCGGCATAAACCGGGTTGTCTTCGACGAGAAATATCATTCTGAAAGGAGATGGCATTTTGAGTGGATTTCTGATTTGAACCGTTTTTAGGTTCTCCCATTCCGAATATCATGCCAAAGGCCGGAAAACAAAAAGTAATACCGAAAGAAACCGTTTTTAAAAAACTGACAATCAATTAATTAAATTGATTTCTTTTTGTAAAACCCCACCCGGTTTGCTCCTCCATTCCGGTATAGTAAAAGCCGGGAATTTCCCATGATGGGATTATAAACGATAGGAAAGGGAAGTCTGCCGATTATAAGAAATTTTCCCTGAAAAGAAATTTCAGACCTCCCGTTATTTTAATCCGAGCAATTCGAGATTGATGGAAAGCACTTCTTCTATAAAATACCGGACACAGCCTTCGCCTCCTTTGGGAGGAAGGATGAGGGTTGCAGCCGCTTTTACTTCTTTGCACGCATCAGAAGGGCAGGCAGACAATCCGGCTTTCCTTATGAGGGCAATATCATTGAGGTCATCTCCGATATAGGCAAGATTGGCAAAGGAGAGATTTCTTTCAGAAAGCCATTTTTCTACTATGTCTATTTTTTTCCCATCTCCTACATGCACAAGTTTAACTTTCAGTACTTCCGCCCGGTTAAATATCGCATTATGATAAGAGCTGGAGCTGATAAAGCCTATTTCCAGACCGGTTTTCTGCGCCCGCCGTATTGCTAAACCGTCTTTTGCATTGTATTTCTTCATAAAATCCCCGTTTTCTGAGTAGTACATTCCGCCATCGGTCATTACTCCGTCCACATCGAGCAGTAAAAGCCGTATATTTTCGGGATCTGCCACCATATAATGCTGCTTCAGCAGGGTGTCTATCAATACACTGAACTCCTCGCTGATACGAATCAGCTCTGCAACGGAAGGCTCAGCATTCCCATTTTCCCATAATTCCCATTCATAAGCCCCTACTCCAATTTTTTGAGCAGCTTCTTCCACGGAAAGTTGAAATTGTTTTCTTAATTTGTGTAAATTTTTTACCAGCATATTGTATTTTTCGGGGGTGATTATCGTGTTAAATTTTCGAAGATTTGAATCCTGTTTCTTTTTTTAATCTTTCTACCGAATGATAGACAATGGGACAAATCCCGTAGTTTCCGATTACAGACAGTACCCGGAAGATGAAGTCCCGTTTGTGTAAATTCGGATAATCCCTGCAGGACTGTGGCCGTATTTCATACTGTGTGCAGCAGTTTCCTTTCAGAAGCGGACAGGGCGAATCCCTGAAAAAATAAACCTGATCTTCAACACTCAGCTGTAAGTATTTTTCCTTGAACGCTTCGGGAGAATCACATCCGGTAGCAACACTCAGGGCTTTTATCGCTTTGGGTTCAGGAGAAGCCATTAGTTTTTTACAGCAATTTCCGCACTGAGTACAGTCTGTTGCTTCGGTTTCTTCTTTTGCGATTCGATGTAGTTTTTCATCTATCTCTTTTGCAGAAAATCGTTTGAGAAAAGTACGGAAAGTATAATTTTCCGATTCTTTTTGTCTGGCCTCCTGTTTGATAAATACAAGTATCTGTTCCGGGTTCATTTTTTGTTCCTCCTGTTAAATTGCCCATACCTCTGTAAGAACCTGTTTAAAATCCTGCATAAAGACCATATTCGGACCGTCTGAGAGCGCGGCATCGGGATTTTCATGTACTTCAAAGAAAAATCCGTCCACTCCTACTGCCGCTGCAGCTTTGGCGAGATAGATTCCATATTCCCGGTTTCCTCCGCTCTTTCCACCCAAGCCTCCCGGTTGCTGAGTGGAATGCGTTACATCCATCACTACGGGATATCCAAAGGCCTTCATATCGGGAATATTTCTGAAATCCACAATCAGGTTATTATATCCAAACATAGTTCCCCTTTCGGTGAGCATAATGTGGGTATTTCCGGAAGACTCCAGTTTTTTTACGACGTGAAGCATATCTTTACCGGATAAAAACTGTCCTTTTTTTACGTTTACAATTTTGCCGGTTTCCGCTGCGGCAAGCAACAAATCGGTTTGACGACACAGGAAAGCCGGAATCTGAAGAATTTCTGCCACTTCTGCCACAGGCGCTGCCTGCCACGATTCGTGGATGTCAGTTGTAATCCATAACCCAAATTCTTTTTTTACTTTTTCAAGAATTTTTAGTCCCGTCTCCATTCCACCACCCCTGAATCCTTCCTTTGCCGTGCGGTTGGCTTTATCAAATGAAGCCTTAAAGACGTATGGAATCGAAAGGGAATCTGCTATCTCAGCTATTTTTTCGGCGTGACGCATAATCATGTCTTCCCCTTCTATCACACAGGGACCTGCAATCAGGAAGCGTTTTTTGCGAAGCTCCGCATATAAATTTTCCGGCATTTTTATTTTTTATTATGAACAATCAGTCTTTGAGTTTCCACTCCTTCTGATGTTTCGATTCTTATGAAATACATTCCTTCCTGAAATCCGGCAAGGGAAATATCAAAGGAGTCCGTAAAAAACGTTTGAGTAAAGCGCAGTTGGCCCAGAAGGTTAAAAATTTCCACCTTTTTTTCTTTGAGACTATGCTGAAACAAATCAATGGATAGTTTATCTTCCGCCGGATTCGGATACATTGCAAATACGGGATCTGATTTGGGAGCAATACTTACGCTTCCGGTATCCACCGGCACCAACGGCTCTTTATAGAGCATAAGTCCGCCTTTGTAGTTCCCGATGAGATAAGCCAATTCCTGGGTACTGTCAATTTCAGCCGCCGCAACAGCGGTAAAAGCCCCAAAATCCCGGTTAAAAAGCAAGCCATCGTATGTCAGTGTATCTGTGGCGTTAGCAGGAAGGTTTTCATAGATTTCAATGCCTCCGTGAAACGTACCCAAGAGGAGTTCCATCTGCCCGTCTTTATCATAATCCACAATGAAAGGTTTTGCATTTCCACTTGTGCCCGGATTGCCCACTTTTATTTTTCCCCAGAAACTAGTAACTGTATCGAAGACTGCTGTCGTTTGAGAGCCGGAGTTTTTGTAGTACCATATTCTTCCCGCATCATTCCCTATAAACAAATCCATATCCTGATCGTTGTCTATATCATATAAAACCGGGGCACTGTTATTCCCTACATCAATGAACTGATATTTAGTTCCAACGAACTGAAAATCTGCAACTCCTGTCCCCCCGTCATTTCTGTAGTAATACAGGTCTCCCAGTGAGTTACCCAACAGCATATCTTTGTCCCCGTCTCCGTCAAGGTCACCTAAGGCCGGATAGATGTTTCTGAGGTTAGGGTAAGTAGTATCAGCCAGAAAAGAGAGGTAATCCGTATGAATCGTATAGGCAGGTACGTCCACTGAGCCGGTATTTTCCAGCAGCGCAAGTCCTGAATAGAATTTTTCATCAGAAGGTTCAAAATACCCGAAATTACCCACGAGAATATCCATCTTCCCATCATTATTATGGTCAAAGAACAGGGGATTGGCATTGGTACCCAACTCAATATTTTCATCCTGTAAAAAGCCTTTTCCGGAGAATTTAAATACCGGATTATTGTCCACTGTGTTGTTGTTGTAAACCTGAACGGCGTGATAGTTTTCAGAACCGTCCCTGAGATTAGGGGCTAATACCATATCTTTGACCCCGTTATTGTTTACATCCAGATAAAAGATACCGGGAAAATAACTGAGATTTACCGGAACATCGTATTGAGGAAAATTGGTTTGCACAGAATCAATGTAGGCATGAGTGGCAATTCCTGCATTATTATAGAGTGCGTAAATATCTTTAAAGGAAATATCTCCGATTAACATATCTATCAGATTATTGCCATTCAAATCCAGCCCGAGCATTGTTGAGCCGGCATGTCTTTCTTCCTGAGGCTCAGGGGTACGAAAATTGGGGTGAAAACCATTGAGCTGACATCCTCCCATAAGCGTATCATGAATAATTGCTGAATTATCCGAAGAGTTTTCGCTGAAATGTCCCCAGCAAACGGTCTCATTGAATAGTACCAGCGTATCACACCTCCCGAAGTTTTCCATCGCCAGGTTTTTGTGAAGTTCTACATAATTGGAGGAACTCCCAAAAGTAAGAAAATCTGTATCTCCATCAAAATCAGCGTCCAGAATTGCAGGAATATCGGTAATCGTAGAAAACAGCTCTGAGTATCCGAAGCCATACTGAGTATGCAAAACCCCAAAAAATCCCGCCATATAATCCTGACGGAAACCTACGCTATCATTTCCTATTGGAATTTGGGTAAAAACCTTGACCAAACTTGAAGTGGTACCACAAAAAATATCTTCATTTCCGTCACAGTTGTAATCCACAAAAGAAGCCCAGGCAGCACATTGACAAGTATCAAAGATTGTCTTAAATTCCGGAGCATAGCGGTATTTACTTTCTCCAGGCTGAGAGACATTGAGGTAAGGCGTGAATTGCCAGTCTGCCCGGTCAAAGATTACGATGTCTTTTTTTCCATCCAGATTGAAATCCATCTGCCCAAACTGAGGGGCATTCATCCCTCCTCCCCATGCACTGAAAAGGGTATCGCCGTTGGTTTTTATCACTTTAATCTCATTAGAGAACTGAAAGTTCTGCCCTGATAAACTTATCAGGCTCAAAATCAGGAAGATAAAAAATATGCTTTTTCTCATTTTATAAATCTCTATTTTTTTACAAATTTACGTACAAATCCCAAAATTTCCAAACCGTTCCGGCAGGATTTGTGGCAATTGGAGAGGCATTATTGGGGGAGGCCTCTGAATATTTATCGTTTCTTTGGTTTCATTTTTCAGGAAATTCTCTCTAAGAATACCTCATTCTTGATTTTGCCCATTCCGGCTACACTCTATGAACGAAAAAATCCCTTTGGAGGTACTCACAGTCATTGATTTATAAGTAATGTACATTGTTTCTTCCCGACGATAATTTTTGAAGAGTACATAAAAAATATGAAAATAAATTTGGATAACAATGATTTTCTTTTTAAGTTTGTGCATTACTCAGGAAAATAAGGTAAAACCCTTCTCCATAGAAAGGAACACTGACAGCAGCAACGAAAGAAGCATAGATTTTTTTAATATAAACCTCCTCCCTTCATCGGGGTTTAGCCTGGAAGGGAGAGAGTAAAAGCACAAACATTTAATACAGTAAAATCATGAAAAAATTATGGCTGATTCTCTTTATACTTTGGGCGGGTAATACCTTTGGGCAGATTGCAGCTTCCCCTTTTTTTCAGCGGTTTATTTACAGTTACAATCCCGCAGCCGGTGCATTGATGGAGAAAAAATTTACTACGGGGTTAGGGTATTCATTTAGTTCTCCTTTTTTTAATGGGGGTTCCCGTCTGGATTTTGACGCTTCATTCAAGGTGGGGCGAAATAACGCTTTTGGAGCTTCTTTAAATAACAATGTTTATGGATTAGGAGTTTCCTATTCGGCTTATCTCGGGCTTCAATACTCAAGGGCTTTCAGGCTCAATGAAAAATTACGCTTAAGTGTAGGACTGCAAGGAGATTATGTGCAAAAAGTCAATTATTTGGAAAAAGAATCCAGCGTCTGGGAGGGATATTATTACAAGGTTGCAAACTACCCTAACCTAAACGCCGGAATAATGCTGAAACATGAACGTTACTATTTAGGACTCAGCTTTCAGCAGATTTTACCCTGGTTGTCACCATTAAAAGGGGAATCATTTCAGACATATTTTACCGGGGCTTATACTTTTCGGGTAAATCCCAATTTAAGTTTTACGCCCAATGTACTTGCTTTTACAGATTATTTTCAGGAAAAACATCATCATTTGCATTATATTCAGACAAATTTCCTGATGAATTATAAATGGGTAGAAATAGGTCCGAATCTAATGTATCAAAAAGGGGATTTTTATAAGTTTAGCGAACCCATTACTTTAGCTTTAACTAATAGAGTATCATACGGCGGTCAGTTGGGGGTACGGATAGCGAAAAATCTCCTTTTAGGTTATGCTTACGAGAGAGAGCAGTACATAGATTGGGATTTGAGTCCTAATTATCATTATTTCTATCTGAGGTTTCGGTGATTCTCAAGCATTTGAACTAGCGTATAATTGGAATTACACGGACTTTAGTTCCTTTTTTATCCCGTACTAAAAATCTGTTTTCTCAGGGTACTCCTTTATTACTACATTTTTTTCGTAAGCCCAATAAGCCACTACTACAACCCATTGTAGAACAATCCGCCCGTGGCTAATCCCCAAAGGTTCCAAAACTGTATTCATTTCCCATAATGTTTAGGTCGGCAATTCTTCGTTTTTTAAAGTCTTGACTTCACCTTTGGAGGATGAGGTCAAGACTTTAGTTTTGGTTGACTTTTATTTATTTTTGTAGTTTTCGATTATTTGCAGAGTTCTCTCAACTGATATTTTTAAAGCTGCCGCTATTTTAGTTGGCTCAACCCCAATTTCATAAAACCCAATAACAGCCTCTAATTCTTTCTCCTCTCTACCTTTTTTAATCAACTCCTCCGCATCCGCCATTTTAGTATGTTGCTCACTCGCAATATCTCTCAACCTTTTCAAGTAATTTTGGTATGCCTTCCGGTCTGTTTCCGACATTTTCATCTCATCTAGCTTTTCCTTTGCTTCGGGTAAACCTTTGGCCGAAAAACCTTCCTGAACTTCTCCATTTTTCAAAAAATAAATCCACTCGTCTAATTTATCCGTCACTCGATTTCTGAATTTACTTACCTTTATCAGCCAGTATTCAGGGAAAATTTCATGTACATTTCTTTTTTTATACAACTCCCTTTGCTTGTCGGACAAATCCAATACATCATTTTTGTGAATCCCCTTAAATGAAGTTGTTCCATGATATACATAATCCTTGCCTTGCCCCAAATCAAAGTAGGCTATCGTAATTGAAACCACTTTTTTTACAGAAGCATACGGCTCCCCTTCCTTGATATATTCAGTAACAGCTTTGGATGACCCAAACAAAATGCGATGAAAATAGTCATATTCCTGGCTATTTTGTACTTCAATGATTACCAACTCTCCTTTCCCATTCTCAACCAACATATCCACCCGATTGTGTTTATCATCTTGGGTTTCCTTGTTTCCTTCACTCTCTAAAATCTGCTTAATTTTAATATTTTCGTTCAAAAGTTCAGTCAAAAAGCCTTCCAAAATATCAAAATTTGCCTTATGACGAAGTAGTTTCTTCATCGCCCAGTCAAATCGTATGAGTTTTTTCGTCTTTTTCATAGTACAAAGATACGGGTTTCTCTTTTATTTTTTGCAAACGCAATTACAAATTTTACTACTTGACAATTTTTAGAGTACCTGCGCCGCTAAATCTCGCTTGTCTGACCCAGGCTAATCCCCAAAAGCTCCCAAAGCTGTATTCAATCCCCATAATGTTTAGGTCAGCAATGCTTCGTTTTTTTAAGTCTTGACTTCACCTTTGGAGGATGAAGTCAAGGCTTTGATGTTTGGAGATTAATTAGTCACATACTCGTGAAAATTCGTCTATATCTCCCCATCCATTACTACTACTAGTTCCATTTAAAATTGAGCTATCGCTATCCACGGTATACACAAAATTTTGTCCGCAACATTCAGTTGTTTTTACTGCTTTTTTAACAGACTTCCCAAATAGATTAGTAGTAATAAGGAATAAAGAACTTACGTATTGTCCCTTAACGATTAAGTCCGAAAAGTTAGCTCTATTATAAAAATTATTATAATTCTCTACCTGAAAATCATATATTTCTACATTTCCAGAAGTCGGCGTTCTTGTTACTTTAACGAATGTTATATTATCATTATTGTATGTAAATTCTATTATTGAATTTTGGGAAGTACTAGACTGTGCTACATTTATTAGGTAACCATTACTATTGTAAGAGTATGTTGCATTAGAAAATAAATTAAAAGTTGAATATGAAACTGTGGAATTAGTTATAACTCCGTTAGAATTAATAGTATGAATAAGTTCAAGCGAATCAGGATCAAATTTGTCTTTATATTTCTCTTTTATTGTATTATTAAGATAGACATAAGAAACCGTATAATTAGGCTGTTCTACTTTTACTAATTGATGATTAGAATCATAGTAAAAATCGTTTCCATTCAATTTTAGTAAACGACAAGAAATGTTGGAAGTTGGGGGAGTTGGGGGAGTCGTATTATTCCCACAACTATACACCCAAAATAATAAAAAACAAAATACGATTTTTAAAATTGTTGTTTGCATAATAATTAATTTAAAATATCAAATAATTAAATAATAATTCTAACTATTGTTGAACGAAGACTGCCTACCCCCTACTCCTCCGCACAATTGCGACAATACCCAGATAGGACTCCGCAACCCAAGCCCAAATTTAACACTTCATCCTAAAATCTCCAAATTTTTCCCCAAAAATATTTTTTTTTAATATAGATTCATCCCCGCAAACTATTCAAAGCCCAGCACTCAAACTGCCCCCAAAACCGTATCAACCCCCATAACGCTTAGGTCGGCCAATGCTTCGTTCCTTAAAGTCTTTACTTCGCCTTTCAGAATCTTTAAGGTTGAGAGCATTCATTAATGCCTTCTTCTAAAATTAAATAGAACAATGAAAAAAATCTCATTACTGCATCAATCTCATTGGCAACTAAACCAATACTAAGTAAATCAACATCTTTCCATTCTATATTTTCAATTTCTTGAATTATATCTAACGCAAAGTAGCCATGATTAATTGTAATACCAGCTCTTACCCTATTTTCATTTTCATCTCTAATTCTTTCAAAACAAACACTTTCGGACAAATCAGCCAAGCCTTTTGATATAAAAAAAACTTTAAGAAATCTATTTATTTGTTCAATATTGTAAGTTTCCTTTTTCAATTCTTCATTTAATATATATAGGGTTTGGTCTCTTTTTAGATAGTGAGAAAAAGTGATAGTGGCATCAAAAAAAGTAACCAAGTCTGTATTTTCTAATTCAGGTAAATATTCTTTGGCAGAATTTACAAACTCCAATTTACTTTTAACATACTTTAAAACATCTGTAAGGAAAAAATTTTTTTGTGCAATTTTGAGCTGGGCTTTTTCACTTCGTTCATTAATAGAACCAAATACAACATGATTTATACAATTAATATTATCAGGGGTATGAGAACCTATATCAAGTAAAGCGTCATGTATATCCTGCGTCAATTCTTTATAATATTTCTTATTAGGAACTGGATTGCTAGGTACAAAGTCAAATAATAAATCTTTTAATCGAGTACTTAAGTTCATATTTTTAGTTTCTTTTACTTTT
>JAIBAH010000177.1 GCA_019695295.1 Bacteroidia bacterium | reverse complement strand
GAAAGTGTTGAAACTAAAATCATAGACAATCAACTGGTAATTACAAAACTCAACGACTTTCAAATTGTAAATGGGGGGCAAACAACCGCTTCCCTTTATCATACGCAAAAGAAATTTAAAGATGCTGATTTGAGCAAAATTTTCGTTCAAATGAAACTTACAGTTATTAAGGATAAAGAACAGAAACAAAATGAAGTTCCCAACATTTCCCGTTTTGCAAATAGCCAAAACAAAGTTACAGAACTGGATTTATCTTCAAATAACCCCTATTTCGTTCAAATTGAAAATCTGTCAAGAAAAAAATATGTTGTAAATCCTGAAAACAGAAATCAGTCGTTTTTGTGGTTTTTTGAGCGAACGAACGGACAATATCGTGAAATATTAAACAAACTAACACCTTCTCAACAAAAGAAATTTAAGGAGCAAAACCCTTCAAACTTAAAGTTTATAAAATCTGACATTGCTAAATTTATCAATATCTGGGAATTGGAACCTCATTTGGTTTCACAGGGGTCGCAGAAAAACTTTATTCACTATACCAAAAAAATCAATGATTTAGTCAGTAAAAATAAGCTGCCAGGCGAAAATTTTTATAGAAAACTAATTGCAAATGGAATTTTACTGAAAACCGCTGATAAACTTTTTGGCAGAAAAAATGATGGCGCAATCGGAGATACAAACCTAAAAGCATTTACTGTTTCTTATGCTGTTTCTTTTTTACATTTCCTGACCAATAACCGACTTGATTTATGGAGAATTTACGATGAACAAAAAACAGATGATTTATTGAATAATCATTTATCCAAATTATTACTTTTTGTTTACAATCATTTAATCAAAGAAGCAAGCGGAACATTAATCTCAGAATATGCAAAACGTCAATCTTCCTGGGACGCACTAAAAAAGGTAAATTATTCGGAGGATCTTTTATTGATATTTAAAGATTATTTAATTTCTGAAGAAGAAAGAACATTGCGTGAAAGCGAAAAAGAAATTAATACAAATAATATAGAAGATTCATTATTTATTATTAGCGAAATTCAAAAAATGGGGTTGAAGTTCTGGGAAGGTTTCAGAATTTTTATTGGTAATAATAATTTAGAAGAGTTTGACTGGTTACTTGCTTTTGAGTTAGAAAAAAAAATACGAGAATTTAAGAATTTAACATCGAGAGAAATTGCCTTTGGGAAAAAAGTGCTTGATTATATTCAGTCAGAACCATCAATTGTAGAACAGGTAAAAGCCTTATCAAAAATCGAAGAAACCCAAGTAGTTGATTTGAAATTTGTTTACGACAAGCTTTTGCTTTTATCAAGAGAAGACTGGAACCGGATTATTGATATTTCAAGCCAAACAAATCTTTTCGACAACCTTGAACTGTCAAATATAAAAGCCGTCCAAACCTCTTTAGCAAAAAAAGAAGGCGTAAAAGAACAAGCTCTTATAAGAGCGTATGAATCAATTAAAAAGTTGAAAAGGTTTGGGATTAAAATATGATTTTCGGAACTAACCGTTTTGATTTTTTACATTCTCAGATAATATATTGAAAAATTTATTTTTAGAAAGTAATCAAAGGGTTCATTTTTTTGTTCTTTAAATGAGTATCAAGGTATTAGTTATTCAATTTAAACAACTTGTATCTTCCCCCATGAAAATTTGCTTATCTTTGAGGCTTTAAGAAAGAGTGTGGTGTTTCATTGTAGAGAAAGCAATCAATCAACAGAAATATGGAATGTCATTTTTAAGATGACGATTTACAAGGGATTGAATAATTGCACTGGTAGTAAAACCTGAAAAAACCAAAGGAAACGAAAATTTCCGAAAAAGGTTATTTGGAAAATAAACGGAGAATATCCCCAAAAAAATGAGTAATCCAAAACGATATTATGCATTTGACTCTTTGAGGGCTGTAATGATGCTTTTAGGGGTGGTGATTCATTCTGCGATGAGTTACAGTAGTTCTGATGACAGGTCCTGGCCACTCAGGGCAAAAGATACGAGTAATTTCTTTTTCTTTGGGGTGGATTTTTTACATTCGTTTCGTATGCCTGTGTTTTTTCTGATAGCTGGTTTTTTCGGTGCGTTATTGTATTATACCCAAGGCCCGGAAAAAATGCTCAAAAACCGTTTCAGGCGTATATTTCTGCCATTTCTGGTGTTTCTGTTTGCGCTTAATCCGTTTGTGATGTATGCTTTTAAATATTGTAAAGCGGTATTTAACGGAGAGGATCCTGTTTCATCAGGGATTCACTTTTCTTCCATCTGGAGCTATATTCCGTTTGGACTTTTTCATTTATGGTTTTTATATTATTTGTTTTTGATAAGTGTTTTGGTGTATTTACTTTCCGGAATCGCCCGGCACATAACTGTTTTCAGTATTGACAATTTTTTTGAACGAATATTCAAAAACCCGGCGTACCGGTTAGTGACATTGACCTGCATTTCGTTTATCCTTCTGTATTTAAAGGGGGTTGAATCCTTTGAAACTTCTGTGAGTTGGATTCCGGAGTTTGGGATTCTGGCTTATTTTCTTGTTTTTTATCTGACCGGATGGCTGCTGTACCGAAACAAAGAGCTGATATACACCTTACTTCGTTTTGACTTTGTAATTACCCTGGCCGGAATCATCGTCTTTTGTCTGAAATTTTCTTACGGCAACTCCATCGGCCTGACGGGCCTTCAAATTATCAACTCCCTGATTACCTGTTCTTTGAGTTTAGGAATAACTGGTTTGTTTTTGCGTTTTGCTGATATACCCAATCTATACATTACGTATGTGGTACAATCTGCGTACTGGATTTATCTGGTTCATTTTTTCGTTGCCATATTATTAACGGGCTACCTTAATGATTGGAATGTATCAATCTATTTGAAATTTTTCGCAGTATTGTCCGTTACAACTGTGCTCTGTTTGTCTTCCTATCATTTCTTAGTGCGCAATACTTTTATCGGGGTATTTTTGAATGGGAGAAAAGCAGCGACTGCTTTACATCCAAAAAGTGAGTAGGAATCCGCCACTTACAGGCTACTGGCTTTAGATGAGAAATTTAGCGTTTAATTGATTCGTGTACAAAAGAATTATCCATTCGGGGATAATGATTTGCCAGAGATAACATATATAATAAAAGTATAGAAAATGAAATATAAGTAACCGGCCATAAAAAACCTGACCTCCTAAATAGATATTCAAATGGTAGGATTAGAAGATATTTCAGGGCTAACGCCCCTTCCCTTATTAATATGGGGGATGATTTTGCTACGAAGATGACAGGGCTAATGCCCCTGAATTTTGAAAATGAGTGACTGACTAATACACTAAAAAAACGGAGCAGTATTTTCATACCGCTCCGTTTTTCTTTATTGGATTCAGCCCGGATTAATCGAGGATGAATTTAAAGGTATAGGTATTTTTTACCGTTGTCAGATGAATGAAATATACTCCTCTTGCCCACTCGCTTCCGTTAAACTGAATTTGAGCATTGGAAGTTGGTTTTTCCACCATCCTTGATTCCATTACCTGACCCAAGGGGTTAAAAATTACTACTTTTGCATTATTCCCATCTGTAAACTGATATTCAAAAGTAAACAAATCTCTTGCTGGATTCGGGAATACATTCAGTAAAGCGTCTGCGGTTGAAGCCACTTTCAATTCAGCGATATTGCTGTAATTAAACGTTCCGTCTGTGTCCACCATTTTGAGGCGGTAGAAGATTTTATTTACTTTATTCATCGCTACTCCTGCATCCACAAAATCATAACCTGTTTCAGTAGTAGAGTGGCCTGCTGCATTTACGTTTCCGATTGATTCAAAGCTCACGCCCCGGTCTAAGGACCGCTCTACCGTAAAGTAGTCGCTGTTGATTTCCTGATTCGTTACCCAGTTCAGTACCCCATCCACTCCGGAAAGTTCCGCATTGAAGGAAAGCAATTCTACGGGGAAAAGGATTACATTGAATATTCTCACGAAATCTTCAGTTTCTCCGTTGTAGAATGTCCCCTGATAATCTGCTGCTGCAGGAGCGGAATCGAAGGCCCTTACCCTCATATTAACTCCTCCTCCGATATAGTTTGCAGGCACATTCACCACCTGATTTACAGTAGTCGGGCTATTCGTTACACCTGAACCTGTGTAGAAATCCTCAAAGGTTCCATCGTTATTCCAGTCTATCCACAATCCGTAATGAATGGTAAGATTGCTGGTATTACTGTTAACCGTTACTGCAAAGGTAGCAGTATCTCCCGATGTCAGGGTCGTAGGTAATCCTAATCCGTCTTCATCTCCGGTTGAGCCGTCAGCATTATTATTGTCATCTCCGTTGGCTGATGCTCCGCCCTGAGTCTCAATTTCCCCGTCTATCTGAGTACCAAGCCAAAAAGAAGGACTTGGAACAGGCACACCGTTTACAATGCTGGTTGTAATCAGGTTTCTTGCTACTCCGAATGAGGCAGGAAGGTCTCCAAATTCCTGATAAACATCTGATACAGTAAGGTAGATGGTGGCTTCAGTACACAATGGCTGAGGATCCACACTGGTGATATCGCAAATCTCATATACAAATCTGTCGTTCCCTACAAAACCGTTGGAAGGAGTATATACATACGTTCCGTCGCTGTAAAGGGTGATTGTTCCGTTACCGGTAGGATAGGTTCCGATGGCTGTCTGAGGGCCTGACGGGTCAATCGCTACTCCGTTTACAGATAAATCGTCTCCGTTAGGGTCATTGTCGTTGCTGATGAAAGAACCTTCTACCGGGGTATTTATCAGGGTCACACTAAAGTCATCTCCTCCAAAGGGTGCGTCATTCTCATTTCCATTCATTTGCGGTAATACAATGATGGTCAGGATTGCGTTGTCTGAGGCGGGGAGAGAAGCATTGTCTGTAATCAGATAAGGTACTTCTACCACTCCGTTGAATCCGTTGGCTGGTGTAAAGGTGTAACTTCCGTCAGGATTGATTGTAAGCGTTCCTGCATTGGCTACCGGATTACCCTGGAAGTCTGTACCGGAAACGGTTATTGTACCACTCGTAAGATAAGTACCCGGGGCTGCCGGATTTTCAAATCCTCCGAAAAGAATTGTATCTTCATTCGGGTCGTTGTCATTGTTCAGTACGTTGTCTGAAACCGGCTGACCGTAGGAAAGATTGTCGTCATTATTGGCAATTACATCATTATTGCTGGTATCAAAAGGATCCGGCATTGGTGCCACGTCTATTTTCAGTTCCGCAGTGGTGCATGCTACCGGTGTACCGTTATCACACATCTGATAGGTTACATATATCACTCCCACAAATCCGTTAGCAGGGATGAAGGTGTAACTTCCATCAGGATTCACAATCAGGTCTCCTGCATCTGCTACCGGATTACCATTCTCGTCTGTGCCGGGAATAGTGGAAAGGGTACCGCTGGCAGTATAATCCACACCCGGAGTAGAAGGGTCATCAAATCCACCGAAGGTCTGTGTATTCCCCTCAGGATCAAGATCATTGGTCGTTACATCTCCGGATACCGGTGTATTGACAAAGGTATTATTGTCGTCGTTAACCGCAAGGGTACTGTTCTGATAAGCTGAAAATGGCAGGCTGATAGTTCCCGATACGGTACCTGTCATATTTGCATTGTCCACAGCAACGTAAGGAATCTCTACAGTAACCGATCCGTTAACCGGGTCTATCTGAATGCTCTGCGCAGGCTCACCGCTGGTATTGGCCGGAATCAGAACTCCCTGAACCGGGAAAGTTAAAGCGGTATAAAGCGTTCCGTCAATCGTTATACTTGTCGCATTGGAAGGGAAAGCCGTAATCAGAATTCCCGTTACCGTTCCGTCTGCGTCTGTAGCACTGAAAAGGGTTGCTGCTACAGGAACAGTAAGGGTTCCTCCCGGATTGATTTGGGATGCCTGACTGTCATCATATGCCACAGGCAATTGCTCGATACCGAAGTTTACGTTGCTTACGTTCGTAGTGCCTACGCTTACGCTAAGGCTTCCGTTGGCGGTTCCGTCGTTTCCTGCGCCTGAGCCTAAGTTTTCACCGGTTACTACCCAGTTGGTGGGTAATACTGTGCTTACTGCTGCTCCGTTGGTGCCCTGAGTAGTGCTGATAATTACTTCATATGCTGTATTAATTTCGATTCCGTTCGCTCCGGTTAAGGTGTAAGTTCCTGTTGCAGGGTCAACTGCTACTGAACCTACTACTAAGCCACCGCTGACTAAGTTTGCATATAATGGAGTACCTGATGGGTTACCCAAACCTGTTCCGTTTACGGTATTGTCAACAAGACCGTTGGCGTCGTTGAATACTGTTCCGCTGATGCTGATATCCGTGAAGTTCATTGTAGCGGTTGCCGGACTTGGGTCAGCATTTCCTGCTGCGTCAACGAAAGCAAAATTGAAAGTTACTGTTCCTGCTCCGGCGAAGGTCGGGTCAAGCGTCAGTAAGGTTGGGTTGTAGTTCGTGATTATCTGACCACTCGTAACCGCTACTCCATTATAGTATAAGGTTGCATTGCCTGGAAGCGTTGTGATTTGAACGCTATTGCTTGTCCCTAATGCTCCGTCTTCCGGGTCTGAACCGGTAAGGGTTACTGACTGAACCTGAGTAGTTCCGCCTGGGTTTACCTGAGAAGTTGTTGCAGGGGTAGCACTATTAGGTAATTGCTCGATACCGAAGTTTACGTTGCTTACGTTCGTTGTGCCTACGCTTACGGAAAGGGAACCGTTTGCTGTTCCGTCATTTCCTGCGCCTGAGCCTAAGTTTTCACCGGTTACTACCCAGTTGGTGGGTAATACCGTGCTTACTGCTGCTCCGTTGGTGCCCTGAGTGGTGCTGATAATTACTTCATATGCTGTATTGATTTCGATTCCGTTCGCTCCGGTTAAGGTGTAAGTTCCTGTTGCAGGGTCAACTGCTACTGAACCTACTACCAATCCGCCGCTGACTAAGTTCGCATATAATGGAGTACCCGATGGAGTTCCAAGACCCGTTCCGTTTACGGTATTGTCAACAAGACCGT
>JAIBAH010000176.1 GCA_019695295.1 Bacteroidia bacterium | reverse complement strand
ATTTCATACCGATTATAGTATAATGTGCTATCCGTTCCAGGATAGGAAAGATTACTGGTTGAACCGCCCGGGCCGGCATTTTTGGGATTGCATTTTACGATGGTTTTATTACTTACCTGAAAGTGTTCATCGATAAATGCTTTATTAATACTTTCTACGTTAGTATATAAACCGTAGAGCTGACCATTGATATATACCTGAGCCCAGTTTGCGACCGGGCAATGCATGTAATTTTTAAGAATCTGATAAGATAAAGCCTCTCTTATAAATGAAGGGTCTGATTTTCCGTTGGATAGTTTGATGTCTGTATAACCATCATAGTCAGCGTATCCATGTACATAATCCAGTTCAATGTGAAGGGGGTTTTTCATATTATTTTGATTGTAACTACTGTTCCCTTTGTATTTTACTCCTACACTATCATAGGGAACACCGTTTACTTTGCATAGTGGCGCAAGTAAATACCCCTCACTTCCGTTTTTGGCCGTATCCAGCATATAATCCCAGTTTGACTGAGCAAAAGTGATTTCGATTTTCTGGATAGAATTCTGGTCATAAAACCCCTGACCTATACTCCAGGCATAGATGAAACAAAAAAACATTAAAGACCCGAAACGTAATTTCATAAATTTTTTATTATGTTGAATGTAGAATGAACAGATATGATACTTATTTATTACCGGTTTTTTTCTCAGGAAAAAGCACATCGGTAATGTATTTTTTAGTTTGAAAGACTCTTAGACGTTTTTCTCCTGCATTTCCTTCGCTCAAACTGTAATTTATTAAAAAAAAGTTAAAAAATTGTTAAAAAAAATCAATTGAATTATTCCTTTCATAGACTGTAAAGGATGGAAATCCAGATAAAAGGATACACACAAAATTAAAGACAGCGTATTCATCTTTCTGTTTTGGCCGGTTAATGTTGAGTTTTTTTTCATAAAATCAGGAAATGAAACTATTCAAAACCCGAATTTCCCCCGGGCAGACAAGCATTTAGAGAAAACTCTACGGAAAAGAATTTTATTGAAATAAAACAAAGTATGGATTAAAGAACGGTATCAATAAGGCATAAGAGAAAAATTATCAGGAAATATTTTTTTCATTATTTTTTTTTGAAAAATAATGCGTTATTTGCATAAAAAAGAAATATGTTATCAAAAACAGTTTTTCATATAGGCAGGTATATTATTCTTTTAGGTTCGCTTTTTCACTCGCTTGAGCGTCCAAAGGTATATACGAAATTGATACTGGATGAAATTATATCCATGATGCTGGGAAGTATGAGTATAGTAGTGTTGATTTCAACCTTTGTAGGAGGGGTAACGACACTGCAAACAGCTTATCAGTTAGTGAGTGCGTGGATTCCCAAATCTACCATAGGTTCGGTAGTGTCTGCTTCCTCCCTGCTGGAGCTTGCGCCTACGGTGGTGACATTTATTCTTGCCGGAAGGATAGGTTCCAGCATTGCGTCACAGATTGGGACCATGAGGGTAACGGAGCAGATAGACGCACTGGAAGTAATGGGAATTAACTCGGTTGCATATCTGATTTTACCGAAAGTCATAGGTGCATTGTTTGCATTTCCCGGGCTGGTAACAGTTTCTGCGTTTTTGTGTCATGCGGGTGGAATCATTGCAGGGGATTTAACCGGAGCGGTAAGCCGGGTTGAATTTACTCAGGGGGTTCAGCAGTGGTTTGAGCCATTTCAGGTAACAGTTATGTACACCAAATCTTTTGTTTTTGGGTTCCTGATTTCAACCATATCGGCTTATCACGGATATTTCACTTCCGGAGGAGCGCTTGAAGTAGGGCAATCCAGTACCAAAGCGGTGGTTTATAGTTGTATGGCGATGGTAGTTGCAGATTATTTTATCGCACAAATCATGTTGTAATTTATGGGAATCGAAATAAAAGATATTCGCAAAAAATTTGGAGAAAAAGAAATTCTGAAAGGAATCAGTTTCACTTTTGAAACAGGGGAAGTAAGCATGATTATCGGAGCTTCCGGTAGCGGAAAAAGCGTAACCCTTAAGACGATTGTGGGATTATTGCCTCCTGATTCGGGTTCGGTATTGTTTGAGGATGTGGATTTTTACAAGGCAGATTATGCTACTCAAAGAGAAATACGAAAAAAAATCGGAATGCTTTTTCAGGGAAGTGCCCTTTTTGATTCCATGACTGTAGAGCAGAATATTATGTTTCCGCTGGACATGTTTACTAATCAGACTTTTAAAGAAAAACTTCGCAGAGTAGATGAAGTGCTGGAAAGGGTGAATATGAAAGGGGTGAATAGTAAATTCCCCTCAGAATTATCCGGAGGAATGAAAAAACGGGTGGGAATTGCAAGAGCAATTGCACTGACTCCCAAATATTTGTTTGTGGATGAACCCAACTCAGGACTCGACCCGCTAACTTCTTCTTTAGTGGATAAACTGATTCAGGAAATTACGGTTGAGTATAATATGACTACAATTGTTGTATCCCACGACATGAACAGTGTGATGAATATAGGGGATAATATCTTGTTTGTTTATGAAGGCCGTAAAGACTGGGAAGGCAGCAAAAAAGAAATTCTTCATCCGAATAACCCGCGCCTGGAAGAGTTTATCTTTGTTTCTGACTTAATCAGGAGGGATTTGTAGAAATAACCTGCTTTTTATACCGCCTGAGCAGAAATTTATACCATTCATGTTTTTTTATAGCATGCGGATGAGTACATGGGTTAATTTTACCAATATTTTTCTCTATTATAAAAATTAAATACTTAACTAAAATGAAAAAATCATGGGTGTTGTTATTTTTATGCTCTTTGCTGTACGGCAGGCTGATTGCGCAGGTAGATACCTTGTCTAATATTGATGTGTTGGATACTCTTGAACTATATAGGGTGAATTCAAGCGGACAATGGGGGTATGTTTCCGGGCAAAACAGTTACTATGATAATGCAAAAGCGGAGTTTTTTAACTATTCCGGACCTCCCACTACAGTCTCTTCAGTTATTCTGCATTTTGGTCATGCGGTTTCTTCCAACCCCAATACTACCTTTCAAATAAAAGTGTGGGATAAAGACGCAAATGGGAAACCAGGGGTAGTCCTCGATTCCCAGATGGTAAATTTACAGGATATTGTAAACGATGTTGCAAACGGAGATTCTACAGTAGTCCTTCTCAATGGAGCGAATGTTTCAGGCCCTTTTTTTGTAGGGTTTGACCTTCCTTACAATTCAGGAGACACCTTTGCTATTTATACCAACCGGGATGGAAACTCTCCTCCACCCGGTACAGCATACGAGCAATGGAGTGACGGGTCATGGTGGGCCTTTTCTGAACCTACAGGATGGAACTATAATGTTTCGACGGCGGTTTACCCGGTACTTTCTACAACCCCCTATAAAATAACGGGAGTGGTCTATAATGATTTGAACAGTAATTGTATTCAGGATGCGAGCGAATCTGGTTTGAAAAATATTAAACTCAATGTGTGGAATACAGGAAATTATCAGGCACATATTTATACCTTTTTAAACGGCACTTATACTATTTTTCTTCCCGATTCGGGGTTATATTATGTAGAGCCCGAGCTGGGTAATTCCAGCATTCAGGTGAGTTGTCCGGGTGGTGGGAATATTGATACAATATCAGTAACCGGTATTTCAACCCAAAACTACGGATTAAACTGCAATTCCGGGTTTGATGTTTCCGCTCAATCAGTTACACACGGGCTTTGGGCTGCGCCGGGTCAAATCCACCAACTCAATGTGCTGGCCGGCGAGCTTTCCGGCGTTTATGGTTTGACCTGTGGTTCAGGAATCTCCGGGCAGGTTGAGGTAAGCGTCTCAGGGCCGGTCACTTACATCGGTCCCGTTGTCAATGCTCTTTCCCCGTCGGTCTCTGCTTCCGGAACTAATTTTACTTATGCTATTGCCAATTTTGCTCAGATAAATATGAGTCAGGACTTTGGATTGATGTTTTGGGTGGATACAACCGCTCTCCCCGGAGATATGATATGCGTGGATGTGTCAGTTACCCCTAATGCAGGAGATATTAATCCATCCAACAATACCCTGAATTATTGCTATTTTGTACAGATGTCTTTTGATCCTAATATTAAGGAGGTATATCCTGAAAAAGTACTTCCGGATTATTCAGGGTATCTGACTTATACAATCCATTTTCAGAATACCGGAAACGGACCTGCTTTTAATATCCGCCTTAGGGATACCCTTGACAGTCAGCTTGCACCGGAAACCTTTGATGTTTTGTCTTACAGCCACCCCAATCAGGTGACCCTTACGGGAAATTACCTGACCGTTTTTTACCCGGACATTATGCTCACAGATTCATTCACAGACCCTTTAGCTTCTATGGGATATATTCAATACCGGATAAAACCCAAAAATGCTATGACTAACGGTACTCAGATTTCCAATACCGCTTCGATTTATTTTGACTATAATGCCCCAATACAAACCAATACGTCATTGACGGTATGCCAGCTTACAAACAATATTTCTTCTCCTGTAAAGTTACCTCATTTTCAATTACTTCCAAACCCCGTTCAGGACTTCTTTCAGATTCTTATGGATGGAGGCTACAGAAACGTACAGATGGAAGTTACAGATATTCAGGGTAATACAATCTTAAAGGAAACGTTTGATTATGTAAACCCAAAGAATATCCCTTTCAGGGCGGGCACCGGAATTTATATTATAAAGATACAGGCAGATGACAATCCTCCTGCATACGGAAAGTTTATAAAGGAATAAAAGAGATTTTTTCACCGGATAAACTTCATTTCTGATTATCCGGTGAATTTTTTTATTAATTTTGTTCTCTTAATAAACATATTGAAATGGAAATCACAGAAGTTTTCTATCCTATGAATCGTCAGGAATGGAGAGACTGGCTACTGATGAATCATCAAACAAAAGCGGAAATATGGCTCAGAACTTTTAATAAAGCCAGCAAAAAACCCGCTATTTGTTATGATGATATGGTAGAAGAGTGCTTGTGTTTTGGATGGATTGATGGTACAGTGAAGAAATACTGTGAAGAGAGCACTGTGCAGCGAATTACCCCCCGGCGCAAAAAAAGCAATCTTTCAGAGTTGAATCGTCAGAGAATATGGAAACTTCAGCGGCAGGGACTGATGACCGAAGCTGGCATACTTCCTGTTCAGTCACAGATTGGCAGCGAAAACGACCCTTTAATTATCCCTGAATGGATTCTGGAACAACTTCAGGCGGATGCATTCATATGGGAAAATTTTCAGCGTTTTCCTTATTTTTACCAAAGATTAAAGATTGGCTGGATTGATGAAACTTCCAGAACTCCGGAAGCACAAAAAAGACTGAATTATTTGCTGAAAATGACTTCTCAGAATAAAATGTACGGGACTCAGCCCATGAAAGACCTGATCTGACCGGTTTTTCAATTCATAAGATTATTTCTTAGACTCAGCAGCCGCTTTTTTGGCCTTATTGGCATATTTTGATTTTCGGGAAGCCATTGCATCATAAATAGCACTGGCATTTTTCTTGTCTCCCAGTTTTTCGTAGCATTCTGCTATCGCCCACTGAGCGTCCTCGTATTTGGTGTCATAATAAGGAACCGAAGAAAGAAGCTCAATCGCTTTCTGGTAGTTTTTGTTCTTTTTTTCATTGATTCCCTGCTGATAGAGACTGAATTCAGTGGCTTTTACGTCCTCTAAAGATTCTGTTTGCTTATCCAGTGAGTAAGATTCTGTTTTGGAAGGCATTGATTTTTTTTCAGCTCGGTTCTTTTTACTGGAAACAACCACATCTGCAATTTGTATGTCTTCAGCCTCATCTTTTTCCTTTTCGTAGTAATTTCCCGGGGTGACCACAGGGGCTGAAGGCATATTGGCAGCAGGCCTGGAGGTACTTACTGCTTTTTCCGGCACAGGGGGGGCAGTGGGTTTTTCCATTCCATTAACTGCGTTTTCCTTTAACCGGGTGTCTTCCATTACTGTGAGGCTTTCTTTTTTAGCATCTTTGGGTTTATCATGGTATTTATCGGTTATCTTACTTTCTGTTTCCCCGTATAAAGCAACGGCTTCCTGTGTTTTTGTTGTTTCAATATCAGGAGGAGAAACCGGAGCGGGGGAGGTTTCCTTCTTACTGTCGCCCTTGGGGAGTTGCTGATTTTCAAGCGGTTTCTGGTTGTCAGCGAGGACAGGAGTCTCTTCTTTCGGAGATTCGGACGGAGTCTCTTCAGTCACTTTAGGCTCAGCAGGAACTTCATTCTGCACGATTGAGTCCGTTCCTTTTTCCGTTTTTTTGAACTGAAGGTTTATAATATAAAGGCTGAATCCAAACAGAACGAGGATGGAAGCAGCGATAGAAAATTTTTGCCACAAAGGGAAAATACCGGATTTGGGTGCGGCATATTTTTTCAGGATTTCTTTTTCCAGGCCTTCAAACTCAGAAGGCAGCCGGGCGAAATTGCCTTTTTTCTGAAATCCTTCGACGGCATCTCCACATAGCATACACTCAGAAATATGCAATTCAATCCTGCGGGTTTCCTTTTTGTCGGTTTGCCCGTTCAGGTATCGAATCAGATCTTCTCTGGAGATACAGGCTGAAACGTTATGTAGATGGTCCGGATTACGCATATTTTTGTAAACACTTTTTCAAATTTAATTTCCCGTTTTGTATATGAGTTTTTACTTCCTTAAAACTTAATCCCGTTTCTGATTCAATTTCCTTATAGCTTTTTTCTTTCAGATAAAACATATCAATACAGGATTTTTGTTCTGATTTTAACTGTTCAATGCATTTTTCCAGCCCGCCAAGCTTTTTCTCCTCTTTCTCCTTCTGCTCGTTCAACTCTATCCAGGAAATATCCTCAGCCAGTTCATTGCCACCTATCTCTTTATACTCAAATTTTATCTGTGCTTTCCTTAGTTTCATCAGACAATGATTCTGAGCAACCCGATAGAGCCAGCTTTTGAAATGCTGGATTTCATGCTTTGTAATATCAAGATGCAACTTCTCAAAAATTTCCATAAC
>JAIBAH010000175.1 GCA_019695295.1 Bacteroidia bacterium | reverse complement strand
AGTTGATGATGAGACTGAATATATTTTATCACAAAAATATGTATTACTATCCATTAAAAAAAATTAACTTCAATTGGTTCGGTTTTTTATATTATGCGTTTTCCGTATTTTTCCCTTGCAGGATTAGCCTCCTCGGAGGCGGGGCAGGGGGTGGGTAAACCCTCCTCGGATAGGCAGAGGGGGGGGGTACCCACCCACTGATACCTTTACGCTTTCTCATAAATGTTAAATGTTTTTTTGATTTGAATGTGTAACCCTGTATTAGGACAAGATATTTTCGGCTGCGCTCAATTATAAAAAGAAAAAACCTCCGATAATCCCATAAGGGTTCATCGAAGGCTTCCCGGAAAAATCTCTTCGCTCATTGAGTAGTGGTTAGTGAGCGAAAGCCGAACTAAGCCGAAATGAGCGATGAGCGTTTACCAATGATGTATTAAATCCGGAAAAACTATTTGGAATAAGTATAAAACCCTCTTCCGGTTTTATCCCCCAAATGTCCTGCAGCCACCATCTTTTTCAGCAGAGGACAAGGAGCATATTTCGGATTACCAAAACCCTCGTGCAAAACATTCAGAATCGCCAGACAAACATCCAGACCAATAAAATCAGCCAGACGAAGCGGCCCCATCGGATGACCCATACCCAATTTCATCACATTATCAATCTCCTCAGCACCAGCCACTCCTTCAAATAAAGTATAAATCGCCTCATTAATCATCGGCATCAGAATCCGGTTAGCCACAAAACCCGGATAATCATTTACCGCTACAGGAATTTTTCCCAAATCAGCCGAAAGCGCTACCGTATCATTTTTAATCTCCTCGGTAGTATCATATCCCGTAATAATTTCTACCAGCTTCATCACAGGCACCGGATTCATAAAGTGCATTCCGATTACCTTACCGCTTCTTTGGGTTTGAGCCGCAAGATGCGTAATAGAAATAGAAGACGTATTCGTGGCAAGGATTGCATGCTCCGGAGAATGAGCGTCCATTTCCCTGAAAATTTTGAACTTTAACTCCACATTTTCCGTAGCCGCTTCCACTACGATATCCCTGTCCGCCACCCCTTCCTTCAAAACCGTAAAAGCATGAATTCGTCCGAGGGCAGCATTTTTCGCCTCCTCAGTCATCAGCTCCTTTTTTACCTGCCTGTCCATATTCTTTCCGATAGTAACCAGGGCTTTATCCAGCGCCGGCTGAGAAACGTCAATCAGATTCACATCATATCCGCTTTGAGCAAAGACATGCGCAATCCCATTTCCCATAGTACCCGCTCCTATTACGGCAACTTTTTGATATTTAGCAATCATTTTTTTGGTGTATATAAAAGTGAAAAAAATCAGTTACAGCTATTTGGGGTGCAAAATTACAGATTTACCAAAGCGAAACGAAACAGAAAGCAAAAAATAAATTTCCGGCCATCCAAAACCCCGTACTTTCAGTTAAAAAGCCGGATATTCCGCCTTTACCCATTGCAAAATCACTCCCGAAATCCATTGAGCATGCGTATAATGAATCGCATGAGTCGCACTCGGAACGCAAAAATGAGGCTCATCCGGAGGATACACAATTTCATCCCGGTCAGCATGAAAGCGCAGCAAAGGAGCCACAGGAGAAACCACCCGCTGAAAAGCAATCAGCCGCGTAATCTTCAGCAAATCCCGGTCCTGCCAGGTATTCATAATATCCAGTCCCACCTGTATTACCGGCAACTGAGGCGTATTCCTGTATTTCCACAAAGCGATTCTATGAAAAAGCCGCCATTTAAACGCACCGAAACGCACCAAACCAAACCCCAGACGATTAAACCCGATGAAACCATGTACCGGTTTTTTAGGATTTGTAAAAGAAGCAATCGAAACCACAGGACTTCCCGTGATTGTTTGTACATTTGCACATACCCACCCCCCGAACGAATGACCCACGAGTAAATCTTCCTTTTTTATATCATATAATTCCCGGAGCCTTCCGCAAAACCACGAAATATCCGCATACTCCTGTTCCATCTCAGCCAGTACCGGCAAATAATCCACATGAACCAATTCAAAATCAGCCATCAGGAACTCCTCCATACGGGCAAAAACCCTTCGGTCTTCCACAAATCCCGGAAATAAAAAAACTTTTTTGCGCATTCGCAGATAAATTTGTTGGATAAACAACTAAAGAGGAGTACTTTTGTTCGGATTTTTGAAACGTAAAAACAGAAACATACCGAAAATAAGAAACATGAATATTTTCAAAACAGGAGCCTGTATAACGCTTTATTTATTTTTAGCCGCCTGCGGGGAACCCAAAAACGAAACGCAAAAGCCGGAACAAATCCAGCTTACCACAGGAGATACCTCAAACAAAGAATACAAAGAACCGGAAACACATAAAATTCCGTCCGTACCGGGACCTTCTTCCGCCAAGCCCTCTAACTCGCCGGCCTCATTGCCCGTGGTTGTTTCAAAAGAATACCTTCTGGGAAAATTCAAATTTGAATCCCACCCTGATTTTATCAAAGTAGAAAAAACCCACACCAACCGTTACGGAGAAGCCTATCTCAGAAAAGAAGCTTATGCAGCATTTGTAAAAATGTATGACGCTGCACTCAAAGACGGTGTAAAACTCCTCATTATTTCTGCTACCAGAGACTTTGAAAGACAAAAAGAAATATGGAACGGCAAGTGGAAAGGAAAATATGCCGGAGTATCGGGTGCCGCAAACCGGGCTTCCGAAATTCTTACCTACAGTTCCATGCCCTGCACCTCCCGTCATCACTGGGGGAGCGATATGGATTTAAATGACCTCAGCAACGAACATTTTGAAAAAGGAGAAGGGAAAAAAATCTACGAGTGGATGCTAAAACATGCCCATGAGTACGGTTTCTGTCAGCCCTATACTCCCAAAGGTACAGAGCGGCCCTACGGCTATAACGAGGAAAAATGGCACTGGTCTTATATGCCCCTGTCCAAACCCTTTCTTGCACAATACCTTCAGTCCGTAACCCTGAACGATATCTCCGGTTTTGAAGGTTCAGAAGTAAAAACAGAACTCGACGTAATCCAGCATTACGTAGCAGGTATAAATAAGGACTGTAAGTAAAACCTTTAAACAAAATAAACAAAAAAGCGTTCTTTATTTTTGGATTGAAAAGCAATTCAAAATAAAAAAAACGCTACTTTTGCGCTTAAATCGTTAATACAGAAAAAGAAAAATTTTATATAAATATCATTTAATATTACCGCCAAATATTTTTAACTAAAATGAATACACCGAAAATACTCGTTATAGGAGCATTGGGACAAATCGGTAGTGAACTTGTAGAAGAGCTATGCCTGCAAAAAGGGACAGAAAACGTAATCGCTTCCGATATCCGCCCCGAAAAAGAAGTAAACATTGCGGCACAGTACCTGCAACTGAATGTAATGGACAAAGAAAGGTTGTACGCCGTAATTCAGGAGTATCAGATTGGTACAATTTATAATCTTGCGGCAATTCTTTCTGCAAAAGGTGAACAGGACCCGATGTTTGCATGGAAACTCAATATGGAAGGACTCTTCAATACCCTTGAAGCAGCCAAAGACATCTCCCATTTAACCAAAATTTTCTGGCCGAGCTCCATCGCCGTTTTCGGACCCAATTCCCCCAGAGACAATACCCCTCAGTATTGCGTAATGGACCCCAATACAGTGTATGGTATCAGCAAACTTGCCGGGGAAAGATGGTGTGAATACTATTTTGAAAAATACGGAGTAGATGTAAGAAGCCTTCGTTATCCTGGCCTGATTGGATATAAAGCGGCTCCCGGCGGCGGCACTACGGATTATGCCGTAGATATTTATCATTATGCCGTTCAGAATAAGCCCTATCAGTGTTTTCTCCGGGAAGATACAGCCCTACCCATGATGTACATGGAAGATGCTATCCGGGCTACCATTCTTCTGATGGATTCCCCTCCGGAACAAATCAAAAACCGGTCTTCCTATAATCTTTCCGGAATGAGCTTTTCGCCGCTCGGAATTACGCAAAGTATTCAAAAGCAAATTCCCGGATTTCAGTGCACTTATGTACCGGACTTCCGCCAGAAAATAGCCGACAGCTGGCCTATGAGCATTGACGATACAGAAGCCCGTAATGACTGGGGCTGGAAACCCGAATTTGACCTGGAAAAAATGACCGGAATCATGCTGGAAAATATCGCCATACAATACCCCGAAGTGACAACAGGCTGAGGAAACCTTCATTTCTCCGGAAAAAGTAAAACAAGTATATAAATTAACTAAAAAGTGAAAAAGAAATACGAAGATACAGATATTCAGTTTAATATAAATGAAGACAGTTTCCGCGAACTTGTACGTCAGTGGAAAGCCAAAAGCGATAAAATAAAACTCGGGGGAGGAGAAAAGTCCATTGCCAAACACAAGGCCAAGGGAAAATGGACAGCAAGGGAAAGAATAAACTACCTGCTCGATAATAAAGACGACTTTATCGAAATAGGAACCTTTGCCGCTGACGGGATGTACGAGGAGTACGGAGGATGTCCCTCCGCTGGAGTCGTGTGCGGAATCGGTACAATCAGCGGAAAAAAATGCATGATTGTAGCCAACGACGCTACCGTAAAAGCCGGTGCATGGTTTCCGATGGCAGGGAAGAAAAACCTCAGAGCACAGGAAATAGCGATGGAAAATCACCTCCCGATTATCTACCTTGTAGATAGTGCCGGCGTTTTCCTGCCAATGCAGGCCGAAATCTTCCCCGACAAAGAGCATTTTGGCAGAATATTCAGAAACAATGCCGTCATGAGTAGTATGGGAATCACTCAGATTGCCGCAATTATGGGACCCTGTGTTGCCGGGGGGGCGTATTTACCCATTATGAGCGACGAAGCCCTGATTGTAGATGGTACAGGCTCCGTGTTTCTTGCAGGACCTTATCTCGTAAAATCGGCTATTGGGGAAGACGTAGATCAGGAAGTACTTGGCGGAGCGACCATGCACAGCACGATTTCCGGGGTAACAGACTATAAAATGCCCGATGACAAAACCTGTCTTGATAAGATAAAATCCATTATCGGAATGCAGGGCGATAAACCCAAAGCCGGCTTCAACCGCATTAAGCCCGCATTGCCGGAGTTTGACCCCAAAGAATTAACGGGAATTATCCCTGCGGACAGAACCAAACCCTATGACATGAGAGAAGTCATTCTCCGAATCATTGACAATGGAACCTGGGACGAATACAAAGAAGGCTACGGACAATCCATCCTCACCGGATATGCAAGGATTGACGGATGGGCAGTAGGAATTGTGGCCAATCAGCGCAAAATACTCCGGTCTGCCAAAGGCGAAATGCAACTCGGAGGCGTAATTTATTCGGACTCCGCAGACAAAGCCGCCCGTTTTATCATGAACTGTAATCAAAAACGGATTCCCTTACTCTTTTTACAGGATGTAACCGGATTCATGGTAGGCTCCCGTTCGGAGCAGGGAGGAATCATAAAAGACGGAGCAAAAATGGTGAATGCGGTAGCAAACTCCGTGGTACCAAAATTCACCATCGTGGTAGGTAACTCCTACGGAGCCGGTAATTATGCAATGTGCGGGAAAGCCTATGACCCCCGCTTGATTTTTGCATGGCCTACGGCTCAGATTGCCGTAATGGGAGGCGCGCAAGCCGCTAATACACTACTGCAAATTCAGGTTTCTGCCCTCGAATCAAAAGGAAAAACCATTGACCCGGACGAAAAAAGCAAACTCCTCAACGAAATTACCGACCGATACAACGCACAAACCTCCCCCTATTTTGCCGCCGCAAGACTGTGGGTAGATGATATTATCCTTCCTGCCGATACCCGAAAGGTAATCTCCACAGGAATAGAAATCGCCAACATGAACCCCGAAATAAAACCATTTAATCCGGGGGTAATTCAGGTGTAAGGGGCGAGGGGCTTAATCGAGGTTGGTTTTTGGTCGTTGGTTTCATATAAAACGAGGCATTCTGTAATAGCCCTTGAGGTTTTCAATCTCAAGGGCTATTTCTGCGTCTTTCTGTGTTGCAGGTACAAAATATGGATAGAATATAGATAATACCGTTTTGATATAGAAAAGTCAGGTCTTTCTAATCAGAATAAAACACCAAAGAAAATAACAAAAAAATACATACGTCATCATTAAAAGGAAATGGTATAAGTAAATGGACAAAAGAAAAACCGACATTCAGATTTATAGGATAAAACGCTGTTAACCAATTATTTTTAAGAAACAATTGGTCTCAGGACTTTACGCTCAGTTACCTGTTTTCAAAATTCAGGGGCCTTAGCCCTGAAATCTTCGTAGCAAAATTCATCCCCCACATTGATTAGGGGCGTTAGCCCTGAAATCTCTTCTAATCCTACATTCAAATACCTATTCAGGGTGTCAGGTTTTTTATCATCAGGTACTTATTAACATAGACTCACGATTTGATTGAATTTTATTACCTTTGTACTTTTCCCACACATTTATGATTCTTACAATTTATGCAGTTACTATATATATGGATTGAAAACTATCGGAATATACGAAAACAAGGGTTTCAGATACACCCCAACTACAAAGTTACCTGTGATTTAGAAACAGGAATAATCTCTGATATCAAATATGTAGAGAATATTCCAGAAAAATTCTTTGGTGAGGGTAAAATAGTTTCTAATATCACAGCAATTGTAGGAAAGAATGGAACTGGTAAAAGTACTTTATTTGATTTTATTTTTAGTACATATAATCACTCCGACAGAAATGAAAATTCGAAATTTTGTTTTGTTTGCATTGATGGCAAGGGTAATTTTAAGTGCTTCAACCCTTTCAAAATAAAGCACTCATTTATTAGTATAGACAACGATGAAGGGGGTATTCCACCTTTTGCTTGTATTTATCTCGCCCTTCATTATGACTATAGCCACGAAAGTAGAAATTTTACAAGAAATACTAACTCTCGAGTAATTGATATGTCCACAAGTTATTTGCTTTCCAAGGAAAAAGAAGAAAATTTTCCGACCAATGAAATGATTCGATTTGTGAACCTTTTAT